>NZ_JBEXLH010000006.1:0-205704 GCF_040609855.1 Nonomuraea sp. NPDC004580 | reverse complement strand
TCGGGAGGGTGTGGGAGAGTAGGTCACCGCCGGACAATCTTTGGGGAAGGGTCTCAACGCCTTACGGGGTGTTGGGGCCCTTTCCGCATGTCCGGACCCCTTTTCTTCCGCATGGTGAGGGCCATTTTCCGCCCGGCCAGGGTCATTCTTCGCATGGCTGGGGCCTTTTTCGCGTGGTTCCCGGTCTTCCTTGGAAGGCTGCGGTCCCGTCGTTTGTGCGGGATTCTTCGGGGGTTGCTGTGTTTTCGCCTGCGGGGTCTTCGAGGGCCGCGGTCTTTCGTATGGCCGCTCGTCTTCTTCGCGAGTCGGGGCTTCTTCGGTGATGCCGGCTCTTGGAGCCGGCGATGTTGGAGACGGCCTGGGGTGGCGGGTTGGGGAGTGATGTCGTGATAATGATCGAATGGCCGGGGTTTGTGTGAAGGTGGTGGGGCTGCTTTTTGGGGTGGTGGGGTTGGTTGTGCCCTTGGCGGTGGCTGGTGAGGTGAGGGCGGCCAATGCTGGTGGGGAGCGGGGGCCGGTGAGCACGGGTGCAGTGGCGTCGGTGGGTGCGGGGCCAGTTCGGGGCGCTGGGGGGCCGAGTTGGGCGAGGGCCGTGCCGGGCCCGGGGGGTGCTGGGGCGACTCAAGTGGATGTAGGGGTGCGTCAGGTTGATGCTCGGGTGGGTGTACAGGTGGAAGGCCAGGCGGTGCTGCGGGTTGGGAGTGCGTGGGTGGGGTCAGGGGAGAAGGCGGCGGCGCGGCAACTGGTGGTTGGGCGGCGGCGGGTTGTTGAGCGGCAGGAGGTGCCGGCCAAGGCTATTTCGAAGCGGCTTGATCGGTATCTTGCGGGTCGGGTCGGGCGGGTTGCGGTGATGGTCAAGGAGTTGGGGGCTGGGCGTAGTTATCGGTATCACTCGGGCGAGCGGATGATCACCGCCAGTGTGGCCAAGGTGCAGATACTTCTTGGGGTGTTGGTCGGGACCAGCTGGAAGGCGTTGCCGGTCGGGGTGCGGCGGGATGCTGAGCGGATGATTCGGTACAGCGACAACCATGCGGCCGATCGGTTGTGGGAGCGGATCGGCGGGGTGCCGGGGTTCGATGCGGTGGGCAGGGCGTTTGGGCTGCGGGAGACGCGGGGGGTGGCGGGGACGTGCGTGGATCTGTACTGCTGGGGGATCACTCCGACGTCCGTTGACGATCAGGTGCGGCTCATGGGGGCGCTGGTCTCCAAGAAGGGGCCGCTTAAGGAGAAGGATCGCGCGCGGGTGCTGAGTCTCATGGGCGCCGTTGTGGACGGGCAGGACTGGGGGGTGAGTGCCGCCGCGTGCCGTGGGGAGCGAGTGGCGCTGAAGAACGGCTGGCTCAAGCGGGTGTCCAACAAGCGCTGGGCCACGGCCAGTGTCGGGCTGATCAGGAGCGACGGGCGGGACTTCGCGATCGCGGTGCTCAGTGAGGGCAGCCCTCACGTGGAGTACGGCATAACGACCGTCGAAGGCGTCGCAGAGCGCGTCATGCGGGCTTTTCGGAACTGCCCGGGGTGACGGGCTGCGGGGCCGGGCGCGCTGAGCGAGAGCCTGAAGGTGCCCGAAGTAACGGATATCGGGCGCGCTGGGCGATGCCCCCGGACCCGCCCGGGGTGATGGGTATCGGGGCGTGCTGTGCGGGGTTCTCGGTGGTGCCCGGGGTGATGGGTGTCGGGGCGTGCTGTGCGGGGTTCTCGGTGGTGCCCGGGGTGATGGGTTCTCGCTGTCAGGTGAGGGTTTTGGAGGTGGTCGGGGTGACGAGGCGGTAGCCGACGCCGCGGACCGTTTGGATGAGCTGGTCGTCCTCGTCGCCCAGGCGCGCTCGCAAACGTTTGACGTGAACCGCGATGGTGTTCGTCGAGGTGTGGGCGGCGGCGTGCCAGACGTGGCGCATGATCTGATCGCGGGTGACCGTGCGGTCGGCGTTGCGCATGAGGTACTGCAGCAGCTCGAACTCGCGTAGCGGCAGGTGGACGGCGCGGCCGGCGACGCGTACCTGGTAGGCGTGGACGTCCAGCTCGACGCAGCCGACGGTGAGCACCTTGCGCGACTCGGGGGAGCTGGCCTGGATGAACGGCAGCAGTTCCGGCACCCGGTAGGGCCGGGCCACGCAGGCGGCGGCGCCGGCCGCGAGCGCGCGGACGGCCTGCTCGGCATGCCCCTCTCCGACGCCGAGCAGGACGGGTACGGTGCGCGCGAGGCGTACGGCGCGGACGAACTCGACCGGGTCGATGACCGGCAGCGTGGCCGCGACGAGCACCACGTCCGGCTGCAGGGCTCCGGCCTGCAGCAGCCCTTGGGCGCCGTCGGGCGCCCCGGTGACGGCCACGCCCTCGCGTTCGAGGGCGGTGGCGACGTCGTCCACCACGGAGCCGTCGGGGTCGGCGATGAGCAGTACGGGCTTGGCCCTCGTGTCCCCGTTCATCGTGGGCGCCGCCTGCTGGTGGGTCATCAGCCGAAGCGCCCCGTGATGTAGTCCTCGGTGGCCTTCTGTGAGGGGTTGGTGAACATGCGGGACGTCTCGTCCATCTCGATGACCTTGCCGGGCTTGCCCTGTTCGGCGAGGTTGAAGAAGGCGGTGCGGTCGCTGACCCGGGCGGCCTGCTGCATGTTGTGGGTGACGATGACGATCGTGTACTGGTCCTTCAGCGTGGCCATGAGGTCCTCGATGGCCAGCGTGGAAATGGGGTCGAGCGCGGAGCACGGCTCGTCCATGAGCAGGACCTCGGGCTGGACGGCGATCGCGCGGGCGATGCAGAGCCGCTGCTGCTGCCCGCCGGACAGGCCGGCGCCGGGCTTGTTGAGGCGGTCCTTGACCTCGTTCCACAGGTTGGCGCCCTTGAGCGACTCCTCCACGATGGCGTCGGTCTCGGACTTGCTGACGCGGCGGTTGAGGCGGAGCCCGGCGGCCACGTTCTCGTAGATCGACATCGTGGGGAACGGGTTCGGGCGCTGGAAGACCATGCCGATCATGCGGCGGACGGAGACGGGTTCGACGGTGGGGGCGTAGAGGTCCTCGCCGTCGAGCAGCACCTTGCCCTCCACGCGTGCGCCGGGGATGACCTCGTGCATGCGGTTGAGCGTGCGCAGGAAGGTCGACTTGCCGCAGCCGGACGGCCCGATGAACGCGGTGATCGACCGCGGCTCGATGGTCATCGACACGTCCTCGATCGCCTTGTGCGATCCGTAGTACGCGTCGAGGCCCGATACCTGGATCTGCTTGGACATTGTGGTGGTTACCCCCTATCGGCCCTTGGCAGGCGCACGCCACCAGGCGATGAGACGCGCCACCAGGTTGAGCAGCATGACGATCAGGATCAGCGTGAGGGCTCCGGTCCACGCCCGGTCGATGGCGGTGTCGTTGGGACGGGCCGCCTGGTCGAAGACGAAGAGGGGAAGCCCCATCTGCGGCCCGTTGAACGGGTCGTTGTTGATGGAGTTGGTGAAGAACACCGTCATCAGCAGCGGCGCGGTCTCGCCGGCGACGCGGGCCACGGCCAGCATGACGCCGGTGACGATGCCGGTGAACGCGGTCGGCAGCACGACCTTGACGATGGTGCGCCACTTGGGGACGCCCAGCGCGTACGAGGCCTCGCGCAGGTCGCCAGGCACCAGGCGCAGCATCTCCTCGGCGGACCTGACGACGGTCGGCATCATCAGGATGGACAGGGCGAGCGCGCCCGCCCAGCCGGAGTAGGGGAAGCCGAGGAACAGGATCCAGAACGCGAGGACGAACAGGCCGGCGACGACCGAGGGGATGCCGGTCATGACGTCCACGAAGAAGCTGATGGCCCGGCTGAGGCGGCCGCCCTCGCCGTACTCGACGAGGTAGATGGCGGTGAACAGGCCGATCGGGACCGAGATGACGGAGGCGAGCAGGACCTGTTCGAGGGTGCCGACGATGGCGTGGTAGGCGCCGCCGCCGGCGTCCCTGGCGCCGATGCCGTTCATGGAGTGGGTGAGGAACTCCAGGTCGAACCGGGCCAGGCCGTTGGAGATGACCAGCCACAGCACGGAGACGAGCGGCACGACGGCCAGCGCGAACGCCAGGTAGACCAGGCCCTGGACGACCCGGTCCTTGATGCGGCGGCCGGTGGAGATGTGTTGGATCGAGGTCATGTACCGGCCCTCGCGTACTCCTTGCGACGGTTGATGACCACGCGCGCTCCCATGTTGACCAGCAACGTGATGAGGAACAACACCAGACCGGACGCGATCAGCGCGCCCCTGCCGATCTCGGTGGCCTCGCCGAAGCCGTTGGCGATGTTGGCGGCGATGCTGTTGGCGTGCGGGGTGAGGATCTCGAAGGTGATGTCGAACGTGGCCGGGAAGATCAGCGCGACCGCGATGGTCTCGCCCATGGCGCGGCCGAGGCCGAGCATGGCGGCGCTGATGACGCCGGGGCGGCCGAACGGCAGGACGGCCATCCTGATCATCTCCCAGCGGGTCGCGCCGAGCGCGAGCGCCGCCTCCTCGTTCATCTTGGGCGCCTGGAGGAACACTTCGCGCGAGATGGCCGCGATGATCGGCAGAATCATGATGGCCAGCACGATGCCGCCGGCGAGCATGGTCTTGCCGCCGATCACGCCCTCGCCGGCGAACAGCGGGAACCAGCCGAGGTGCTCGTTGAGCCACTGCGACGGCGTCCGCATGAGCGGCACCAGGAACGCCAGGCCCCAGAGGCCGTAGACGACGCTGGGGACCGCGGCGAGCAGGTCGATGAGGTAGCCGAGCGGCGCGGCGAGCCTGCGGGGGGCGTAGTGCGAGATGAACAGCGCCACGCCGACGGCGATCGGGGTGGCGATGACCAGCGCGAGGGCGGAGCTGAGCACGGTGCCGAAGGCCAGCGCGGCGATGCCGAACTCCTGCTGGCCGTTGGGGTCCCAGGTCAGCTCCGTGAGGAAGGACGCCTTGTTCGCCTGGAGCGCCGGGATGGCCTCGCCGATGAGGAACACGGCGATGGCCGCCATGATCCCCAGCAGGACGACGCCGGCGGCGGTGGAGGCGAAGCGGAAGGGGCCTTCACCGAGGCTGCGCCGCGAGGCGGACCGGCTGGTGTCCGGTCCGCCCTCACGGGTACGTACGTCGGTCGTCATCGGCTGCCTAGGAGATGGCCTCGACGGCGGCCCTGACCTTGGTGAGCAGCTCACCCGAGAGCGGGGCGTAGCCCAGCTCCTTCAGCGCCGCCTGGCCCTCGTCGCTGGCGGTGTAGGTGAGGAAGCTCTTGACGATCTTCTGCTGGTCGGCCGGCAGGCCCTTCTCGCAGGTGATCTCGTACGTCACCAGGACGATCGGGTAGGCGCCCGGGGTCTTGGTGGCGTAGTCGATGGACAGGGCGAGGTCGTTGCCGGTGCCCTTGACCTCGGCGGTCTCGACGGTCTTGGCCGCGCTCTCCGGGGTGAGCTCGACGTACTCGCCGGCGCCGTTGGCGATCTTGGCCGTCTGCAGCGAGGAGTTCTCGGCGTAGGAGAGCTCGACGTAGCTGATCGCGCCCTCGGAGTCCTTCACGCTGGCGGCGATCTGGTCGGAGCCCTTGGCGCCCTGGCCCTTGGCCTCGGCGGGCCAGGCCTTGCCGGGCTCGTACGGCCAGTCGCCGGTGGCCTTGAGGAACTTGGTGAAGTTGTCGCTGGTGCCCGACTCGTCCGAGCGGTGGACGGCCTGGATGGGCGTGGACGGGAGCTGGGCGCTCGGGTTCTCGGCCTTGATGGCCGGGTCGTCCCACTTGGTGATCTTGCTGTTGAAGATCCCGACGAGCGTCTTCGGCGACAGCTGCAGGCCGTCCACGCCGGGGAGGTTGTAGACAACCGCGACCGGGCCGGTGACCATCGGGATGTTGATGGCCTTGCCGGTCTTGCAGCGCGCGTCGGCCTGGGCGGGCTCGTCGTCCTTCAAAGCCGAGTCGGAGCCGGCGAAGGCGACCGTGCCCTGGATGAACGCCTGCACGCCCGCGCCGGAGCCGCTGGGCTGGTAGTTCAGGGTCACACCAGGGTTCGTGGCCGTGAAGTTCTTCGTCCACTCGGTGATCGCGTTGGCCTGGGCAGAGGAGCCTGCGGCGTTGATCGAGCCGCTCAGACCGTTGTCGTTGCCCGCGGCGGTCGCGGCGGCGGTCGCGGCGGTCGTGCCGCTGCCCGAGGGGTTGTTGTTGTCTGTGCCGCACGCAGCGAGCGAGAGCGCGCCGACGACGGCGACGGCGGCGAGCCGGCCTGCATACTTCACGGTTGGGTTCCTCCCACTTGATCCTTAGTCGCCATGAAGCTATGCAGCGAAGGTGACTCGCCTCCCGAGAGCGGATGAACGGACGGTGAACGCTGCGGGTCGGTGTGCTGCACCGGTTCACCGTCAGGTGCCTCTTGGTGAACGGCTCACCTCGGATCATTGGCGAGAATGAAGGCATGACGTATCGCGTGGTCGTGGTGTGCATGGGGAACATCTGCCGGTCGCCGATGGCGGAGGTGGTGCTGCGCAAGGTGCTCGCGGACCGCGGGCTCGGCGCGCAGGTCGCGGTCGACTCCGCCGGCACCGGCGGGTGGCACGTGGGCGATCCGATGGACGAGCGGGCGCTGGAGATCCTCACCCTGCGCGGCTACGACGGGTCGGCGCACCGGGCCAGGCAGTTCACCAAGGACTGGTTCGACCGGTACGACCTGGTGCTCGCCATGGATCGGGACAACCTGTCCAATTTGCGGCGGCTGGCGCCTGCTGGGGTGGAGGTGCGGTTGTTCCGGTCGTTCGATCCCGCCGCGCCTGAAGGGGCGGAGGTGCCTGATCCGTACTACGGGGGGCGTGAGGGGTTCGAGGAGGTGCTGCAACTGGTCGAGTCGGCCGCTGAGGGCGTCGCCAAGCACATCGCCGATGAGATTCGCTGAGGAACTCGGCACGTCGCACGGGCGGCGGCTGCGGCGGGGCGTGCTGGACGACGGGCGGGCGGTGTTCGTCAAGAGCGGGCCCGCCTCCGAGGTGCTGGTGTCGGAGGCCGCCGGGCTGCGCTGGCTGGGCGAGGTCGCCGCGGTGCCCGAGGTGATCGAGGCTGAGCCTGATCGGCTCGTGCTGGCCTGGGTACGCGAGGAGCGGCCCGATCGGGCGGCGGCCGAGCGGTTCGGGCGCATGCTGGCGCGGATGCATCGGGCGGGTGCCGATCGGTTCGGGGCTCCGTGGCCCGGGTTCATCGCCGAGTTGCCGATGGACAACGCGGACGCCTCTGACTGGGCGACGTTCTACGGGGAGCGGCGGGTGCTGCCGTTCCTGCGGGAGGCGCGGTTGTCCGCCTCGGACGTCGCGCTGGTCGAGCGGGCCGTGGCGCGGCTGCCGGAGGTGGCGGGGCCGCCCGAGCCGCCTGCCCGGATCCATGGGGATCTGTGGAGCGGGAACGTGTTGTGGTCGGGTGGGCAGGGGGTGCTGATCGATCCGGCGGCGCACGGCGGGCATCGGGAGACGGATCTCGCGATGCTCGATCTGTTCGGGCTGCCGCAGCTCGATCGGGTGCTGGGGGCTTATCGGGAGGAGTGGCCGCTCGCCGGGGGGTGGCGGGAGCGGGTGCCGGTGCATCAGCTGCATCCGCTGCTCGTCCATGTGGTGTTGTACGGGGGCGGCTATCGGGACAGCCTGATGGCGGCGGTGCGGCGAGTGCTCTCGCTCTAAGGCGTCCTTTCAAGGCGTTCTTCTGCGGCGGTACGCGCGCTGCTGGCAGGCGCGGGAGCAGTAGACGCGGGGGCGGCCCGATGGGGCGGGGTCCAGCTTGTTGCCGCACTCGGCGCAAGTTTCGTCACGCTTTTCATCACGTTCTTGGATGAGGGCTTCGATGCCGTCGAGGATGCGGCGCAGGCCGAACTCGAAGGAGTCCTCAGGGGCGTCCCAGCCGCCGGTCTCCCAGAGGCGGGTGATCGTGGGGTAGGCGGGGAGGCGTTCGTACAGGGAGTCTCTAGCGCCCCACCACTCCTCCTCGGACACGCCGCTGCTGCGCTCCTCGCGCAGGGTCTCGACGAGGCTCAGGGCCTCGGCGTCCACGAAGCGGCCGACCAGGTTGACGGCGGCGATCACCTCGCGGGGGTGGAGCGGGGTGCCGGTGAGCGTGCTCAGCATGCGGTCGAAGAGCGCCACCGCGTTCGGGCCCGGGACGTTGCGGGTGCCTCTGACCTCGGCGAGCCAGGGATGGCGGCGGCGGCAGCGCCAGCCCTGCCTGATCATGGCCTCGAGTCTCGGGCGCCAGCCCGCGCCGGCCGGCTCTTCGGCGGGCTCTTCGTTCAGGTGCTCGCCGATGGCGGCGTCGCGCATCAGGGCGACGAGCTGGTCGCGGCCTGGCACGTGACGGTAGAGGGACATCGTGGTGAAGCCGAGCCGGTCGGCGACCTTGCGCATCGACAGGCCGTCGAGCCCCTCGGCGTCGGCCAGCTCGATGCCCGCCCGCACGATCCGGTCGAGGCTCAGCCCGGCGCGCCGCGCGCTCTCGTCGTCCCTGTCGCGCCACAACAATTCGACACCGTCGTCCATGGGTCTAGTTTATGGTGTACAAATCTGTGTACGACATAAACGACAGCAGGGGTGGCTCATGGAACAGATCTACGTCTCGCCCGCCGGCGACGACTCCTGGCCCGGCTCGCAGGAGCGGCCGTTCGCCACGCTCGAACGCGCCCGCGCGGCGGCCCGCGAGGCGGGTGGGAAGGCGGTCGTGCACCTGCGGGGCGGCGTCCACGTACTGACCCGCCCGTTCGAGCTGGGAGCCGACGACTCGGGGACGGTCTATCAGGCGGCCGGCCACGGCACTCCCGAGCAGGAGGAGCCGGTCATCAGCGGCGGGCGGGAGATCACCGGCTGGCGGGTGCGCGACGACGGGGTCTGGCTGGCCGAGGCCGGCGACCTCGACACCCGGCAGCTCTACGTGAACGGCCGGCGGGCACCGCGCGCCGCCGTCCCCGGCCTGCCCGGCACGGTCACGGCGACCGAGACCGGCTACGTCACCGACAGCCCTGAGCCGCTGAGCTGGCAGAACGTCGAGTTCGTGCATCGCGGCGTCTATCCGTGGACCGAGGCCAGGCTCCAGGTGGCCGGCATCGCGCGCGAGGGCGACTCCACCGTGATCACCATGGCGCGGCCCGGGTACGCGTGGGCGTACGCGCTCTACCGGTCCGTCTATGAAGGCCACACCTCCATCGGCCCCGGCCTGCCCACGTCCGTCGAGAACGACCCGAGTTTCCTGCGCGAGCCGGGCGCCTTCGTGCTCGACCGGTCGCGGCCGGGCGCGCACGTGCTGATGTACCTGCCGCTGCCGGGTGAGGAGCCGGCGTCCGCGCGGGTGGTCGCGCCGGTGCTGGAGACGCTGGTACGGCTGGCGGGGGCACGCGAGGTGGCCCTGCGCGGGCTGGTGTTCGCCGAGGCCACGTGGCTGCGGCCGGGGCGGCCCGAGGGGTTCGTGCACTATCACGGCAGCGGGTTCTACGAGGGCGGGCCGGTCGAGCGGGCCGAGCTGGGCGAGGGCTCCTACGTGACGTATCCCTTGAGTTCCGTCACGGTTCCGGCCTGTGTACAGATCGAGGACGCCGACGGCGTCGAACTCACGGGGTGCCGGTTCACCCGGCTCGGGGCCACCGGGCTCAGCGTCAGCGGGGGCGACGGCGTCGCCGTACGGCGGTGCGCCTTCGACACGCTGGCCGGCGGCGGCGTCACCGTGACCGGCACCCGGGGCGCCGCGATCGAGGACAACCGGGTGCGCGGGAGCGGGCTGGAGTTCAGCGGGTCGCCCGGCATCGCCATCTCCGGCACCCGGGGCTGCGTCGTCGCGCACAACGAGGTCACCGACGTGCCCCACTGCGGCATCGTGGCAGGCCCCGGCGAGGGCACCCACATCCTGCACAACCTGACCGCGCGCACCCTGCAGGTGCTGGCCGACGGGGGTGGCGTCTACCTGTCGGGGCCGCAGGGCGACTCGGCGGAGAGCGGGGCCGTCGTCCGGGGCAACGTCATCATGGACACGGTGACGCCGTACAACTTCGGGCTCTACACCGACTACGGCGCGAGCTGGGTGCTCGTCGAGGAGAACGTCGTCATGCGGGCCGACAACACGGCCGTGCTGCACGTCGGGCCGCCGCTGGAGAACGTCACCTACCGGGGCAACTTCTGGGACGCCGACCCGGTGGGGCACGACGATCCGCCGAGCGGGGTGACGTACGAGGGGAACGTCACGATCGCCGACGAAGGCGCCCTGACCACCGCGACCCAGGCCATCCACGACAGGGCGGGCGTCAGGTCCTGACCGTGGTGCCGTTGAGGCGGTCGATGACCTCGGCGTGCACGTGACCGTTCGTGCAGACGAGGCTGCCGCCCTCGAGGCCCTTGACGCCGGCGACGTCGGTCCAGACGCCGCCGGCCTCCTCGACGATCACGGTGAGCGCCGCCATGTCCCACGGCGACAGCTCCGGCTCGGCCGACAGGTCGACCGAGCCCTCCGCGACCATCATGTGCGACCAGAAGTCGCCGTACGCGCGGGTCCGCCAGCAGGCGCGGCTCAGGTTGAGGAAGTTGTCCAGCTTGCCGGTCTTCTCCCAGCCGCCGAAGCTCGAGTACGAGAACGACGCGTCCTCCAGGGAGGTGACCGAGGACACCTGCATGCGAGACGCCTTGGTCAGGCTCCTGCCCGTCCACGCCCCGCCCTCGGTCGCGGCCCACCAGCGGCGGCCCAGCGCGGGGGCCGACACCAGGCCGACGACGACCTTGCCGTACTCCATGAGCGCGATCAGGGTCGCCCAGACGGGCACGCCGCGTACGTAGTTCTTGGTGCCGTCGATGGGGTCGATGATCCACGAGCGGGCGCCCCAGCCGGTCTTCCCGAACTCCTCGCCGACCACCGCGTCACGCGGCCTGGCACGGCGCAGCGTGCCCCTGATGGCCTCCTCCACCGCGCGGTCGGCGTCGCTGACCGGCGTCAGATCGGGCTTGGTCTCGACCTTGAGGTCGACCGCCTTGAACCGCCGCATGGTCAGGTCATCGGCGGCGTCCGCCATGACATGCGCGAGGCGAAGATCATCGTTATAACCCTGCACGGTCGCCCACGCTACCGCGTTGGCCATACGGACATCAGTTACCAACGCCCCTTTTCTGGTAACTCTGCTTCCAGTTACTGACCAGTAGCATGTCTCGCATGTCGCAAGATGTCGGTGAGCTTCTGCTGGGGTCGGTCCCGTTCGCCCGGACGCTGGGCATCGTCTTCGAGTCGGCGGGGGACGGGCGGGCGGTCTGCCGCGTGCGCGAGCGGGCCGACCTGGCCAACCACGTCGGCGGGCCGCACGCCGGGGTGCTCTTCACGCTCGCCGAGTCGGCGTCGGGGGCCGCCGTGCTGTCGGTCTTCGGTGACCAGCTCGTACGTGCGGTGCCGCTGCCCACCACGGCGACCATCGCCTTCCGCAAGGTCGCTCTGGGGGAGATCAGGGCCGAGGCCCGGCTGACGGTCTCCCGCGCGGACGTCCTGGCGAGGCTGGACGCGGGGGAACGGCCGGAGTTCGACGTGACGGTGGACCTGACGAACCAGGACGGCACCGTCGTCACCACCTTCACCGTGACCTGGACCCTCCGCCCCACCCGCGGGTGACGGTCCGCAGACCAGCGGACGCCGTGAGGAGGGCGGGTGGCCGCGGCGAGCGCGGTTGCGGGGCGCGACCCTGCCGGGGAAGTGCTCCCCTCCGTCATCACCGTCAGGGGGTGTCGGCGGGTTCTTCCGCGGGGCGGGGGTCGTCGGCGGTGCCTTCGCGGCTCCACAGAAGGCGGCGCAACGACTCCAGGCGGGCGGGGTCGGCGTTGCCGGCCGCCGCCCAGGCGTCGAGGGCGCAGCCTTCGCCCAGGTGGGTGCAGCCCTTCGGGCAGTCGACCGTGCCCTCCACCAGGTCGGGGAAAGCCGCGAGCACCGTCTCCACGGACACGTGGGCCAGGCCGAAGCTGCGTACGCCGGGCGTGTCGATGATCCAGCCGCCCTCGGGCAGCTCAAGGGCCACGGCCGAGGTGGAGGTGTGGCGGCCACGGCCGGTGACGGCGTTGACCTGGGAGACGGCCCGGTTGGCGTCGGGCACCAGAGCGTTGACCAGGGTGGACTTGCCCACCCCCGAGTGCCCGACCAGGACGCTGATGCGCCCGGCCAGATGGTCGCGCAGCTCGTCGAGCGAGCCGCCCTTGTGCACGACGACGTGCGGCACGCCCAGCGGCTCGTAGAGGGCCACCAGCTCGTCGGGCGGGGCGAGGTCGGACTTGGTGAGGCAGAGCAGGGCGTCGATCCCGGCGTCGAACGCCGCCACCAGGATGCGGTCGATCATGCGCGGCCTGGGCGGCGGGTCGGCCAGGGCGGTCACGATGACGAGCTGGTCGGCGTTGGCCACCACCGGGCGCTCGATGCCGTCGGTGTCCTCGACGTCGTCGGCCGAGCGGCGCAGCATCGACGTGCGGGGCTCGACCCGCACCACGCGGGCCAGCGTGTCGGGTTTGCCGGACACGTCGCCCACCAGCGCGACCCTGTCGCCCACGACGATGCCTTTGCGGCCCAGCTCGCGGGCCTTCATGGCGACCACGAGCCGGCGCTGCGGCGGCTTGCGCTTCTGCGCCGAGCCCTTGGGGCGCTCCGGCTCGACCAGCGTGGTGTAGCGGCCACGGTCGACGGCCACCACGAACCCCTCGACGGCGTCCTCGTGCGCAGGACGGAGCCGGGTCCGTGGCCTGGAGCCCTTGCCCGGCCGGACCCTGACGTCGTCCTCGTCGTACTCCCGCTTCCTCAGCGGTCCGCTCCCATACGCTCGCTCCTCGTTACTGCTGCTGACAGTGGGCAGATGCCCCACGCCCCGACGGGTGCCGTCCGCCGGTCGGCCATGGCCGGTGTCATCGGTGTGCCGTGGGTCCGCGTTCGGACGGCCGCGGCGCCGATCCGCCGGGCGGCAGGGTCATATGGGGAGCCGAAGCCGGCGGTGGGACCGTGCTCCGGTCGTGAATCGTCGCCCGCGATCGGGCGGGTGGTGGTGTCGTGCCGGTGGATCTCATGGTCGTGCGCATGGTCGTGCGGGGGGCGGCGCGTTCTCACGTGTCACCCTTTTCCGACGTGCCCGGCGCTTCACCGGTGAAACCCGTCATACCCCCGAGGCGGAGGTCTGCCCAGCTCATCGCGATTCCAGCAGCGCCGTCCACATCTGGACGAACTCCGGCAGGGTCTTGGCGGTGGTCGCGATGTTCTCCACCTCGACGCCCGGCACCGCGAGGCCGATCACGGCGCCGGCGGTGGCCATGCGGTGGTCGTCGTAGCTGTGGAAGACGCCGCCGTGGAGCCGGCGGGGCCGGATGAGCAGGCCGTCGTCGGTCTCCTCGGCGTCGCCGCCCAGGCGGTTGATCTCGGTGGCCAGCGCGGCGAGGCGGTCGGTCTCGTGACCGCGCAGGTGGCTCACGCCCCTGATGCGGCTCGGCGTGCCGGCCAGCGCGGCCAGGGCGGCGATCGTGGGGGTCAGCTCGCCCACCTCGTGGAGGTCGGCGTCGAGACCGGTGACCTGGCCGGTGCCGGTGACCACGAGGTCGTCGCCCGAGCGGGTGACCGTGGCGCCCATGGCGGTGAGCAGGCCGCGCAGCGCGTCGCCCGGCTGGGTGGTGCGCTCAGGCCAGCAGGGGATCGTCACCCTGCCGCCCGTGACCAGGGCCGCCGCCAGGAACGGGGCCGCGTTGGACAGGTCGGGCTCGACCGTCACGTCTCTGGCGGCGATGGGCCCCTGCTCGACCCGCCACACGTCGCGCTCGTGGTCGTCGACCGTGACGCCCGCCGCCCTGAGCATCTCGACCGTCATCTCGATGTGCGGCTGCGACGGCACCGGCGGGCCGACGTGGCGGATCGTGATGCCCTTCTCGTAGCGCGCGGCGGTCAGCAGCAGCCCCGAGACGAACTGCGAGGAACCGGACGCGTCGAGCGTCACCTCGCCGCCCGCCGGCGGCCCGCTGATGGTGAACGGCAGCGCGTCGTTGTCGATGCGGGCCCCGAGCGATCGCAGCGCGTCGAGGATGGGCCCCATCGGGCGCTTGCGCGCATGAGGGTCGCCGTCGAAGGAGACGGGCCCGTCGGCCAGCGCCGCCATCGGCGGCACGAACCGCATCACCGTGCCGGCCAGGCCGGCGTCGATGCGCGCGCCGCCGCGGATCGGGCCCGGCGTCACCGCCCAGTCGACCCCCGCCGAGGTCTCGCTCACGGCCTCCAGCGTGGTGCCCAGCGCGCGCAGGGCCGCCACCATGAGGTCGGCGTCGCGGCTGCGCAGGGCCTGGCGGACGACTCCTGGGCCGTCGGCGAGCGCGGCAAGCAGGAGCGCGCGGTTGGTCACCGACTTGGAGCCGGGCAGCGGGACGGTGGCGGCGACGGGAGCCGTCGCCGTCGGTGCGGGCCAGTGCGGACCGGGCGTGGTGGCGGGCATGGTCAAAGAGTACTGGCCGTCGGCGGCGGGGGTCACAGCCTGTGGATGACGGCTGCCGTACGGTCGCTCCCTGTGGATGGACGTACCGAAGAGATGGCAGTGTGGGGGCATGTGCGGTAGATACGCCTCGGCGCGCAAGAAGCACGAGCTCCTCGAGGAGTTCCAGGTCGAGCAGGACGGCGACCCCGACAAGGAGCTCGGCGCCGACTACAACGTCGCGCCCACCAAGAACGTCTACGCCGTGCTGAGCCGGGTGCCCAAGGAGGCCGCGCGGGCGGTACGGCAGCTCAGGATCGTCAAGTGGGGCCTGGTGCCGGCCTGGGCCAAGGACCCGTCGATCGGCTCCCGGCTGATCAACGCCAGGGCCGAGACGCTGGCCGAGAAGCCGTCCTACCGGCAGGCGTTCGCCAAGCGCAGGTGCCTGCTGCCGGCCGACGGCTACTTCGAGTGGATGCCGGTCGAGGGAGAAAAGAAGAAGCAGCCGTACTTCATCCATCCGGCCGACGGCGGGGTGCTGGCCATGGCCGGCCTGTACGAGTTCTGGAAGGACCCGTCCAGGGACGACGACGACCCGCTCAAGTGGCTGGTGACCTGCACCGTCATCACCACGGACGCCGAGGACCAGCTCGGCCGCATCCACGACAGGATGCCCATGATGATCGACAGGGACCACTGGGCGGAGTGGCTCGACCCCAAGCTCACCGACACCACGCAGGCCGGGCGGCTGCTGGTGCCCGCCGAGCCGGGACGGCTCACCGCGTACGCGGTCTCCACGGACGTCAACAACGTCCGGAACAACGGCCCCGACCTCATCAAACCCCTCCCGGAGGAGGAGGAAACCGCGCTCTTCTGAAGGTGTAAAAAGCTCGGCAAGTGGGCATCCGGTGAGGAAAGCGATGCAACCGTTTACTCGGTGTCACCGCCAACATTGCCCCTTGATCACACCGGGCGGGACATCCGGGGAGTCCTGACCGCGGGTTTGCCCCCTTCTTACCCGGAGGTGCGGATTCGTGGACGTCACGACCGCTCGTGAGCGGCTGGAAGAAATGCTCGCCGACCTCGATCGCTCGATCGGAGTCCTGCGCGGTGAGCCCGTCGGGGTACGCGACCGCTCGGCCGCCGACGCCGGCTCCGACCTGACCGACGCGGACCGGGCCCAGGCCATGCTGACCGTGGCCAACAGCCAGCGGCAGGCGATCGTCGAGGCGATCAGGCGCATCGACGAGGGCGCGTACGGCCGGTGCGTCGACTGCGCCAAGCCGGTGCCCGAGGGCAGGCTGGAGGCCCGCCCCGAGGCCGCGCGCTGCGTGCCCTGCCAGGGCAAGCGCGAACGCCGCCGCTGACCGGCGAGAAGGAGAGCACACTCGCCGGACACGAAGAACGGCGAGGTGGGCTCACTTCTTACGGGCGCTGGCCACCAAATGGATGCCGACGGTGTCGTCGTCGTCGGGGTGGGCTTCGAGCTCGGTGCGCACCAGGTAGTTGAGCGCCCGCGCGTCGGAGCCGAGCACGTGGTCGACCGTGGAGGGCGACAGCACCGTACGGGGCCGCATCCACTCGATCTCCAGGCCGGCGCCCTGGAGCAGCTCGCGCAGCTGCGTGCTGCTGAAGCAGCGGGTGATGCTGCCGTCGGGCCACGGCACGAGCATGACCTCGCCGGTCTGCCGCAGGTGCTGCCACTGCTCCTGCTCGGCCAGGATCGCCATGCCGAGCACCAGGGAGTCGACGCACACCAGGGCGCGCCCGCCGGGCTTGAGGACCCTGGCCACGTCGTTCATGGCGGACTCGGCCATGAGCTCGATCGACATCACGCGCTCTTCGGCGAGCACGGCGTCGACGCTCTCGTCTGGCAGGAACGCCAGATCGTCGGCGCGAACGTGGCGTACGCGATCGGCGTCGCGCAGCCGCGACTGCCCGTCGACGGTACGGCGGAAGTCGAGCACCTCGATCACCCGGTGTCCGGCTCTGGCGGCCTGGCCTGACCAGCGCCCGCGCCCGCCCGACAGGTCGAGGATGACGGAGGCCTCGGCGGGGAGCCATCGGTTGAGTTGTTCGGCGGCGACGGCGCGGTAGAAGGTCCAGTACGGCCCGAGCGTCCCTGAGCCGTTCAGTTCCTCGGCCGGAATGGGCAGCACACGCGACTCCTGGGTTCCGGAAAAAGGGCTACCAGCCGGTACGTATGACGTTCCCCGCACCGGGTCCTTCGTACCTTCTATCTTGCGGGAACAGACAAGGGCGCGGGCGTGTTGCGACGAGCATGCTCACATTGGCAGACCCCCAGCCCGCTGACCGGGTGGTCGCGAGCCAGCGGGTATCCTCCCCTGAGTACGGTGTACCGCCACAGCCGGCCACCGGTGATCTTAGGGGGGTGGGTCCGGTGCCCGCGACAGGCGCGGAGACGCTGGAGCAGCGAAGCGAGCGATTCGAGCGCGACGTCATGCCGTATCTCGAGCAGCTCTACTCCGCCGCGCTCCGGATGACCCGAAATCCCGCGGACGCGGAGGACCTGCTGCAGGAGACCTTCGCCAAGGCGTTCGCGTCGTTCCACCAGTTCCAGCAGGGCACGAACCTGAAGGCGTGGCTCTACCGGATCCTCACCAACACCTTCATCAACAGCTATCGCAAGAAGCAGCGGGAGCCGAGGCAGTCCGGCACCGAGGAGATCGAGGACTGGCAGCTGGCGCGGGCCGAGTCCCACACCTCGAGTGGCCTGAAGTCCGCCGAGGTCGAGGCGCTGGAACACCTGCCCGACGGTGACATCAAGCAGGCGCTGGCGGCTCTGCCGGAGGAGTTCAGGATCGCGGTCTACCTGGCCGACGTCGAAGGCTTCCCCTATAAGGAGATCGCCGACATCATGGGCACTCCCATCGGCACCGTGATGTCGAGGCTGCACAGGGGACGCAGGCAGCTGCGGGGCCTCCTTGAGGACTACGCCCGCGAGCGTGGCCTGGTCCCGTCGGAGGGATCGAAATGAGCTGTGGGAAGCCGCACGAGACCGACTGTCGTGAAGTGCTCGACAAGGTCTACGCCTATCTCGACGGCGAGCTGACGGAGGGGGACGTCGCCGACATCAAGGTGCACCTTGACGAGTGCAGCCCGTGCCTCAAGGAATACGACCTGGACAAGGCGGTCAAGGCGCTGGTCCACAAGCACTGCGGCTGCGACCCGGTCCCGGCCGACCTGCGCTCCAAGGTGCTCGATCGCATCGCGCAGGTAAGGTCGGAGCTGGCCGACTAAGATTCACTTCATGCGCGTGTTGGTCACCGGGGGTGCCGGGTTCATCGGATCGAATCTCGTCGATCGCCTGCTGGCCGACGGCCATGAGGTCGATGTGGTCGACGACCTGTCGTCAGGCAGCCGCGACAACCTGGCCGAGGCCGCGGCCAGCGACCGGTTCCGGCTGCACGAGATGGACATCCGCGACCGTGCGCTCGTGGAGCTGATGACCGAGCTGCAGCCGGAGGTGGTCTGCCACCTGGCCGCGCAGATCAGCGTGCGCAGGAGCGTGGCCGACCCGGCGCACGACGCCAGGCTCAACGTCGAGGGCACGGCCGCGGTGCTGGCCGCGGCCCACGAGGGGCGCACGCGCAAGGTGGTGTTCGCCTCGTCGGTGGCCGTCTACGGGCGTCCTGCGGCGATCCCGGTGCCGGGTGACGCGGCGACCGATCCGCGCTCGCCGTACGCGGCCTCGAAGCTGAGCGGCGAGATCTACCTCGCCACGTTCAGGGCTCTTTACGGCCTCGAATACACCACGCTGGTGCTCTCCAACGTCTACGGCCCCCGCCAGGCGCCCGAGGGCGAGGCGGGCGTGGTCTCCATCTTCACCGACGCGCTGCTCACCGGCCGGCCCACGGTCGTCTTCGGCGACGGCACCCAGACCCGCGACTACGTCTACGTCGAAGACGTGGTCGACGGCTTCGTGCGGGCGTGCGGGCCCGAGGGCAACGGCCGCCGCTTCAACCTCGGCACCGGCATCCAGACCACCGACCGCCGCCTGCACTCGCTCATCGCCGACGCCGCGGGCGCCCAGGACAAGCCAGGCTTCGCGCCGCCGCGCCCCGGCGACCTGCCCGCGATGGCGGTCGATCCGGTGCCGGCCCACGAGGGGCTCGGCTGGCAGCCCAGGGTCGACCTGGCGACCGGGGTGAAGAAGACCGTCGAGTGGGCCGCCACGCGTCGCGGCAAGTAGTGACTTGATTACGCTTTGCTTGCGATTTCCGACTCTCCCCATGCGGCCACCCCGTCTTCTGTAGCGTGAATCCCACAAGTCGACGTGGAGGCATGTGGATGTCGAAGGTTACGGTCGCCCGGCTGCTCACCGCCCTCGTGCTGATCGCCCCTGTGGTCGTGCTCATGAGCGGCGGCTTGGTGCCACCTGGGGTGTCCTGGACCTGATAACTATGGGGGGCCGCCATGCGTGATCTGCCGTGGCCCGCAAGGGTCTATCTGGTCGCCGTGATCGGTGCGGCGGCCGCTCTCATCGTTCGCGGCGTGATCGTGTCCGGCGCGCCCGTGGCCACGGAGGACCTTGACATCCTCCTGGTGCTCGCCCTGCTGTTCCTGGTCTGCGAGTCGATGCCGACGCTGCTCAACATGGAGCAGACCGCCGTGTCCGTCAGCTTCTCCGCCTCGCTGGCGGCCGTGGTGCTGATCGGGCCGGAGGGGGCGGCGCTGGTCGGGCTGACCGCGATGGTCAGCGTCCGGCCCGGCCTGCCGCTGGTCAAGCGGCTGTTCAACGGCGCGCAGTTCGCCATCTGCGGCTACACCGCGGGGCGGGTCTACGAGGCGCTCGACGGCCGGGTCGGCGTGCCCGACGTCAACGCCTTCGACGACCTCATCGGCCCGTACGTCGCCGCCACCGCCGTCTTCGTGCCGCTCAACATCGCGCTCACGCTCACCATGATCGGGCTGGCCACGCACGTGCGGGCCACCGAGATGCCGCGCCGCGGCATGGCCCAGTTCCTGCTGTCCTACCTGGGCTACGGCACGTTCGGGCTGCTCGTGGCCGGGCTGTGGGCCACGGTGGCGTCGATCTCGGCGGTGCTGGTGCTGGTGCCGCTGTTCGTGGCGCGGTGGGCGTTCGGGCAGTATCACGCGCAGCAGCGCTCGTACGACGCCACGATCGCCGCGCTCTGCCAGGCCGTCGAGACGAAGGACTACTACACCCGCGGCCACTGCACGCGCGTCTCGCACGCCTCGTCCATGATCGCGCAGGAGATCGGCATGGGCCACGAGCGGGTGCGGGCCATCCGCTACGCCGGCATGCTGCACGACGTCGGCAAACTCGGCGTGCCCACCAAGGTGCTGCAGAAGGACGGGCCGCTGACCGAGGAGGAGTTCGCCGCGATCCAGCTCCACCCGATGCGGGGGCTGGAGATCGTGCGCGGCATCGGCTTCCTCGACGAGGCGTACGCCGGGATCATGCACCACCACGAGCGCCACGACGGCACCGGCTACCCGATGGGCCTCGCGGGCGACGAGATCCCCGAGTTCGCCAAGGTCATCGCGGTGGCCGACGCGTTCGACTCGATGACCTCCGACCGCTCCTACCGGGGGGCGCGGCCGGTGCCGGTAGCGCTCGACGAGCTGCGCAGGAGTGCGGGCACGCACTTCGACCCCGTCATGGTGGCGGCGTTCATCCGCGCGCTGGAGCGTGAGCCGTGGCAGCCGCCGCGCCGGGTCGACCCGCCGCCTCCCGAGGTCGCCGAGACGCAGATCAAGGACCACGACGACCCGACCATGCCCATCCAGGTCGTGACCGGGCCATGATCACCACCGAACGCGTCAGGCCGCGGGACCGCTCGCTGCACCAGGTCCTGCGCAGGCTCGACTCGGGGCAGCTGCTGCTCATCTGCGCGGCCGGGCTGGTCGCGCTGACCGGCGTGGCGTACACCGCGGCCCAAGGGCTGGACAAGCCGGAGATCGCGGTCGGGTTCGGCGCGCTGATCGCGGTCGGCGAGCTGGCCAGGCTGACCATGCCGGGCAACAGGGAGGTGGCGCCCATCGGGGCCGCCGCCGCGCTGGGCTACACGCTGCTGCTCGACCTCAGCCAGAACCAGCTGCGCCACTCGGCGCTGCAGGTCGTGGCGGTGATCGCGGTCGGCATGCTGGCAGGGGCGCTGCCGCACCTGGCCGTGGGCCGTCCGCCGCGCCTCGACGCGATGGCGCGCCGGCTGCTCACCAGCGCGCTGCTGGCCTTCGCGTTCCGGCCGCTCGCCGACCCGCTCTTCCACCTCACCAAGCCGCCCACGAGCACCTGGTGGCCGGCGCTGGCCGTGATGGTGACGCTCATCACGATCACGCTGCTCATCGACGTGCTGATCGCCGCGCTGCTGCGGGCCGAGCAGGTGCGCACCGCGTTCAGGGTGGCCGTGCGCGACGAGCTCAACATGGCCTTCCCGCTGGGCGCCGCCGTGGGCTCGTCGGGCGTGCTGCTCGCGCTCGCCACGCACAGCATGGACCTGGTGGCGCTGCTGGTGTTCGCCGCGCCGCTGCTGGTCACGCAGGTGGCCTTCCGCAAGTACGCCGGCATCCGCGCCACCTACCTGCAGACCGTACGCGCCCTGTCCAGGGTCACCGAGGTCGGCGGCTACGTCGAGCCGGGCCACTCGCGCCGGGTCAGCCGCCTGGCCGTGGCCGTCGGCAGGGAGCTGGGCATGGCCGAGCCGGAGCTGCTGGAGCTGGAGTACGCCGCGCTCATGCACGACATCGGCCAGCTCTCGCTGCGCGACCCCATCCCGGGCGGCGCGACCGTGCTGACCGAGCCGGAGCAGGCCCGCCGGATCGCCGAGCTGGGCGCCGAGGTCATCAGGCAGACCGGCGTGCTCGACCGGGTGGCCGAGGTGGTCAGCAGGCAGTGTGACGCGATCGCCGACGACCCGCCGCTGTCGAGCCGCATCATCAAGGTCGCCAACGCCTACGACGACCTGGTGGGGCCCTCGACCGACCGTGACAGGAGCGGGGCGGCGCTGGAGCGCATCCGCCTGTCGGCGGGGAGCGCGTACGATGCCCATGCGGTGGAGGCGCTGGCCCGCGTGATCGACCGCGGCCGGATCTAGGGCCTACAGCGGGGTGTGCGCCGCGGGCGTTTCCGGGCGTTCACTTTTGTGGGGTTCCTACAGATCACGCTGGCTGGATCGGTGGTTTCGGGGGAAAGGGGTCAGGGCGCCGGCGGTCGTAGGGTGGTCGGCGTGCTTACTGAGACGCTCGGACCCGTTCTGATCGCCAACCGAGGGGAGATCGCGCGGCGGATCATCCGCACGGTCAGGCAGCTGGGCCTACGTGCCATCGCGGTCCACTCCGAGGCCGACGCCGACCTGCCCTTCGTCCGCGAGGCCGACGAGGCCGTGCTGCTCGGGCCGGCCAACCCGGCGCAGAGCTACCTCGACGTCGCCAAGGTGCTGGAGGCGGCGCGGGCGACCGGCGCGAAGGCGGTCCACCCCGGCTACGGCTTCCTCTCCGAGAACGCCGCGTTCGCCAGGGCCGTGATCGAGGCCGGCATGGTGTGGATCGGGCCGTCGCCCGAGGCCATCGACAAGATGGGCGACAAGATCAACGCCCGTAACATCATGGAGGCCGCCGGCGTGCCGGTCGCGGCGGGCACCCGCGAGCCGGTGACCGACCTGTCGCTGGCACTGAGGGCCGCCGAGTCCATCGGCTACCCGGTCATGGTCAAGACCGCGGGCGGCGGCGGTGGCATCGGCATGAGCGTGGCCTACGACGACGAGGGGCTGGCCAAGGCGTACGAGCAGGCCGCGCGGGCGGCGGCGAGGTTCTCGGGCGACGCGCTCGACGGGCCCGCCGTGCTGCTCGAGCGCTACATCGCGCGGGCCCGCCACGTCGAGGTGCAGATCCTCGGCCTGCCCGACGGCAGGGTCGTGGCGCTGGGCGAGCGCGACTGCTCGGTGCAGCGCCGCCACCAGAAGGTCGTCGAGGAGTCTCCTTCGCCCGGCATCAGCCCCGAGCTGCGCGAGCGCATGCTGGCGGCGGCGGTGCGGGCCGGGGAGACGGTCGGCTACGTCGGCGCGGGCACGGTCGAGTGCCTGGTCGACGCCGACGCCCAGGACTTCGTGTTCCTGGAGATGAACACCAGGCTCCAGGTGGAGCACCCGGTCACCGAGCTGGTCACCGGCCTCGACCTGGTCGAGCTGCAGCTGCGGGTGGCGGCGGGCGAGAGCCCCGAGGTGCGGCCCGAGCCGCGCGGGCACGCGATCGAGTTCCGCGTCTACGCCGAGGACCCCAAGCGGTTCTTCCCCGGCCCCGGCACGATCACGGCCTGGGACGAGCCCGCCGGCGACGGCGTCCGCGTCGACTCGGGTTACACGGCGGGCAACACCGTCACGCCGTTCTACGACCCGCTGATGGCCAAGCTGTGCGTATACGGCTCGGACCGGGCAGAGGCGCTGGAGAAGGGCCGTAAGGCGGTGGCGGAGTTCGTCGTGGAGGGCCCGAAGAACAACCTGCCGTTCTGCGCGGAGCTGCTGGAGAACGCGGAGTTCGCCACCGGCGACTACGACACCGGCCTGGTCGCGCGGATGCGCGCCTGAGGCCCATGAGATTGTTGGTTCAGTGAAAGAGGGGAGTCCCGGTGGCTGAGGTACGCGCTGAGATGGTGGCGAACGTGTGGAAGGTGGTCGTCAAAGAGGGCGACACCGTCTCCGACGGCGACACGCTCGTCATCCTCGAGTCCATGAAGATGGAGATCCCGGTGATCGCCGAGGACGACGGAGTGGTGGCGCAGCTCAAGGTCGCCGAGGGAGACGTGATCCAGGAAGGCGACCTGATCGCGGTCATCGAGTAGTGCGGGCGAGGAACCTGGCACGGTCGACCACGACGCGCTCGATCGTGCCCTTGCCCACCACGGAGCCGCGCTCGTCGTGGGCCTCGAAGGCGAAGACCAGCCGCCGCCCGTCGACCTCGGTCAGCTCGACGCCGACCTGCACGCGGGCGCCGAGCGGGCTGGCGGCCAGGTGGTCGAGGGCGACGCGGGTGCCGACGGAGGTCTCGCCCGGCGCGAGGTGCCTGGCGACGGCGCGTACGGTGGCCGCCTCCGCGAGGGCGAGCAACCTGGGCGTGGCCAGCACCGGCACGTCACCGCTGCCGATCTCCTTGGCGGTGTCGGCCATCTCGACCACGGTCGGGAGCTGGGCGCGCAGGCCTGGTGCGAGCGTCATGGGATCAGCCTACGGGCGGTGGAATGGGCCCGTTGACTTCCCGGGAAACGCGGACAAGTGCGGCTGCCAGGCCTCAGGATAGGCTTTGTACGGCTTGAGGCATTTTGAGTGGCATGTGGGACAGGTGAGTCGTACACTCCTCTGAGTTCCGTGACCACTGTGTTACCTCACCGCGACAAAACTTCGCTTTGTTGGAGATCCGCGGGGTGGGAGAGGTTTCGGACGTAGGGGGGTAGCGGGGGAATCATGGTGGCCCAAGGGACGACGCTGGCGGGGCGGTATCGACTGGATACCCGCATCGGCGCCGGTGGCATGGGCGAGGTGTGGCGAGGTGAGGACACCGTCCTCGCCCGCACCGTCGCCGTCAAAGTGCTGCTCCCAGGCCGCATGCAGGACCCCGGCTTCGTCGCTCGCTTCCAGGGGGAGGCGCGGGCGATGGCCACCATCAACCACTCCGGGGTCGTGGACGTCTACGACTACGGCGTCAGCGGCGACACCGTCTACCTGGTGATGAAGTTCGTCGACGGCGAGCCGCTCGACCGGCTGCTCGCCCGGCTGGGCCGCATCCCGCCGCAGGCGGCCATGGAGCTCATCGCGCAGGCCGCATCGGCCCTGCAGGCCGTCCACGACCAGGGCATCGTGCACCGCGACGTCAAGCCGGGCAACCTGCTCGTGCAGCGCGACGGCACGCTCGTCCTGACCGACTTCGGCATCGCGCGCTCCGACATCGCGAGCCGGCTCACCGACGCCGGCATGGTGCTCGGCACCGCCGCCTACTGCGCCCCCGAGCAGGCCGAAGGCGCCCCCGTCACGCCCGCCGTTGACATCTACGCGCTGGGCGTCGTCGCGTACGAGTGCCTGGTCGGCCAGCGGCCCTTCGACGGTGACAGCGCGGTCACGATCGCGCTCAAGCACATCCGCGAGGCGCCGCCGCCGCTGCCCCAGGACATCCCGCAGTCGGTGCGCACGCTCGTCGACATCGCCCTGTCGAAGGACCCGGCGCGGCGCTACCCCAACGCGCGCGCGATGAGCGAGGCCGCCAGGGCGATCGCCAGCGGGCACACCCCGGCCGCCCTGCCGGAGCCGCCCTCCACCGCGCACTCCACCGCGCCCGCCACGGGGGCCACGATGGCGCCGCCGCCGGAGGCGTACCAGCAGGCCGGCCACTCCTACACGCAGCGCGACGCCGACCCCTACCAGACCGGCGCCCGGATGGCCCACGAGGACACGGCGCTGTCCGAGCGGCGCGGCGGGAGCAGGCGCGCCGCGAAGGCGCCGCGCAGGACCGGGCTGGTCGCCGGCATCGCCGCGGCCGTCGTGCTCGGCGCGGGCGCCGGCGCGGTCGCGCTGAGCGGCATCGCCACAGCTCCGGCCGAGCCGACGCAGTCCATCTCCGCCGCCGCGAACGCGGGCGACGGCAAGGAGGGCAAGCCCAAGACCAGCAAGCCTCCCAAGCCGACGACCAAAGAACCCGAGGTCACCGAGGAGCCTGAGCCCGAGCCGACCCGTGAGCAGACGGTCAACCGGCCGCACACCCCCAGGCCCTCGGTCACGAAGACCACCCCGGAGCCCACGAAGACGCCCACCACCACGCCGTCCAGCAGCCCCACGCCGTCGAAGACGCCCACCAGCACCCCGACGGACAAGAAGGTGCCGGTGCCCCACGTGGTCGGCAAGCGCTTCCTCGAAGGTCAGAGCATGATCGAGGCGGCCGGGCTCACGCCACGCGTCGACGACCGCACCACCACCACCGACGGGCGGCGCTGCGGCCGGATCAAGCAGACCACGCCGGGCCCGGGCAAGGCGGTGGCGAAGGGCACGGAGGTCGTGCTCGTCATCGTCGACAGCGCCTGCCCCGAGGACGAGCCGCCGCCGAGCCCCACGCCGACCCCCACGCCCTCCAAGAACCAGTGACGGCTCAGACCCCCGTCGTGTTGCGGGGGTAGGCGACCTGCGGGTCCGTCGCGATGTTCACCATGTACGGCAGCCCCGAGTCGAACGCCCTGCGCAGCGCCGGCCCGATCTCCGACGGCTTGGTCACCAGCTCGCCGCCGCCGCCCAGCGCGGTCACCACCTGGTCGTAGCGGCACTGCGGCTGCAGTTCGGCCGCCACGTCGTAGCCGTACAGCAGCTGCATGGGGTGCTTCTCCAGGCCCCACATGCCGTTGTTGCCGCAGATCATGACGACCGGCAGCCTGTGGCGGACGAGGGTGTCGACGTCCATCAGCGAGAAGCCCGCGGCGCCGTCGCCGAGCAGCAGCACGACCTGCGAGGACGGCCTGGCCAGGCGGGCGGCGATGGAGTAGCCGAGCCCGGTGCCGAGACAGCCGTACGGGCCGGGGTCGAGCCAGTTGCCCGGCTGCTTCGGCTCGACGTACTTGCCCGCGTACGAGACGAAGTCGCCGCCGTCGCCGATCACCACGGCGTCGTCGTCGAGGACCTTGGCCAGCTCGCCGTAGATGCGCATCGGGTGGATCGGGTCGGAGGCGGCGGCCAGCAGCTCCGCGTCGCCCGCCACGGCGGCCGCCGCCGCGTCGGACAGCCTCGTCACCCACGACGCGTACGCGTCGGGCTTGACCCCCGCCTCCCCGCACGCCGTGCCGAGGCTCCAGAACACCACCGACAGGTCACCGGCGGCGGACGCGGCCGGCTGCATGTGGGTGGTCAGCTGCGAGGGCGCGTCGGCGATGTGCACCACCCTGGCGAGCGGCGCGCCGTCCTTGCCGCCGAACCAGCCGTAGCCGAGCCGGAAGTCGAGCGGCGTGCCCACCACGATCACCAGGTCCGCCTGGCCGAACGCCATGCCCCTCGCCCTGGTCGCCAGCAGCTCGTGGCCCGCGGGCAGGATGCCGCGGCCCTGGCCGTTGGGGATGACCGGCAGCCGCCAGGTCTCCGCGAAGTCGCGGGCCGCCTCCTCGGCGCGGTCCATCCACACGTCGGAGCCGTAGACCAGGACCGGGCGCTCGGCCTCGGCCAGCAGGCGCGCGATGTTCGCCAGGTCGTCGGGGTCGGGCTCCAGCGGGGACGGCGTCTGCGTGCGCACCTCGTGCACCGGGGAGGGCGAGAACAGGTGGTCCATGGGGAAGTCGAGGAAGACGGGCCCGCGATGCGGCGCCACCGCCGTACGGAAGGCGACCTCGACGTCCTGCCCGACCGAGTCGGCGGCGCTCGCCGTGAACGCCAGCTTCGTGATCGGGTCGAGCAGCGGCGGATGGTCCATCTCCTGGAGCGCTCCGCTGCCCCAGCGCGACTGGGGCGCCCGGCCGCCGAGCACCACCACCGGTGAGCCGTTGAAGTGGGCCGTCGCCACGCCGCTCACCCCGTTGGTGATGCCGGGGCCCGCCGTCAGCACGGCCAGACCGGGGCTCCTGGTCAGCCGGGCGGTCGCCTCCGCGGCGAAGACCGCGCTCTGCTCGTGGCGTACGTCGAGGATGCGCATGCCTTCGTGCACCGCACCGTCGTAGAGAGGGAAGACGTGCCCTCCCGACAGGGTGAACATCGTCTCGACGCCATAGGCCTTGGACACGGCGACGGCGGCGTCACCGGCGTGCTTCGCAGACTCCATGCCGGGAACTTACCAACCAGTCACCCGAGTAAACAGGTCTCGACCGACGCGTTGATCGGTCATTGGCAACAGATCGTGACCAAGCCGTCCTCGGTGGTCGCGACGATCGTCTTGGGAGAGCCGGAGGTCTGCCGGACATCGACCGTGGTGTTGGTGCCGGTCGCGGTGACGTCGTACGTGCCGTCGCGGCCCGCCTGCGGCGGCACGTTCACCATCACGTCGCCGGTGGTGCGGACGACGGCCTTGACCTGCGACGGCGCTCCAGCGAAACGCAGGTCGAGGTCACCGGTGCCGACCTCGACGTCGGCCCGCTGCCCGCCGAGGTCGTCGGCGTCCACGCTGCCCGTGCCCGTGCGCGCCCACAGGTCGCCCGCGACCGCGTGCACGTCGAGGTCACCCGACACCGAGGTCAGCCGTACGTCGCCGAACAGCTCGGATACCGCCAGACCTCCGCCCCTGGTGCTCGCGTCGAGGTTGGTCTCCGGCGGCACGAACAACGTGTAGTCGGCGTGGCAGAACGGCCCGTCGGGCTGGTCGCCTCCGGGGCAGACCGCGTCGAGCAGGAGCGTGCGGGAGCCGGCGTCCCACTCTTCCGTCACCGTAGGGCGGTCCCTGGTCCAGCGCAGCGAGCGCTCGAGCAGCAGCTCGCCCGCCTTGCCCGGCAGCACGTACAGGCCGACCCTGCCCCTGCCGGCCTTCACCCGCAGGCTCTCGCCCTCGAACGGGATCGAGCGCAGCGTGACCTCCGTCGGCGTGCGCGCCTGCGCGAACCCCCGCCAGAGCACGGCCGTCGAGATCGTCAGCGCGATCACCGTGGCCGCCGCGCCCGCCATCAGCCAGACCGCTCTCACGGCAGGCTCCTGATCTTCAGGAACTGCAGCACCGCCAGCACCCGCCGGTGGTCGCCCTCGGCCGGCGACAGGTCGAGCTTGGTGAAGATGTTGCCGATGTGCTTGCCCACCGCGCCCTCGCTGAGCACCAGAGCCTGCCCGATGCCGGCGTTGGAGCGGCCCTCCGCCATCAGCTGGAGCACCTCGTGCTCGCGCGGCGTCAGGCGCTCAAGCGGGTCGTTGTTGCCGCGCAGCAGCAGCTGGGAGACCACCTCGGGGTCGAGCGCGGTGCCGCCCTGCCCCACCCTGCGCAGCGCGTCGATGAACTCCGCCACGTCGGCCACCCGGTCCTTCAGCAGGTAGCCGACCCCGCCGGTCGCGGCCGAGGCCAGCAGCTGGGCGGCGTAGCGCTCCTCGACGTACTGGGAGAGCACCAGCACCGCCAGCTTCGGCTGCTGGCGGCGCAGCACCAGCGCGGCGCGCAGGCCCTCGTCGGTGTGCGTGGGCGGCATGCGCACGTCGGTGATGACCAGCTCGGGCTGATGCTCCTCGACCGCGCGCAGTAACCCCTCGGCCTCGTCAACGGCCGCCACCACCTGCATGCCGGCCGCGTCGAGCAGCCGGATCAGCCCCTCGCGCAGCAGCACGGAATCCTCTGCGAGCACTACTCGCACGGCAGCTCCACCTCGATCGTCGTCGGTCCCCCGAGCGGGCTGGACAGCCGCAGGGCGCCGTCCACGGAGTCGACCCGCTGGGCCAGGCCGCGCAGCCCGGTGCCGCCGTCCATCCTCGCACCACCGCAGCCGTCGTCCCACACGAGCAGATGCAGGCGGTCTCGCTCCCGCCGCACGCTCACCTCGGCCTTGGTGGCCGCCGCGTGCTTGGCGATGTTCGTCAGCGCCTCCGACACGATGAAGAACGCCACCGCCTCGATCGTCGGCGTCGTCCGCCGCTCGATGTCCACGCGCAGCTTCACCGGAAACGGCGCGCGGGCCGCCACGCCCGACAGCGCCGCGTCCAGGCCCTGGTCGTTGAGCACCGCCGGATGCAGGCCGCGGACGAAGTCGCGCAACTCCTTGAGCGCCTGCTTGGCCTCCTCGTGGGCCTGCTCGATGGCCTCGCGCGCCGGGTCAGGCAGGTCGGTCAGCGTCGCCCTGGCCAGGCCCAGGTTCATCGCCAGCGACACCAGCCGCTGCTGGGCGCCGTCGTGCAGGTCGCGCTCGATCCTGCGGCGCTCGGCGTCGGCCGCGTCGATCACGCCGGCCCGGCTCTCCGTCAGCGTCTCGATGCGCTGGCCCAGCTCGCTGCGGCTCGGGCCGAGCAGCGTACGCGCCACCGACAGGTCCAGCACCGCCATGCCGCGCGCCAGCAGCGGCGCGAGCAGCGCCAGGCTCAGGCCCACGAGCATGTAGACGAACACGACCTTGCCGTCCCTGAGGTCGAACTCGAACTCCAGCGGCGGCGGCTGCAGCTTGGGCGGCAGAAACGCCAGCAGCCCCACGACGGCGCCACCCCACGCCAGCGCCACCAGGAACACGCCCACCAGGCTCACCCAGGGGGAGAGCAGGTGGTAGCAGATCTGCCGCCACGTCGCGGTGGCGCGCAGGTTCGCCGGAGAGCGTACGGGCGGGATGCGGGAGCCCAGGAACGCCTCGAACCTCGACCGCTGCACCCCCGTGAACCTCGGGACCGCCCGCACCAGCAGCGGCGGCGCCACGGCCAGGGCCAGCGTGAGCGCGCCGAGCAGCATGGCCACGGGCAGGCCCACCATCACGTGCGCCGTGTCCAGCCAGGCACGCGCCGACCAGGGACGGGGGACTTTCATGTCTTCCACGGTATTGATCGGCGGCGGGGCCGCGAAATGGGCCTGGTGTGCCGGTGAAGGGTAGGGCTAACCCCACCCTTCAGGCGGTCTGGCGGAAGCGGGCCGGGTCGAAGGCGCCGCCCAGCGCGGCGCTGAGGCCACCCCTGGCCACGTCCAGGAACGTCTCAGGCCCGGACAGCGCACCGGCCCCGTCGGGCAGCGCACCGGCCAGGGGCCGCGCCGCAAGCATCTCCAGGTCGGCGACGGCGGAGCGCTCCGCGAGCCCGGGCGCGGCAGGCCACCGCCCGATGACGACCCCCGCGAGGTCGAGCCCCCGATGCGCGAGCGCCTCCAGGGTGAGCGCGGTGTCGTTCACCGTGCCGGCGCCGGGGCTCACCACCACGAGCACCTGGGCCCGCAACGTACGCGCGAGGTCGGCAATGGTGGCGCCGTCCTCGTCGTACCGATCGAGCAGCCCGCCCGTCCCCTCCACGAGCACCAGCCGGTTGCTCTCGGAGAGCTCCCGCACGAGGGTGGCCGCCGCCGCCATGGACATGGGCGGCAGCCCGGCGGCCCGAGCGGCCGCGGCGGGCGGCAACGCGTCGGGGAAGCGCCCCAGCTCGAACGTCGTCCTGACCCCGGAGAGCCGCATCACCCGATCGACGTCACCGTCGTCCCCGGCACCGACTCCGGTCTGCGCCGCCTTGACCACGGCCACCTCGGCCTCCCGAGCGACCGCCAGTGCGGCCACCGCCGCCGTCACCACGCTCTTTCCCACACCGCTGCCGGTACCCGCGACGACGAGAACGCTCATGACTCAAGCGTAGGGAAAGGGCGGTCAGGGGCGGCGCAGGCGGGTGACGAACTTGTAGCGGTCGCCGCGGTAGAGGCTCTGGGCCCACTCCACCGGGTTGCCGTCGGCGTCGAAGGCGTGCCGGGTGAGCAGCAGCATGGGGAGGCCGACGTCCACGCCCAGGGCCTTGGCGTCGTAGGGGGTGGCGAGGACGGTCTCGATGATCTCCTCGGCGTCCGTCAGGCGCACGTTGTAGGCGTTGTGCAGCGTCTCGTACAGCGAGGCGTGCACCTCGAGCTCGCGGCGCAGGCGGGGGAAGCGGCGGGCGGACAGGTGGGTCGTGTCGATGGAGACGGGCTCGCCGTTGGCCAGGCGGAGGCGGTGGATGCGCAGGACGCGGCCGCCGGGGTTGATGGCCAGGCGGCGGGCGAGTGCCTCGTCGGCGGTGATGTAGCCGATCTCGAGGATCTTGGTGTCGGGTTCGAGGCCGGCGGTGCGCAGGTCCCCGATGTACGAGGTGAGCTGCAGCACCTGGGCCACCTTGGGCTGCGCGACGAACGTGCCCTTGCCCTGGATGCGCAGCAGCCGCCCCTCGACGACCAGCTCGGTCAGGGCCTGGCGGACGGTGGTGCGCGAGGTCTCGAACCGGACGGCGAGCGTGCGCTCGGGCGGCAGGGCGGTGCCGGGGGGAAGGGTCTTGGTGAGTTCGAGCAGGGCCCGTTTCACGTCGTAGTACTTCGGCACGCGGGGGCTGTCGTCGCTCACGCTCTCACCTTCACTTCTGCCACGGCGGTGAGGGCGTGTCTGGTCACCGCGAGATCATCGGAACTCACTTCGGCCCGAGTGGTCAACCGCGGGCCGCGTCGGCCGACCGGCGCCGGCCGCGTGCGGGTGTGGGCACGCGCGGATCCGGGCAGCTCAGGTTGATGGTGAAGGATATCCACAGCAGCGTGCGCGATCGCAACCGAGACGGGCTCGCGCGCCGTGTCGCACCGGTGCCGGGGGGACGTCGCGCTCGTGTGGATCACCTCCGGCTCGTCGCGGAGCGGCTCGTTCTCGGTGGCTCGCGGCTTCGGCGGTATGACGCTTCTCACAGTATGAGATTTCGTGACAAGTCCAGCTATGTGGGCGATGCCGTCACCCTTGTCGTCAAACATGCCCGCCTGCCCGGGGGTCGGTTTGGTTGTCGCGGGGGAAAGCACGCATGATGCACTCGTGCCGACTCTCAGCGACCTCGTAGCCCGCCACACCGCGCTCGACGAAGCGGATCTCGACTGGCTGCACTCGCTGGTCTCCGACTGGCAGCTGCTGGCCGACCTGTCGTTCGCCGACCTCGTGCTGTGGGCGCCGCTGCTGGGAGAGAACGGCTGGATCGCCATCGCCCAGATGCGCCCCACGACGGGCCCGACGGTCTACCACGACGACATCGTCGGCACGGTCGCGGCCAAGGGCGAGCGCCAGCTCATCGACACCGCATGGAACGAGCGGCGCATCTGCCGCGAGGGCGACCCCGACTGGTCCACGGGCGTGCCCGTCAGGGAGGAGACCATCCCCGTACGCCGGGCGGTCGAGGACGGCGAGGCCCGCTTCCTCGCGGTCATCCAGCGCTCGACGAACCTCTCCTCGGCCCGCACCCCCTCCCGCCTGGAGCTGACCTACCTGCAGAGCGCCTCCGACCTGGCGCAGATGGTGGCGGAGGGGCGCTTCCCCTTCTCGGGCGATGAGCCGATCCTGGTCCGCTCGCCGCGCGTGGGCGACGGCCTGCTCAGGCTCGACAGGGCCGGACGCGTCACGTACGCCTCCCCGAACGCGCTGTCGGCCTACCGCAGGCTCGGCCTGCACGCCGACCTCGTGGGCGCCGAGCTGGGCCGGGTCACCGCCCAGCTGTGCTACTCCGACGAGCCCATCAACGAAGACCTCATGATCGTGGCCAGCGGGCGCGCGGCCAAGGAGACGGAGGTCGAGTCGGGCGGCACGATCGTGCAGCTGCGCGCGATCCCGCTGATCGTCGGCGGCGGCCGCATCGGCGCGCTCGTCCTCATCAGGGACGTCACCGAGCTGCGCAGGCGCGAGCGCGAGCTGATGACGAAGGACGCCACCATCCGCGAGATCCACCACCGGGTCAAGAACAACCTGCAGACCGTGGCCGCGCTGCTGCGCCTGCAGGCCAGGCGGCTTCAGGTGCCGGAGGGCCGCGAGGCGCTGGAGGAGGCCGTACGCCGGGTCGGCTCGATCGCGATCGTGCACGAGACGCTCTCGCACGCGCCGGAGGAGTTCGTCGACTTCGACGAGATCGCCGACAGGGTGATCGCCATGGCGGGCGAGGTCTCGTCGCCCGAGGTGGCGGTCACGCCGCGGCGGGTGGGGGAGTTCGGCGTGCTGCCGTCGCTGATCGCCACCCCGCTGGCGATGGCGCTGACCGAGCTGTTGCAGAACGCGTTGCAGCATGGGCGGCCCAAGCGGCTGGAGGTGATGGTCGAGTCCGCGCACGAGCGGCTCAACGTGACCGTCTGGGACGACGGCCGCGGGCTGCCCGACGGCTTCGATCTCGACAGTTCCACCAGCCTGGGGTTGCAGATCGTGCGCACGTTGGTGGAGGGGGAGCTGTCCGGGCGGCTCACCGTCGAGCCGCGCCTGGAAGGCGGCACGGAGGTCGTTCTGTCGATCCCGCTTCCGCCCTGCTGACAGCGCCGTCGTAGGGTGGGGAGATGATGAAGGTCTTCAGGCGGTGGCGCGGGCACGGGCGCGGGCGGTGCGGCGCTTGAGCGCGCGACGCTCGTCCTCGCTCAGGCCGCCCCAGACGCCGGCGTCCTGGCCGGACTCCAGGGCCCACTTCAGGCAGGCGTCGACGGCCGGGCAGGAACGACAGACCTGCTTGGCCTCTTCGATCTGCATGAGTGCCGGGCCGGTGTTGCCGATCGGGAAGAACAGCTCGGGGTCCACGTCACGGCAGGCAGCTCGGTGGCGCCAGTCCATGCGTCCACTCCTTAGTAGATGGAGCCTTCGGTCTGGCTCCGTGCGGCTACTTTGTGAAGAGTTTCACTAACTCGCGCGAACAACGACCCGAATCCTGTGGGGACCGGGGTTGCCCGCCGCCCGTCGAGGACCCTGGGGTGTTAAAGGTCCTACGTTCGGACGTCATGGTTGAGCCTGTCAGCCACGCAGAGTGCACGCAAGGGGGTTGGCGGTAAGTTTTGGCGGTAATGGATGTCGGATGCGTCACACAATGACCGAATGTAACCGGCTAGACCAGAACTTGTAACGCGTTCGGTGTAGACCGGAACGTCACCCTCTCGCGTTCGCCCAGGTAGTCACCGTCCAGCTGAAAGGCCACGGGACGGTCGGCGGTGAGCGTGAACTCGGCCTCGTCGTGGAGCTGGACGAGGTTGCGGCCGGACGGAAGGGCCTCACTCTCCGTGAGGATGTGCCTGATCACCGGCGCGAGTGTGATAGGGCTCATCCTGCGCAGGCCGAGGAGGTCCAGGCCGGTCTCGAAGCTCGCCCACGGGGTGGGGCGCACGGGGCGGCTGCCGACGTACGTCCAGGGCGAGGTGTTGGAGATGATCGCCATGAACACCCCGCCGGCCGCCGGGATGCCACGACCGGTCACCGTCATCGCGGGATGCCGCTTGTCCGTGGCCAGATAGTGCCTCAGAGCCGTGTTCACATACCGTGTGGGGGTTGCTTTACGGCCGGTGCCTCTCAGGCCCTCCACGGCCCGTACAACCTCGGCGTCGTACCCCATGCCCGAGCAGAACGTGAAGTAGCGGCTCTGGCCCTCCCACAGGGCCTGCCCCAAACCCACGGTCCTGCGCCGGTCCTCCCTGAGCGCCTCCAGCACCTGGCCCGTCGACTCCACCGGGTCGTTGGGCAGGCCGAGCGCGCGGGCGAAGACGTTGGCGCTGCCGCCGGGGATGACGATCAGCCCAGGGCGTCCGGTGCTGGGGTCGTCGAGCGGCGGCGCCTCGCCGTTGACGGGATTGAGCAGGCCGTTGACGGTCTCGTTGATCGTGCCGTCGCCGCCCAGCACGGCCACCACGTCGTAGCCCTTGGCGCGGGCGGTGGCCGCCAATGACGCCGCGTGACCCCGGTAGCGGGTCTCTTCGACGGCGAGCTCCACGGCCGCCCCGAGTGCGCGGATGAGCACGTCGCGCGTACGGGCGTTCGTGGTCGTGGCCTTGGGGTTGACCAGCAGCATGGCGCGCATGTCGCCAGCGTATCCGGTGCAGCTTGTCCGGCTTATCCGCCGAACGTCCTGTTTCCCGCGCCGCGCGCCCCGGGAGGTAGGGTACGGACCGTGAACGGTCGCCCGCTTACCCTCCTCATCGCCGCCGCGGTCGTCGCCGTCGAGGGCCTCGTGGCGCTCGGGCTCGGCGTCTTCGTCGCCGTGGAGACCCTGACAGGCAGGCCAGACGACGTGACCACCGCCGTGGCGGAGGCGGTCTTCGGGTTGCTGGTGGGCGCCGGCCTGCTCTGGGTGGCCTGGGGCGGGCTGTTCAAGATGGAGCGGTGGGGGAGGTCGCCCGCGGTGCTGACCCAGATCTTCATGCTGCCGGTCTCCGTCACGCTGATCCAGTCGGACCAGCCGCAGCTCGGCATCCCGCTGATCGTGGTGGCCCTGGCCGGGCTGGTGACGCTGCTCGCTCCTCCCACCACCCACGCGCTCTACGGCGACGGTTAGCCGCGTTTTCCGCACGTCGCGCGGGGCGGGTGCGGAAAACCCGGTCAGTCGTCGGCAGTCAGGCCCTCGCGCAGCTGGGCCAGGGTGCGGGCCAGCAGGCGCGAGACGTGCATCTGGGAGATGCCCAGCTCGGTGGCGATCTGCGACTGCGTCATGTTGCCGAAGAAGCGCAGCAGCAGGATGCGCTTCTCGCGCGGCGGGAGCCGCTCCAGCAACGGCTTGAGCGACTCGCGGTATTCGACGCCCTCGAGCGACTCGTCCACGATGCCGAGCGAGTCGGAGACCGCGGGCGCGTCGTCGTCGCCCGAGTCGGGCGCGTCGAGCGAGACCGTGGAGTAGGCGTTGGCCGACTCGAGCCCCTCCAGCACCTCCTCCTCGGTCATCTTGAGGTAGGAGGCCAGCTCGGCCACCGTCGGGGCACGCCCCTCGCGCTGCGACAGGTCGCTGATCGCCTTGGTCAGCGAGAGCTTGAGCTCCTGCAGCCTGCGCGGCACGCGAACCGCCCAGCCCTTGTCACGGAAGTGCCGCTTGATCTCGCCGACGATGGTGGGCGTGGCGTAGGTGGAGAACTCCACGCCGCGGTTGAGGTCGAACCGGTCGATGGACTTGATCAGACCGATGGTGGCGACCTGGGTGAGGTCGTCGAGCCACTCGCCCCTGTTGCGGAAGCGGCGCGCCAGGTATTCGACCAGCGGAAGGTGAAGCTCGACCAGCTCGTCCCTGATGCGCTGGCGGCGCGGCTCCTCGGGACCCAGCTCGGCCAGCTCGGCGAAGAGCATGCGGGCACGCACCCGGTCGGGCACGGCGTGTTCGCTGGTGGCCATGGCTCCAGTCCTTTCCGTCACGCCGGCCCCGCCGCATTCTGGGCAGCGCCTCGGCGCTTACGCAGGACGATCGCCATACGGTCGGGGGAGCCGGTCACCGCGTCGACGTCGTCGGCCAGGGCGGTCAGGACCATCCAGGCGAAGTCATCGCGTTTGGGCGCGGAGCTGCCGACGGTGGTCACCTCCACTCTGACCTGCATCTCCTGCCCCGTCAGCTCGAACTCGGCGGTCAGGTCGGTGCCCGGCACCGCCTCGCTGAGCAGCATGGCGCAGGCCTCGTCGACCGCGATGCGCAGGTCCTCGATCTCGTCCAGGGTGAAGTCAAGCCGCGCGGCCAGGCCGGCGGTAGCCGTACGCAGCACAGACAGGTAGGCACTCGCCGCGGGGAGCCTGATGCTCACCACGTCGCGGATGCCGGCCACGCCTTCCGCGCGCGTCTCGGTTTCCTCGGTCACGTTCCTCCTCGCGAATCCGCCGCTGACTGCAACTTACCGCCCCTGAGCGGTGCTTGGACGATTCAGACTCGCCATCAACGGAAAAGGCTCTGCGCGGCCGGGGACCGCACAGAGCCTTATGTGCCGTTTTAGGCGGCCTTGGTCTCCCAGAAGATCTTGGAGATTTCGTCGATCTTGCCCAGCAGGTCCTCGGCCTTGGCCACCTCGACGGTGCCCTTGGCGCCGGCCGCGCCGGCCAGCTTCGTGGCGTCCCAGAAGAGCTGGTGCAGCTGCGGGTACTGCTCCAGGTGCGGCGGCTTGAAGTAGTCGGTCCAGAGCACCCAGAGGTGGTGCTTGACCAGCTCGGCGCGCTCTTCCTTGATCTTGATGGCGCGGGCGCGGAAGACCGGGTCCTCGTTGGCCGCGTACTTCTCCATGATCGCCTTGACCGACTCGGCCTCGATGCGGGCCTGAGCGGGGTCGTAGACCCCACAGGGCAGGTCGCAGTGTGCGGAAGCGACATGCTTGGGTCGTAGCAGTCGTGCGAGCATCAGAAAGTCCTTCCTGGATGCTGAATCAGCTTGGTCCACAACCGACCTTACTCGGGTCCCGACGCCTGCGGACTAGGGGGTCATAGCCGATGAGAGTGCGTGTCGAAGGTGATTCGATGCGGCCCGCGCTGCTGCCGGGCGACTGGCTGCTGGTCCGGCGGGGCGCCGCCGTACGTCCTGGCGACCTCGTCGTCGCCCGCCTGCCCGGCGACCCCGACCGGCTGATCGTCAAACGCGCCCAATGGCACGGCGCCGACGGCTGGTGGCTGGAGAGCGACAACCAGCGGGCCGGCGGGCGCCGCGACAGCTGGGACTTCGGGCCGGTCCAGGACATCGTGGGCCGCGTCGTGCTGCGTTACTGGCCGCTGATCCGCCGCCCGCCGGCCGGCCGGGCGGCGTCGCGGCGGCGGGCGCGGTAGGCGGCCACGTTGGCGCGGCTGGCGCAGCGGGCCGAGCAGTAGCGGCGCGAGCGGTTGGAGGAGGTGTCGAGGAAGGCGCGGCGGCAGCGCGGCTCGTGGCAGCGCCCCAGCCGGTCGACGCCCAGCTCCGCCACGACGGCGGCCAGGCCCATCACGGCCGTCGCCGCGGGGTCGTCGGCCAGGTGCAGGTGCCAGCCGTGGCCGTCGTGGTCGGACAGCTGCGGGCGTACGGGATAGCGCTCCAGCAGGGCGTTGAGCCGCGACGCCACCGCGCGCTCGTCACCGGCGGCGTCGAACACGGCGGCCAGCTCGTCGCGCAGCCCGCGCAGCTCGGCCGGCGGCGCGAGGTCGTTGGCCAGCCGGACCGCCCACTCCGCGTAAGAGGTCAGGTCCATGCCGGTGTATTACACCAGAAGGGCGGGCGCGCCGCGCGCGTCCCGCCCTCCGGTCCGGGCAAGAGCGTCAGTCCTCCGGGTGCAGGACGCGGTGCAGGAACGTCCGCGTGCGCTCCTGCTGCGGATCGCCGATCACCTGGGACGACGGCCCGTCCTCGACGACCACGCCGCCGTCCATGAACACCACCCGGTCGGCCACCTGGCGGGCGAAGCCCATCTCGTGGGTGACGACCAGCATCGTCATGCCCTCCTCCGCCAGCTTGCGCATGACGGTGAGCACGTCGCCGACCAGCTCGGGGTCGAGCGCCGAGGTGGGCTCGTCGAAGAGCATCAGGTCGGGGCTCATGGCCAGTGCCCTGGCGATGGCGACCCGCTGCTGCTGGCCGCCGGAGAGCTGGCTCGGCAGGGCGTCGCACTTGGCGCCGACGCCCACCTTGTCCAGGTTCTCCCGCGCGATGACCTCGGCCTCCTTCTTGCCCCGCTTGAGCACCCGCCGCTGGGCGATCATCACGTTCTCCAGCGCGGTCATGTGCGGGAACAGGTTGAACTGCTGGAAGACCATGCCGATGCGGCGGCGTACGGCGTCGATGTCCACGTCGGGGTCGGTGACCTCGACGCCCTCCACGAACACCTTGCCCCTGGTCGGCGTCTCCAGCAGGTTCACGCAGCGCAGCAGCGTGGACTTGCCGGAGCCTGAAGGCCCGATCACGCAGACCACCTGGCCGGTGTCCACGGTCATGTCGATGCCCTTGAGCACCTCGTTCTGGCCGAAGTGCTTGTGCAGGTCGCGCAGTTCGATGGCGTGCGTCATCGCGTCCTCCCCTTGCGTCCCTCCAGCCGGGACGCGAGGTAGCCCAGCGGGATGGTGACGATCAGGTACGTCACGCCGGCGACCATGATGGGCGTGGCGTTGGCGAACTGGGAGGCCAGGTCGTTGCCGAACTTGGCCAGCTCGACGTACTCGCCGGAGACGCCGAGGAACAGCACCAGCGACGAGTCCTTGAGCAGGGCCACGAACTGGTTGGTCGTCGGCGGGATGACCATCCTGATCGCCTGCGGGATCACCACCGTGACCTGCGCCCTGGCGGCGGACATGCCGAGCGAGCGCGCGGCCTCCGTCTGCCCCTTGGGCACGGCCTGCAGGCCCGCGCGGAACACCTCCGCCTGGTAGGCCGCGCCCACCAGGCCGAGGCCCAGGATGCCCTGTCCGTACGTGCCGCCGGGGACGGCGAAGCCGGGCAGCGCCAGCGGCAGGAAAGTGATCATCAGGAAGATCAGCAGCGCGGGCAGGCCGCGGAAGATCTCGATGTAGACGATCGCGATCCACCGGTACGGCAGCACCTGCGACAGCCGCATCAGCGCCAGCACCAGACCCAGCAGGAACGAGAACAGGAACCCGCCGACCGCGTAGATGATCGTGTTGCGCAGCGCGACCGTGAACAGGTCGGGCAGGGCCTCACGCGCCACGTCGCCCTTCGCGAAGTTCTGGGCGAGGCTGCCCCAGTCGGCGTAGAGGACGACGCCGACCAGCGCGAGGACCAGGACGGCGTACTGGATGCCGCGGCTGATCCGCTGCTTCTTGCGGGGGCTGAGCCTGGCGCGAGCAGGCTCAGCCGTCTTGGGCTGCTCGGCCATGGATCAGCTGCCCAGCTCGCCGGGCTTCTTGCCGAACCACTTCACGTAGATCTTCTCGTAGGTGCCGTCCTGCTTGGCCTTGGCGATCTCCTCGTTGATCGTCTTGAGCAGGGTCGGGTCGGCGTTCTTCTTCAGGCCGATGCCGTACTGCTCACCGGTGTCGAGGCTGGCGATCAGCTCGAACTTCTCGGCGATGTCGGACTTCTTCAGCCAGGTGAGCACGACCGGCAGGTCCTGGACGACGACGTCGGCCTGGCCCGCCTGCAGGGCGAGCAGCTCCTTGGCGGAGTCGGCGTACTCGGTGGGGTCGAAGCCCTGCTTCTTGACGTAGTCGAGGCCGGTGGTGCTGGCCTGCGCGCCCAGCTTGAGACCCTTGGCCTTGACGTCCTCGAGCGACTTGGCGCCGGTGCCCTTCTTGGCCAGCAGCGCCTGCGTGGCGTCGAAGTAGGGCTCGGAGAAGTCGATGTTCTGCTGCCGCTCGGGGGTGATGGTCATGCCGGCGGCGGCGACGTCGCACTTGCCCGCGGCCATCGCGGCGCCGCTCTTGATGACGGCGAAGTCGATGTCGACGATGTTCTGCTCGACGCCGAGCTTCTTCGCGGCCAGGTCGACGATGTCCACGTCGAAGCCGACGACCTTGCCGCTGTCGTCCTTGAACTGGAACGGCTCGTACGGGATGTTCGTGCAGACGGTGAGCTTGCCGGGCTGCACCAGCTTGACGCCGGCGGCTGCGCCGGTGGCGCTCGCGCTGGTGGTGCCGGAGCTCGAGCCGCTCTCACCGCCGCACGCGGACAGCGCGAGAGCGGCGGTCAGGGCGAGCGCGCCGGCGGCGTAGCCGCGGCGGCCCCTGGGGCTGAGGGCCATGTACGGCCTCCTCGAGAAGTGAAATGCCATGACGTGCGTTTTGTGCAGTTTAAATGGGGTTTTGTGCGTATCTGTCATCGGACGTTTAACGATGCGTCAACGGAACGGCGTCAGAGCCGACACCAGGCCGGATGGGGACGGCCTGGAGAGTCCTGCGGGCGCGGTGACCACGCGGCGACGACATCGATCACCATCTCACCATGTGGCACTATGGGGAGACGGGTGACCCCCGAACCCCCTCAACGAGACGATCGGCGAGGGGACTCTGGCAGCTACCGAAGCCAGCCCGCTCGCGCTCGTCCGCCGAAGGTTTCTCCGCTACCAATCACTACAGGGGTCGCTGTGGCTGCCACGCCCGCTTCTGATTCCACCGCACTCGACGCCGATCCTGCCTTCGCGCTGCATCGCGGCGGCAAGATCGAGATCCGCTCCACCGTGCGCGTCCGCGACGCGGACGACCTGTCACTCGCCTACACGCCGGGCGTCGCCAGGGTCTGCTCGGGCATCGCCGACGATCCCGCGCTCGCCGCCGACTACACGTGGGTCTCCCGTGTGGTCGCGGTGATCTCCGACGGCACCGCCGTGCTCGGGCTCGGCGACATCGGCCCGTCGGCCGCCATGCCGGTCATGGAGGGCAAGGCGCTGCTGTTCAAGGAGTTCGCGAACGTCGACGCCGTCCCGCTCTGCCTCGACTGCACCGACGTCGACGCGCTGGTCGAGACCGTCACCAGGCTCGCGCCCTCGTTCGGCGGCATCAACCTCGAGGACATCAGCGCCCCCCGCTGCTTCGAGGTCGAGCAGCGGCTGCGCGACGCGCTCGACATCCCCGTCTTCCACGACGACCAGCACGGCACCGCCATCGTCGTGCTGGCCGCGCTGAAGAACGCCGCCCGCCTCACCGGCCGCACGCTGGGCGACCTGCGCGCCGTCGTGGCCGGAGCCGGCGCGTCCGGCGTCGCCGTCACCCGCATCCTGCTGGAGGCGGGCATCGGCGACATCGCGGTCTCCGACTCCAAGGGCCTCATCTACGACGGCCGCGACGGGCTCAACCCGGTCAAGCAGGCGCTCGCCCGCGACACGAACAAGGCGGGGCGCACCGGCTCGACGGAGGAGGCGCTGGCGGGCGCCGACGTGTTCGTGGGGCTGTCGGGCTCGACGGTCTCCGAGGAGGCCGTCGCGTCCATGGCGCCGGGCTCCATCGTCTTCGCGCTGTCCAACCCGACGCCCGAGGTGCACCCCGACGTGGCCGCCAGGCACGCCACGGTGGTCGCCACCGGCCGCTCCGACTTCCCCAACCAGATCAACAACGTGCTCGCCTTCCCCGGCGTCTTCCGCGGCGCGCTCGACGTGCGGGCCGGATCGATCACCGAGAACATGAAGGTGGCCGCCGCCGACGCGCTGGCCGGCGTCGTGGGCGACGACCTGTCGGCGACGTACGTCATCCCGAGTCCCTTCGACGAGCGGGTGGCGCCGGCCGTCATCGCCGCGGTGGCCGCGCAGGCCAGGGCCGACGGCGTCGCACGCCTCTGACCTCCGCCCAGGGGCGGGTGAGGGCCTTTCGGCCCGCGCCCGCCCCCTTTTTTTTGCGCTCCTCGACGCGCTGATCACCCGACCGTTTCGCGGGTGGCTGAAGTCGCCGTTCAGGAGCAGGGCCGCCGGTACGACCTGGCGCGACACCGGCGATGGGGTGGGATGGAGTTGGGGCGACCTTTGGGAACCGTCATGAATCCTTTACCCAAGGTGCTATAACAGTAGCTCTCTGTAAGGATGTGGGCGCCGACTCCTGTGACGAGGAGAGCGATGGAACGCGAGCCGAACCGACTGCTGCAGCAGCTCATCGCAGAGGCGGGCTTCTCCCACAAGGGACTGGCCAGGCGCCTCAACGATCTCGGAGCCGCCCGTGGCACCCCGGGCCTCAAGTACGACCACAGCTCCGTGCTGCGCTGGATCGGCGGTCAACGGCCGCGCGACCCGGTTCCCGGCCTGCTCAGCGAGATCTTCGCGCTGCGGCTGGGCAGGCCGGTCACCTCTGAGGACCTCGGCATGCCGGCCACCATCACACCCCTCGATCTCGGGCAGGAGTTCACGCACACGTGGCAGGAGGGGGTCGCGACCGTGACGGCACTGTGGCGGGCCGACGTAGAGAGACGGAGGTTCCTGATCGACTCGACGTTCGCGATAGGAGCCGGCTCCGTTGGAGCCGTACGCTGGCTGACGTCCCCGCAGGAGGGACGCATGAGCGGCATGGGGACGCGGCGGATAGGCCGCGCCGACATCGCCGCGATCCACGAGGTCACCCGTTCGTTCAGTGAGCTCGACAACCGGTTCGGCAGCGGCAGGGTCCGCTCGTCCGTGATCAAATACCTCGACACCGCCGTCTCCCCGTTGCTCAAGGACGGCGCCTACGACGAGGCCACCGGCCGCAAGCTGGCCTGCGCAGCCGCGGAGCTGACCAGGCTGGCCGGCTGGATGGCCTACGACATGGAGCAGCACGGTCTCGCCCAGCGCTACCTCATCCAGGCCCTGCGCCTGGCCAGGGGCGCCGACGACCAGACCCTGGGCGGCGAGATCCTGGCCGGGATGGCTCACCAGGCCATCTACATGGGCCAGCCGGCACACGCGCTCGACCTCGCCAGGGCCTCCCAGCTGGCGGCGCGCAAGGCCGGCGTGCAGACGCTCCTCGCCTCCGCCCACGTCCTCGAGGCGCACGCGCACGCCGGGCTGGGCGACTCCCGGTCCTGCGGCGCCTCGCTCAACGAGGCGGAGCGCGCCTTCGAGACCCGCAGGCCCGCCGACGAGCCCACCTGGCTCGGCTACTTCGACGAGGCCTATCTGTCCGCCAAGTTCGCCCACTGCTTCCGTGACCTCGGTGAGGGTGAGCGGGTCGTCCGCCAGGCGCGGCGGTCCCTCGACATGGACGGCCGTTACGTACGGGGGCGGATGTTCAACCTGTCGCTGCTGGCGGCGGGGCTGCTCCAGTGCGGCGAGCTGGAGGAGGCGTGCTCGGCCGCCGGCGGCGCGCTGGCGCTGGCGGGTGAGCTGCAGTCGGCGCGGTCCCGGTCGTACGCGGCCGACCTGCGGCGGCGGCTCGAACCATACAAGAACGAGCGGCCGGTGATGGTGCTGCGGGAGCGCACCCGCGAGCTCACCGCCGTATGAACGCGCCGTATGAACGCGCGAACGACCCGCGCCCCGGCGAAAGGCCGGGGTGCGGGCCGTCGGTGGCGGGTGCTTACGTCAGCAGCTCGCCCTTGGGGGTCACGATGGCCCCGGTGTCCTTGAAGCTGGCCTTGTTGTAGACGTCGGCGACCTCGCCGTCGAAGATGGCCGAGCTGATGTGGTCGATCCGGTTGTTGCCGTCGTTGTCGGCGAACACGCTGGTCACGCCGTTGACGTAGCCGGTGCGCTTGCTGTTGTTGTACTTGATGAGCCAGGGGCCGCCGTCGGCGCCGCCGGTCATCGAGCACTTCAGCATCTGGTGCGTCTCGACCTTGAACGTGTTGACCTGCACGGACTTGGTGTAGGTCTTGCCGGAGCACCACTTCGGCGTCACACCGGAGTACGCCTTGTTGCCGTCGGGGTGCGGGGCGCTCGGGTAGCCGAAGGCCGTCACGTTCTGGCCCAGCGGCTGGTTCCAGGCCACGCCCTGGCCGCCGACCACGTCGCCGAGCGCGCCGAGGTCCTTGGCGATGCCGACCATCCACTGCGCCTGGTAGTACTTACGGCCGCTGTCGGGCTTGACCCACTTCTGCGTGTAGTAGTGGGTGATGGTGTAGTTGCCCAGCCTGTCCTTGCCCTTGGTGCCCAGCCCCTTGTACGCCTGGTACTGGTTGGCCGTGACCTGCTCCACGATCGGCTCGCCGAACTTGTAGCCCTGCCCCCTGCCCTCGCGAGCACGGTCGTAGGTCGCCTTGCTGACCTCGACCCGCTCAAGCGCGGCGTCCGGGTGGTCAGGACCGACCAGCGACGGCGTGCCGTGGCCCTGCGACCAGCACTCGCCCAGGTCGAGCTTGCACTTGACGAACTCCTGCGCGGTGATCTCGCGCGGCTTCATCCACTTGTCGCCGAGCCACTCGTTGAACTCCTTGCGGGAGACCGCCCGCTCGGGGATCAGGGAGAACCCGTTGTGGACCGCGACGAAGGCGAAGTCGCCGTCGTAGTCGTCGTAGGTGTCGAGGTCGTAGGCGGTGAAGGCGTACGCGCCGACGTACACGCCCCAGGGGGCTTTGCCCTGGTAGTAGCCGGGGACGAAGACCCACTTGTCGAACACGTCGTCCTTGCCGTGCTCGAACACGCAGTGACCGGCGGTGGCGACGAGGTTGCGGTTCCTCGACTGGATGGAGGTGGCGGAGCACCAGCGGTACCGGCCCTGCTCGTCAAGGAAGAAGACCTTGCCGATCGTCTTGGGCAGGTTGACGTTCTTGCTGGTGGTGGCCTTGCTGGTGGTCGTGGGGCCGGTCATGCCCGGCTTGCCGTCCGGCACGGTCTTGCTCTGCGCGGAGACGAGCTTCGGGACGTCCTTGGCGTCCAGGGTGTACTGCGTCGCCTTGCGGAGCGCGGCTCCGTTGGCGTCCAGCCAGAAGAAGGCGTCTCCGTACGCGTCGGCTGGTTTCGGGGTGAGGTTCTCGGAAGCCCAGCTCGGCTGGGCGGAGGCGGGTGCGGCGAGTACTGCGGCGCTGAGGCCGGCGCTTACAAGGGGGATGAGCAGGCGCTTCAACGGAGGCTCCACTGTTGTCAAAAAGGGTGTAAAGACCCTATCGACCCACCAGTCACTCTGGTAAGGGATATTCCCAAATTAGGCCGAAAAAGGCCGAAGGGCCCGGCTGGCTGCCGAGCCCTTCGGTTCCTAGCTGCTGGACAGGAACAAGTCGCTGTCCACGAAGCCGCGTCTTACTACGGGACGAGCTTGCCGGACCACGAGGCCGCAGCGGCCTTGTAGACGACGTTGGTCTCACCGTCGAAGTAAGGCGTGGTGATCGTGTCGTAGCGGTTGTTCTTGTCGGTGTCGGCGATGAGGCTGGTGACACCGTTGACGTAGCCGAGACGCTTGGCGTTGCTGTACTTGTACAGCCACGGGCCACCGTCGTAGCCGGCGGTCACCGCGCACTTGAAGGACTGCTGCTCCTCGACCTTGCGGGACGGGATCTGCAGGGCCTTGTGCGAGGTCTTGCCGTAGCACCACTTCGGCGTGACACCGGTGTAGGGCTTGTTGCCGTCGGGGTGCGCGCCCTGCGGGTAACCGAACGTCCGGACGTACTTGCCGGACGGCTGGTTCCACGCGAAGCCCTGGCCACCGACGTTGTCGCCCAGACGGCCGCCGCTCTTCAGGCCGCTCACGACGATGTAGAAGTCCTTGCGGACCCAGCCCTTCTCAGTGCCCTTCTTCACCCACAGCTGGGTGAAGTAGTGCGTGATGGTGCTGTTGCCCTGACGGTCCAGCTTGACCGTGCCGGGGAACTCGGCGTTCGGCTTGGCCGGCTTGTTGTTCTTCGGGTCCCAGCCCTGGCCCTTGAGGTACTCGAGGGCCTCGTTGTAGGTGACCTGCTCGACCTCGGGCTCACCGTACTTGCGGCCCTGGCCCTGACCGGAGCGAGCCCGGAAGTACTCGGCGGCGGTGACCTCGTGCTTGGTCACCTCGGCGCCGGGGTAGTTGGGGCCGACGGCCTCGTCGGGGACGGTGCCCTTGAAGTCGTAGACGTCCTTGTTGTGCGGGTCGAGGCGCTTGCGAGCCTCTTCCCGGCTAACCGGGACCTCCTTGACGAACTTCTCGCCGCGGTACTTCTTGAACTCGTCCCAGTACACCTTCTTGGGCTCCTTGGCGGAACCGGCGAGGGCGTCGTAGACGGTGACGAAGGCGTAGTCGCGGTCGAAGTCCTCGTACACCTCGAAGTCGTAGTGGGTGAAGGCCTGCTTACCCACGTACAGACCCCACGGAGCCTTGCCCTGGTAGTAACCGGGGACGAACACCCAGCGGGAGACGACTTCCTTGTTCGAAACCACGTCGTAGACGCAGTGCCCGGCCGTGGCGACCAGGTTGCGGTACTGCGACTGGATCGAGGTGCCGGAGCACCAGTACAGCTTGCCGTCGTGGCCCTCGAAGAACACCTTGCCGATGGTCTTCGGGAGGTTGACGTTCTGCACCTTGGCGGCGGACTTCTTCTCCTCGCCGATCGGCGCCGTGGCGCCCGGCTTGGTGTCAGAGGTATACCCGCCACCGGTCACGGTCTTCTTGACCTCGAGCGCGTCGGGGCTGAAGGCCGTGGCGCCCTTGAGCGCCGCGTTGTTCGACTTGGTCCAGAACTCGACGACTTCCTGGGCCTGGGCCGCGGTCTTCGCCAGGTCGGCGTTGGCCACGGTGTTGTCGGCCTGAGCGGTGCCGGCCAGGCCGGCAGCCAGGAGACCAGTGGCCAGAACGGCGCCACCGGCCGGGAGGAGGATGCGCTTCACGGTAACTCCTTGCGCTGTCGTGGAACGCCTCTTGCGTCCCATGCGTCAGTAAAGGGATGGCAGGAACATACAGTGTCGATCTTGAGGTCCGGTAGCCGCTTTGGAAGGAAAAGAGGCGACTCGTCGGGCGTGATCGATCTGTGATGTTTAAGAGGCGTTGGCGCAGAAGCTCAGAAGAAGGCGATCTCTCTCCTATTTGCCCTGATCAACATAAAGACGTTGTCAGCGCGGGGTCCGGGGAGCGAGGCGCTCGGGCGTTCCGGTCGGCGTGGGCGATGTGACGCACATCACATTGGCTTGATGGCACCGTATCGGGCTCCCATGCGTCCAAAGGGCTTCACCTTCGGGGGTGGAACGCAGAAGGGCCCGGCAGATGCCGGGCCCTTCGCGTGTAACAGGTCTACGAACGGTTCAGGACCGGTCGCCGGCCGTTACGTCAGACAACCTTGCCGGACCACGAGGCCGCAGCGGCCTTGTAGACGGTGTTGGTCTCGCCGTCGAAGTACGGCGACGAGATGTAGTCAACGCGGCCGTTGCCGTCCTGGTCGTTGAAGGTGCTGGTGACACCGTTCACGTAGCCGAGACGCTTGGCGTTGCTGTAGTTGTACAGCCACGGACCACCGTCGGCGCCCTCGGTCATGGCGCACTTGAGGGCGACGTGCTCCTCGATCTTCTTGGCAGCAGAACCGACCAGCTTCTTGGTGGTCGTGCCGTAGCACCACTTCGGAGTAATGCCGGTGTAGTTCTTGTTGCCGTCGGGGTGCGCAGCGGCCGGGTAGCCGAACACGCGGATGGCCTTGCCCGTGGGCTGGTTCCACGCGAAGCCCTGACCGCCGACGTTGTCACCGAGCCGACCCGCGTCCAGGGACTTGTGGTCGATGATGTAGAAGACGGTCTTGTAGAACTTCGTGTCCGAGCCCGGCTTGTACCACTGCTGCACGAAGTAGTGCGTGATGGTCCAGTTGCCGCGGCGGTCGCGCTCGACCTTGGCCGGGTACTTGAACCTGTCCGCGCGCTGCTTCGCCTTGTAGGCGGCGGCCTCGTTGGCGGTCACGTTCTCGGTGACGGGCTCACCGAACTTGCGGCCGTTGCCCTTGCCGATGCCGGCGCGGTTGTAACGACCCTCGGAGACCTCGACCTTGCCGACGGTGGCACCCGGGTAGTCGGGGCCCGTCGCCTCGGGGGCGGAGCCACGCTTGACCCAGTAGGACTCGGTCGACGTGGGGTCAACCGAACCCTTCAGGTACTCTTCCTTGCTGATCTCGACGTCCTTGGCGTCCTTCAGGCCCGTGTACTTGTCCCACTCGGCCTTGGAGACGTTCTTGCTGGACTCGCTGCCGTCGACCTTGACACCGTTGTAAACGGTGACGAACGCGTAGTCGCGGTCGTAGTCCTCGTAGACGTCGAAGTCGTAGTGGGTGAAGGCCTGCTTACCCACGTAGATGCCCCAAGGAGCCTTGCCCTGGTAGTAACCGGGGACGAAGACCCACTTGTCCATCACGTCAGCGTTGGCGCCGGTGTCGTAGACGCAGTGCCCGGCCGTGGCGACCAGGTTGCGGTACTGCGACTGGATCGAGGTGGCGGAGCACCACTTCTTCTCGCCCTTGCCGTTGACGAAGAACACCTTGCCGATGGTCTTCGGCATGTTGACGTTCTGCACCTTGGCGGCGGTCTTCTTCTCCTCGCCGATCGGCGCGGTGGAGCCCGGCTTGGTGTCCGTGGTGGAGCCGCCCTTGCTCTGCAGCTTGGCGACGTCGCTCTTCTCCCAGACGTTGGACTCGGTGGCGGCCTTGAGGGCGGCACCGTTGTTCTCGGCCCAGAAAGAGGCGATCGCGTTCGCGTTGGCCGCAGAGGTCGCCAGGTTGTCCTTGGCGACGTCAGACGCGGCGGAGGCCGTACCGGCGAGGCCGGCGGCCAGCATGCCAGTGGCGAGAACGACGCCACCGGCGGGGATGAGGATGCGCTTCAAGGGAACTGCTCCTTGCTCTGTCGTGGGTCGCAACTTGCGTCCCATGCGTCAGTAAAGGGATAGCAAGGAACATAGCGTGGTGATCTCCGCAGGTGAAACCCGCTTCGGAAGATCCGGTAGTCACCCTTACCGCCGTGACCTTTCCGTTACCAGTCAGAGATCTTCGCGCGGCGTGACGGGGAGATCACGTTTTTGCAGGGTACGGGTGGGGTAATGCTCTTGGTACGGAAGTTCCGTTAGTGTCCCGATACTGTGTGTGATCGGATGAACGTGACTCAGATCACAGGAACCGAATTGGAGCCTCAGCCCGTCTAAGCTCACCCTCACTCCCAGGTGATCTTCAGCTTTGGCCTATTGACCTCTCAGGAAGCCCGTCCCCGCGGGGGTTCCGGACGCGTTCCCGACCCGTTCCCGACCCGCTCCCGCCAGGTTCCGGACATGCGAAGACCTCCGTGCCGTTGGCCGGCCGGAGGTCTTCTGAGGGCGCCAGGCGCCTTTCTGGGGCCCGTGAAAACAAGGCGAGGGCCTCGGAGACCGAGGCCCTCGCTTCCCCTGGTAGGGCTTACTTGTACAGCTCGCCGTTCGGGCCGACGATCTTGCCCGACCACACGTTCTTGGCCGCGTTGTAGACCGAGGCCGTCTCGCCGTCGAAGTACGGCGAGGTGATGTAGTCGATGCGGTCGTTGCCGTCCTGGTCGGCGAAGGTGCTGGTGACGCCGTTGACGTAACCGGTGCGCTTGCCGTTGCTGTAGTTCAGCAGCCACGGGCCGCCGTCGTAGCCAGGGGTCACCGCGCACTTGAGGCCGACGTGCTCCTGGATCTTCAGCCAGGAGGCGCCGAGCTTCTTGCCGGTGGTCTTGCCGTAGCAGTGCTTCGGCGTCACGCCGCTGTACGGCCGGTCGCCGTCGGGGTGCGGCGCGGCCGGGTAGCCGAACGTGCGGACCGGCTTGCCCGTGGGCTGGTTCCACGCGAAGCCCTGACCGCCGACGTTGTCACCGAGCCGGCCCGCGTCCTTGACCACCAGGAGGTGGTAGCGGCCGCCCCAGGAGCGCTTGGGGCCGGTGAAGCGCTGGTAGTCGCGCTTGGTCACCGGCTTGACGCGCTGGAGGGTGATGCCGTTGTAGACGGTGACGAACGCGTAGTCGCGGTCGTAGTCCTCGTAGACGTCGAAGTCGTAGTGGGTGAAGGCCTGCTTGCCCACGTAGATGCCCCAAGGAGCCTTGCCCTGGTAGTAACCGGGGACGAAGACCCACTTGTCGAGCGTGTCCTTGTTGCTGTCGGTGTCGTACACGCAGTGGCCGGCCGTGGCGACCAGGTTGCGGTAGTTCGACTGGATCGAGGAGGCCGAGCACCAGCGGAACTTGCCATGCGCGTCGACGAAGAAGACCTTGCCGACGGTCTTGGGCAGGTTCACGTTCTGGCCGCCGGCCGCCTTCGTGCCTCCGGTGGGCGCGGTCGTGCCGGGCCGGCCGTCAGGGGTGTAGCCGCCCTTGGAGACGACCTTCCTGACTTCCTTCGAGTCCCACGTGTACTGGGTCGCCGACCGGAGCGCGGCACCGTTGGAGGCGAGCCAGAAAGAGGCGATGGAGACCGCGGCCGAGGAGTTGCGGGCCATCGGGTCGTGGGCGACACGCGCGGCGGCCTGCGACGTCCCGGTCAGGCCGGTGGCGAGCAGACCGGTGGCCAGGACGGCGCCGCCGGCGGGCAGGAGGATTCGCTTCAACGTAACTCCAGGTTGCGCTGGCGAGGAGGCGCCTCGTGGCCCTCCTGAACTCAGCAAATGGACAGCCCGGAACCTACAGCTTTGATCCTCTTCCTGGGAATTTGCTGTAGATCATCCCCATGGTCTCCAAGCGTGCCGTGATCGTCTCGTGACAGAGAAGCCGCTGGACGTCTGAGGGTGCCGATCGGTTTCTATGATCTACGTCACATTTGCCGGAGTGGTCAGCCCGGCGGCGTGCCGGTAGACCTCTCCGGTGGTGGTGTCGAAGTACGGGGAGGACACCGCGTCATAGCCGCCCTTGGCGTCCCTGTTCCAGGTCAGGCTGTTGACGCCGTTGAGGCTGCCGAGCCGGCGCGTGTCGTCGTAGCCGATCACCCACGGGCCGCCGCTGGCGCCCGGGCTGAAGTCGCACGGTGCCAGCTCCACGCCCTTCTGCAGGTCGCGGCTGGGTGCGACGGTGAAGCGCGTCGTGCGCTCCCTGCACTTCATCAGCTTCTTGCCGTTGAACGGGGTCGAGCCGTCGGGCTGCACGCCCGCCGGGTAGCCGAAGGCGGCCGAGGTGTACGTGCCCGGCTTCTTGTTCAGCGCGATGCCGAGCCCGCCCACGTTGTCCTGGAGCCGGCCGACGTCCTGCATGACGTAGCCGCCGTCCTTGGCCGTCCAGGTGAAGCCCCGGTGCACGGTGACGAACGCGTAGTCGTAGTCGTAGTCGGCCCGGCCCGACCAGTCCTCGTGCAGGCTGATCGACGAGCCCACATAGATGCCGTACGGCGTCTCGCCGTTGGGGCCTGGGTTGGGGACGAAGATCCAGTAGTCGGCGGGCTTGGCCTGGCGGGAGTCGTACGCGCAGTGTCCCGCCGTGGCGACGACGCTGCGGTTCCTGGCCGCGACCGAGCTGGCCGAGCACCAGTACTCCTTGTCGCCGAACCGGAAGAAGACCTTGCCCATGGTGCCGGCGGCCCCGCCCTTGCGCGGCGGCACGGCGTTGACGCTCTGGGCGGCGAGCGCGCGCTTGACCGCCGCCACGGGGGCGGCGGAGGCGGTGGTGGTCGCGGCGACGTTCTCCGAGGTGCCCGGCGTCGCCGGGTTGAAGCTGTCGGCCTTCTTCAGGCGGTCGGGCTTCCAGTACTCGGCGACCCGCTGGACGTCGGCGGCGGTCTTGGCCAGCGGCGCGGCGTAGACCTTGCTCGCCGGGGCGGCATGGGCGATCCCCGTGAGTGTGGGCAGGGTCAGCGCAGGCAGCGTCAGCAGCGCGCTGCTGAGGGCAGCGGCCGCGAGGTGCCTGGCTCGGGGGATCATCAAATGCCTTTCTCGGGTCGTAAGGGTGGATTTTTCCAGAAGTGTTGACTGTATTGCAGCTCGGATAGAGATTCGTTACCTGATCAAGAGTGCGCCGTGAGGTATAAGGACTCCGTCAGGCATACGCGTAAGTGATCATTAACTTGCCGTGTTTCCGCAGGTCGAGGGCGGGTTCGGCGTACCTGGAATTGTGCGTGGCGCGGCCGGGGCGCGGGTGCTCGGCGCGATCGCATTTGGGCATGGCCGGAGGCCCCGGAACCAGGGGAACCGGGGCCCGGGGTGCCGTTCGATCACCGCGGCATGGTGCCGGTCCAGCGGTTGGCCGCGGCCTTGTAGACCTTGTAGGTGTCGCCGTTGAAGTACGGCGAGGAGATGTGGTCGTAGCGGTCGTTGCCGTCGGTGTCCCACGCGACGCTGTTGACGCCGACGAGGTAACCCGTGCGTGAGGCGCTCTTGTAGTTGTGGAGGAGCGGGCCGCCGCTCGCGCCGGCCGTGAACGAGCACTTGACGCCGATGTGCTCCTGGAGGTTGTACGTCTTGGCCTCCGGCATCGCCTTGGTCTTGCCGTAGCACCACTTCATCGTGCGCCCGGTGAACGGCTTGTCGCCGTCGGGGTGCTCGCCCGCGGGGTAGCCGAACGAGAACACGTTCAGCTTGGTGCTTCGGTTCCAGGTGAAGCCCTGACCGCCGACGTTGTCGCCGAGCCTGCCGACGTTCTTGACCGTCCACCGCCAGCGGTTGCCGGACTTCTCCCAGTTGACCTTGATGCCGTTGTAGACGTTGACGAACGCGTAGTCGTAGTCGTAGTCCTCCTTCACCACGAAGTCGTCGTGCGCGTTGAAGGTCTTGGCGGCGTAGATGCCGTAGGGGGCCTTGCCGGTCCAGGCGGTGTCGCCGTCCCAGTACGACGGGATGAAGACCCAGTTGTCGTAGAAGGTGTTCTTCTTCGTGTCGTACACGCAGTGGGCCGAGGTCGCCACGAGGTTGCGGTACTTGCCCTGCACGGAGCTGGCAGAGCAGTAACGCCAGTTCTTCGGGTTGCGGGGGTCGGTCTTCGGCAGGGTGAAGAACACCCGGCCGACGGTGTTGGGCAGGTTGACCTGCTTGCTCTTCTTGGTCTTGCCGCTCTTCTCCGCGCCGATCGGCGGGACGGAGCCGGGCGGGCCGTCGGGGGTGTCGTTGCTGCCCTTGACGCCCCTGGTGGAGACGTCGACGCCGTCGTCGTAGTCGGTGGCTCGACTGACGCGGTCGGGGGTCCAGAACTGGACGGCCTGCTCCGCGGGGGTGGCCGCGTTCCTGGAGATGACGTCTGAGCGTGCCGTCGTGCCTGTCGTGGTGCTGGCTGCGGCGCTGCTGACCGTCCCGGCCGTCAGCCCGATGGCCATCAGGCCGGCCAGGGGGATCGCGATGCGCCTTGCTTGGGAAAACATGGAGCTCCTCTCGGCTTTCGGCGGCCCAGAGCGGGGTACTGCGCCCCGGTGGGCCAGGAAAACGTTCGAAACGTTAATGAATGGCGCTACCGGGTCGCCATAAAGCGACGAGAAAAAGCATGAGACGGTTCCGCACCTTTATCTGAAGGGCGAAGTGGCATGTATTGCCTCTGGGTATTTCCGCTGGTCGGAGCCGTGTTTTATTGTCTTGAGCATCAGTGGTAACCGCTATTATCACGCGCCACTCGACGTACGGTGCTTATCAACAGAGCGATGTTCTGGTTAGCTGTGTTCATGGATCCACGCACCCCGTGTCTCATCGGTCTCGCGCAACGCACCATTCGCGAACAACCCGGCCCCGAACCGCTCGATCTGTGGGAGTCGGTCGCGCGCGAGGCCGCCGACGACGCGCGGCTGCCCCTTTCGCGGCTCGGCTCGCTCCAGGTCGTCTGGACCGACTCCTGGCAGTACGACTCGCCCGTCGGCCGGCTCGCGGAGCGGCTCGGGGCCGCGCCACGCCATCGCGCGTACTCGGCCGTCGGTGGCACCGCGCCGCAGCTGCTCATCGGGGCGGCGGCGGCCGGGATCGCGGCGGGCGAGTTCGACAGCGCGCTCGTGGCCGGGGCCGAGGCGCTGGCGACGCGGCGGGCGTACAGGAAGGCGGGGGAGCACGTGCCGTGGAGCCACCCGGCCGACCCCAAGCCGCCGTACGGGTGGGAGCGCCCGCCGCACCCGTCCGCGCTGGCGCACGGGCTGTTCCTGCCCGTGCACACCTACCCGATCATGGAGACCGCCCGGCGGGCCCACCTCGGGGTGACGATCGAGGCGGAGGTGCGCGAACGGGCCCTGATGATGGCGCCGATGACGGAAGTGGCCGCCGCCAACCCCTATGCGTGGCGGCGGGCCGTGCGCACCGCGGGCGAGCTCGCCGCCGACCGGCGGTACGTCGGCTGGCCGTACACGCGCTCCACCGTGGCCGTGCTGGAGGTCGACCAGGCGGCGGCCGTCGTGCTCGCCGGCACCGCGCTCGCCGACCGGCTGGGGGTGCCCGCCGAGCAGCGGGTGTACCTGCGGGGGTGGGCGTACGCGGAGGACACCTGGGAGGTGGCCGCGCGGCCCTCGCTGGGCTCGTCGCCCGCCGCCGGCGCGGCCGCCCGCGCCGCCTTCGGCCGCGCCGGGCTCGGGCTCGGCGACATGGACGCGCTCGACGTCTACAGCTGCTTCGCGGTCGCGCTCCGGCAGGCGTGCGACGCGTTCGGGCTCGACCCCTTCGATCGGCGGGGGCTCACCGTCACGGGCGGACTGCCGTACGCGGGCGGGCCCGCCAGCGACTACCTGCTGCACTCGACGGCCACCATGGCCGGGCTGCTGCGGGCCCAGTCGGGCCACGGGCTGGTGACCGGGGTCGGGATGCACCTGACCAAGCACAGCTGCGCGGTGTGGTCGAGCGAGCCTGGCGGGCGGCTGGGGGATCCCGCGCCCGTTCACGTCGGCAAGGAGGTGCCCCTGGTTCCGGCCTACTCGGGGACCGGGACGGTGGCCGGGTACACGGTGGCGCACGGGCGGGACGGGGGGTTCGAGAAGGGGTTCGTCGTGGTGGAGGTGCCGGGTCCCGGCCGGGCTTATGCGGTGGTCGTGGAGGAGGAACTGCTGGCCGAGGCCGAGTCGCGGGAGCTGGTCGGGCAGGAGGTGCGGGTGGTCACGGACGGCAAGGTTCATGTGGCGTCGTGGTGACGTAAAGTGAGCGCAAAGCTGTGACGATGTGACTACTATCTGTCCTTGACATTTTTATGTCACCGGCCCACGCTGGAGCCATGCGGAGGACAACAGTGCGCATCGACGAAGCGCTCCTCAACGAGGCGAAGGCGTACGCGGCCAGAAACGGACGAAGTCTCACCTCAGTGATGGAGGACGCCTTGCGCCAACTGCTCAACCGCTCCACGGAGGCGGCCGAACGGCCCCGCGTGGAGCTCGTCACCAGCAACGCGAAACTGAAGCCGGGGATCGAGCTGACCCCTGAGTACATCCACTTCCTGATGGAGCAAGACGACATCGAGAAGTATGCGCAGGTGCACGACGATGCTGCTCAGTGACGTCAACATCCTCGTCAACGCCTTCTGCACGGAAGCGCCGCACCACGTTGTCTGTCACAAGCTGCTCGAGGAACAGGTCAACGGCGAGTCCGCCTACGCGGTCTCCGACTTCGTGATCAACGGGTTCATACGGGTGCTCAGCAACACGGCCATCCACTGCGACCCATCACCGACCATGCGGCAGATCATCACCTTCGCCGACCAGGTCCGCAACCGGCCCCACGCCATCGTCATCAGTCCAGGGGAGCGCCACTGGGAGATCTTCACGAGGCTCTGCCGGCAGACCGACGCCCGCAGGAAGCTCATCCCCGACGCCTATCTCGCCGCGCTCGCCATCGAGCACGGTTGTGAATTTGTGACCTGCGATACCGACTTCGCCCGGTTCGAGGGGTTGCGCTGGCGGTCGCCGCTCAATTGAACTGAGGACAAAGGGCGCACGCCAGCACTACTCGGCTAGGAACGTCGGTGGCTGACCGGTTCGACGTCATCGAGGCAGGCGGGCGCGGCCGCCGCCGGTGGGTCGGAGTGACGGTGGTGGTGGCGCTCGTGGTCATCTGTGCCGTCAACCTGCTCAACCGGCGCGAGCCCGCCCCCATGACCGACGCCGAGGGGCCGACTCCCGCGCCGATCCGGTCCCTCACCAGGGTGCACAGCGAGCCCAACATCCTCACCGCGCCCGCCACCCGCGAGGGCGGCGACCGGGTGCTGCGGGTCGTGTTCCCCGACGGCGCTCGGGGTGAGGTGCGCTATCCGGCTGAGCTGGGGCTCGCTGAGATGGGGTCGCGGCCGTTCTGGGGCGGGTGGGTCGACGGGCGGTTCCGGCAGTTCGTCGCTCCTTACCTCGGTGAGGTCGAGATCACCCGGGGCGGGCAGCCCATCAGGAACTTCACCTCCAACGTCACCCTCTGGCCGCGCCAGGCCGGTGGCGGGTCCTATGGGCAGGTGCTGCTGTTCGCGTTCGGGCCGTGGCGGCTGGCCGTCCATGACCGGGGGCCGGGGCTGACGTTCGAGCAGCGGATGACGCTGGCCCGCCAGATGAAGGGCCGGGTGACCAAGGACGGCTACCTCGTGCTGTCGGCCGGCAAGGACGTCCGGCTGGCCCCGCCCGGTACGGTCGTGCAGGGCTATCCCGCGGGGCCGCAACTGTGGTTCGGCGGCGGGATGGGCGAGCTGGTGGCACTCGTCCCGACGCCCGGCTGCGCGTCCAAGGCCAAGATGCCGGCGATCACCGACGGCCGCGGGCGGCGCGGCGAGATGGTCTGCCGCGGCGACGTCCTGGTGGCGGTCACCGGCCCACCCGAGTTCCGCCGCACCGTCCTCGACGACCTCCGCATCACCCTCCGCTGACCACCGGATGTGGGTGGCGGTTGTAGGGTGCGGCCATGTTCGCCGTTACCGCCACGCAGATCGATCCCGACAACCCGCTCGCCGGACTGACGCTGGGCGAGCACCCCGAGCCGAAGGTGCCGGACGGGTGGACGACTGTCACCGTACGCGCCGCCGCGCTCAACCACCACGACCTGTGGACGCTCAAGGGCGTCGGCATCCGCCAGGACCGCCTGCCGATCGTGCTGGGGTGCGACGCCGCCGGCGTGGACGAGGACGGCAACGAGGTCATCGTGCACTCCGTGATCGGCTCCGGCCCCGACGAGACGCTCGACCCGAAGCGTTCGCTGCTGTCGGAGGTGCACGACGGCACGTTCGCCGACCGGGTGGCGGTGCCGCGGCGCAACCTGGTGCCCAAGCCGGCGGCGCTGAGTTTCGAGCACGCCGCCTGCCTGCCGACGGCGTGGCTGACCGCGTACCGGATGTTGTTCGACAAGGCCGGGCTGGAGCCGGGCTCGACCGTGCTCGTGCAGGGGGCCGGTGGCGGCGTGGCGACGGCGCTGATCGCGCTGGGCCGGGCGGCCGGCTACCGGATCTGGGCCACCAGCCGGACGGAGGGCAAGCGGGCGGCGGCCCTGGAGCTGGGCGCGGACCAGGTGTTCGAGCCGGGGGCGCGGCTGCCCGAGCGGGTGGACGCGGTGATGGAGACGGTCGGGCAGGCCACGTGGGACCACTCGCTCAAGTCGCTCAAGCCGGGCGGGCGCATCGTCGTGTGCGGTGCGACCAGTGGCGCGGTGCCGCCCGCCGACCTCAACCGGGTCTTCTTCCTGCAGCTGTCGGTGGTCGGCTCGACGATGGGGACGCGGGAGCAGCTGCGGCGGCTGGCGGTGTTCCTGGAGCAGACGGGAGTGCGGCCGGTCGTCGACCGGGTGATGCCGCTGGTGGAGGCGCGCGACGGGTTCTCCGCGCTGGCGTCAGGGGACATCTTCGGGAAGATTGTCTTTACCCGCTAGATAAGTGACAAGTTACTTTGCTGACTTCTGGGTGATACAAGAAGGATGAGGCGTCTCACCCAGGAGTGATCAGCGTGGACGTTGTGCCGTTCGGCCCGGGTTCGATGCACTGGGACACCGCCGGGGAGTACCGCAACCTGCTCATCGCGGGCAGTGCGCTGGTGCTGCAGACCATGCATCCGGCCGTGGGGGCCGCGGTGGGGGAACACTCGACGTACAAGCAGGATCCGTGGGGACGGCTGCAGCGCACGCTGATCTCCGTGCAGAAATGGGTGTACGGCGGCGCCGAGGGCCCGGCCGAAGGGCAGCGGCTCAGGCGGTTGCACGAGCCGATCGGCGGCGTGGACGAGCAGGGCCGGCGCTACCACGCCCTGAACGGTGAGGCGTGGGCCTGGGTGCACCTGACGTTGTTCGAGCGGTTCATCACGCTCAACCGTTATTTCGGCACCCCGTACACGACGGTTCAGTTGGAGCGGTTCTACGAGGAGTCGCGGCAGCTCGGGGCGATCCTGCGGGTGCCCGAGCGTGAGGTGCCCGCCGATCTGCCGGCGTTCCGTGCGTACTTCGACAGGATGGTGGCCGAGCGGCTCGAAGCCCACCCGACCGCCCTCGACGTGCTGGCCGCCATGCGCGGCACCCCCGCGCCGCCCGGACTGCCCGCTACGCTGCGGCGGCTGTGGCGGCCGGTCGGGGCCGGGGCGGGGGAGTTGACGTCCTTCCTGACGGTCGGCACCCTGCCACCGGCCGTCCGGCGCACGCTCGGCTTAGGTTGGACCGCCCGCGACGAACGCCGCTTACGCCACCTGGGCCACGCGGTGGCGATGCTGAACCCGCGCCTCCCGGAACGTCTGCGCTACATGCCGCTCGCCTACCAGGCCCGCCGAGCGGCCCGCCGGACCCGCCGAGCCGGCCAGGGGTGTGGGTGGGTCAGCGGTCGAGGATCTCGCGGATGCGGGTGGCGCTTTCGGTGAGGGTCGTGCGGAGTTCGGCCAGCTTGTCAGGGGTCAGGCGGGCCTCGGAGGCGTCGCGGCGGGCTTGGCCGACGAAGTCGGCGAGCAGTTCGCCCAGCTCGGCGTCCAGGTCGGCGCGGCCGGCGGGGCCGCCGGGCGGTGGGCCGCCGAGCGTGCTCCACGCCTCCTGCCAGATCCTGCGCCACTCCCTGCTGAGCCGCTCGCCCTCGTCCTGCCAGTGGTAGGCGTGCTCCATCCACTGGCGTTTCCGCTCGTCCCGCAGCCGCTTGAGGTCCTCCTTCTGCTGGCGGCGCAGCCGCCTGGTGTCCTCGGTGGCGCCGGTGTGCACGTCCTTGGCCATCCGGGTCAGCTCGTCGCGCAGCGAGCGTACGGTGTCGCGGACGTCCTCCTTGACCTCGCGCGCGATGTCGCGGACGGAGGCGGAGATCTCCTGCTCCAGGTCGGCGAGCTCGTCGAGCCGGTCGTTGAGCTCCTCGCGGCCCTTGTCGGTGATGGAGAACACCTTCTTGCCCTCGACCACCTCGTGCGTCACCAGGCCCTCTTCCTCCAGCCTGGCCAGGCGCGGGTAGATGGTGCCCGGGGAGGGCGAGTAGACGCCGAGGAAGCGGTCCTGGAGCAGCCGGATGACCTCGTAGCCGTGGCGCGGGCTCTCGTCCAGCAGCTTGAGCAGGTACAGCCGGAGCCGGCCGTGACCGAAGACAGGGCTCATTCCTTCTCTCCCTTGAGCAGCGTGACCTCGCCGGAGACCGTGGTGGCCGACAGCGAGGCCATGCCGCCGCCGAGCCGCCCGGACATCGACTTCATGCCGGGGGAGCTCTTGGTGGACAGTTCCTCGAACGTGCTGACGAGCCGCCCGGAGGTGGATCGGGCGGTGACGTCCGCCTCCACGTTCTGGGGCAGCCTGACCAGGATGTCACCGGAGACGCTGTTGAGCGTCACGTGTCCGGTGGGACGCAGTGACAGGTCGGCGGTGATGCGGCCGGAGACGGTGTTGGCCTTGAGCCGGTGCGGCGTGCCGTCGGCCACGGTGAGGTCGCCCGAGACGCTGATGAACGACAGGTCGCCGTCCATGGCGCGGGTCTCGACCGGGCCGGAGACGGTGTTGGCCGTCACCTCGCCGCTGACGCCGTCGAGCACGATCTCGCCGGAGACGCTCTTGACGTCCGTCACGCGCTCGAACCCGGCGACCAGGGCCGGCGCCGTGACGACGCCCGCTTTGACCCGGCAGGTCTTGGGGACGGCGATGGACAGCACGGTTCTGCGTTCGTCGCGGCGCAGCCAGCCGAGCAGGCCGTCCCAGGTGAGGTCGCGGTAGGCGACGGTGAGCGTGCGGGCCAGTTCGTCGTAGGTGACCAGGAGCGGCGAGGCCGACGCGATCTCGGCGATCTCCAGGGTGGGCGGCCCGTCACTGGCCAGGACATCGAGCCGGCCCGCGACGATGCGTACGTCGAGTTCGTCGACCTGGTCGAAAGTGAGCCGGTCCGGCGCGTCGATCGTCCACTGCTGCATGCTCCCGCCCTTTCCCTCACATCATCCCGACAAAAACACGATATGTCGCGTTAGCCCGGAACTCAAGATGTATCGCGTTTTGCTTCGAGACTACCGCCGCGCTCCTTCCGGCGGGCGGCGGTCAGTCGTCCTCGTCGTCGTCGAGCCGGGCCAGCCACGTGGCCAGCCGCTCGATCGGCGTCTCGAACTCGGGGTTGAGATCGACGAACTCGCGCAGCCGCTCGCCCAGCCACAGCAGGCTGACCTCTTCCTCGCCACGCCGCTCGACCAGCTCTTCGATCCCCCGATCGGTGAAGTACATGGTTCTCCCTCGACTACCCGGGGCGACGCCGCCCCGTCTGACTGACAGCAGTGAGCCCCCGGCCACGAGGGGCAGGGGGCTCACCGTCGATCACATGAATGCTCAGCCGAAGATCTGGTGCAGGATCTCCTCGAGCTCCCGGTCGTGCGCGTTGTGCGAACCGGTCGCCGGCGAGCTGTTGGCCGTCCGCGACACCCGGCGGATCGACCGGCCACCCAGCACCTGCGGGTCCTCGGCCAGCTTGAGCGTGAGGTACGGCCACGGGCCCATGTTGGTGGGCTCGTCCTGGGCCCAGACCAGCTCGGCCTGCGCGCCGTAGCGAGTCAGCTCGGCCGCCAGCTCCTCCGCCGGGAACGGGTAGAGCCGCTCCAGCCGGACCAGCGCCACGTCGTCACGCCCGGTCTTCTCGCGCTGCGCGAGCAGCTCGTAGTAGAGCTTGCCCGAAGTGAGCACGACCTTGGTCACCTTGGCCGGGTCGACGGTGGTGTCACCGAGGACCGGCTGGAAGGTGCCCGAGGTGAAGTCGGACGCCTTGGAGGTGGCCGCCTTGTGGCGCAGCAGCACCTTCGGCGTGAAGACCACCAGCGGCTTGTGCCGCTCGGACTCCACCTGCCAGCGCAGCAGGTGGAAGTAGTTGGCCGGCGTGGTGGGCTGGGCGACGGTCATGTTGTCGAGCGCGCACACCTGGAGGAAGCGCTCGATGCGGGCCGAGGAGTGGTCGGGGCCCTGGCCCTCGTAGCCGTGCGGCAGCAGCAGCACGACCGAGGACCTCTGGCCCCACTTCTGCTCGCCCGACGAGATGAACTCGTCGATGATCGTCTGGGCGCCGTTGACGAAGTCGCCGAACTGCGCCTCCCAGCAGACCAGGGCGTCGGGCCTGACCACGCTGTAGCCGTATTCGAAGCCGAGCGCCGCGAACTCGCTGAGCAGCGAGTCGTAGACGTAGAACTTCGTGGTGCCCTGGTTGAACGTCTTGAGCGGCGTGTGGTCGGCGCCGGTCATGCGGTCGACGAGGACGGCGTGGCGCTGGGTGAACGTGCCGCGCCTGGAGTCCTGGCCGACCAGGCGCACCGGGTGGCCGTCGATCAGCAGCGAGCCGAAGGCCAGCGTCTCGCCCATCGCCCAGTCGATCGAGTCCTGCTCGACCATCTGGCCGCGGCGCTGCAGCACCGGCGCGAGACGCGGGTGCGGCGTGAAGCCCTCGGGCAGGTTGAGCTGGGTGTCGACGATGCGCTTGAGCGTTTCGTCGCTGATCGCCGTCGGCGTGTCGGCGTGGGACCACTTGACGACCTCGGCGGGCGGCACCCGCATGGCGGCCGCCTCCTTGGGCTTCTTCGCCGCCTCGCGGACCTCGGTGAACGCCTGCTCCAGCTTGGCCTGGTAGTCGCGCAGCGCCTGCTCGGCCTCTTCGACCGTGATGTCGCCGCGGCCGATCAGGGCCTCGGTGTAGAGCTTGCGGGTCGAGCGCTTGGCGTCGATGAGGTCGTACATCAGCGGCTGGGTGAAGGCGGGGTTGTCGCCCTCGTTGTGGCCGCGGCGGCGGTAGCAGATGAGGTCGATGACGACGTCCTTGCGGAACGCCTGGCGGTATTCGTAGGCCAGCTGGCCCACCCGCACGACGGCCTCGGGGTCGTCGCCGTTGACGTGGAAGATCGGCGCCTGGATCATCCGCGCGACGTCGGTCGCGTAGACCGACGAGCGGGAGGAGGCGGGCGAGGTGGTGAAGCCGACCTGGTTGTTGACCACGACGTGGACGGTGCCGCCGGTGCGGTAGCCGCGCAGCTGCGACAGGTTGAGCGTCTCGGCCACCACGCCCTGGCCCGCGAAGGCCGCGTCGCCGTGGACGAGGACGGGAAGGACGGTGAAGCCCTCCTCGCCGCGCTCGAGAAGGTCCTGCTTGGCCCGGACGACGCCCTCCAGCACCGGGTCGACCGCCTCCAGGTGGGAGGGGTTGGCGACCACGGAGGCGGTGATCGTGTTGCCGCTCGGCGCGGTGAACGTGCCGGCGGCGCCCAGGTGGTACTTCACGTCGCCGGAGCCGTGGGCGGTGCGGGGGTCGATGTTGCCCTCGAACTCGCCGAAGATCTGCGCGTAGGACTTGCCGACGATGTTGGCCAGCACGTTGAGCCTGCCGCGGTGGGCCATGCCGATGACGACCTCGTCGAGGCCCTCGTCGGCGGCGTCGCTGATCACCGAGTCGAGCAGCGGGATGAGGGACTCGCCGCCCTCGAGCGAGAAGCGCTTCTGGCCGACGAACTTCGTCTGCAGGAACGTCTCGAACGCCTCGGCGGTGTTGAGCCGCGACAGGATGTTGAGCTGCTCGTCGCGCTCGGGCGACTTGTGCGGCTTCTCCACCCGCGCCTGGATCCAGGCCCGCTCTTCGGGGTTCTGGATGTGCATGTACTCGATGCCGACCGTGCGGCAGTAGGAGTCGCGCAGCACGCCCAGGATCTCGCGCAGCTTCATCAGCGGGCGGCCGCCGAAACCGCCGGTGGCGAACTCGCGCTCGAGGTCCCACAGCGTCAGGCCGTGGCTCTGGATGTCGAGGTCGGGGTGCTTGCGCTGCTTGTACTCCAGCGGGTCGGTCTCGGCCATGAGGTGGCCGCGCACGCGGTAGGCGTGGATCAGCTCGATCACGCGGGCGGACTTGGCCACGTCGTCGTCGTGGGAGGCCGAGATGTCCTGGACCCAGCGGACCGGCTCGTACGGGATCCGCAGCGCCTCGAAGATCTCGTCGTAGAAGCCGTCCTCGCCGAGCAGCAACCGGTGGATCTGGCGCAGGAAGTCGCCCGACTGGGCGCCCTGGATGATCCGGTGGTCGTAGGTGCTGGTCAGCGTCATGACCTTGGAGACGGCCAGGCGCGACAGCGTGTCGGGCGACGCGCCCTGGTATTCGGCCGGGTATTCCATGGCGCCGACGCCGATGATGGTGCCCTGGCCGGGCATCAGGCGCGGGACGGAGTGGACGGTGCCGATGGTGCCGGGGTTGGTCAGCGAGATCGTGGTGCCCGAGAAGTCGTCGACGCCGAGCTTGCCGGCCCGCGCCTTGCGTACGACCTCTTCGTAAGCCATCCAGAACTGGCGGAAGTCCATCTCCTCGGCGCCCTTGATGGAGGGAACGAGGAGCTGGCGCTCGCCGTTGCTCTTCTGGACGTCGATGGCCAGGCCGAAGCCGACGTGCTCGGGCTTGACCAGGGTGGGCTTGCCGTCGATCTCGGCGTAAGAGTAGTTCATCTCCGGCATGGCCTTCAGCGCCTTGACGATCGCGAACCCGATCAGGTGCGTGAAGGAGACCTTGCCGCCGCGACCCCGCTTGAGGTGATTGTTGATCACGATGCGGTTGTCGATGAGCAGCTTGGCCGGGATGGCACGGACGCTGGTCGCGGTCGGCACCGACAGCGACAGGTCCATGTTGGCGGCCGTGCGGGCCGCCGCACCGCGCAGCTTGACCTCCTCGGCGCCCTTGGGCACCGGGGTGGCGGGCTGCTTCGGCTTGTCAGCCGCGGCCGGAGGTGAGGGTGGCGCCTTCGGCGGCGCCTTGGGAGGCGCGGGCGCGGTCACAGTGCCGTTCGCCGCCTCCCTGACCGGGGGTCGGCCCGGTCCGTAATCAGGGTTGTAGTCAGCGAAGAAGTTCCACCAGGCCTTGTCGACCGACTCTGGATCTTGGAGGTACTTCTGGTACAGCTCGTCGACAAGCCATTCGTTCTGACCAAAGCTTGCCAGCGGGTTTGTCCGCGACGACTCAGACGACACGGCGGAAATCGCCCTCTTCCGCAGATCGGCGTTGATGTTAGAGAACCTGTCCAAGGCTACTCGCCCGGACCGGCAGCGCGCGCCCAAGAGGGCGTGCCGCCTCGAACGATCGTCCCAGGACCGTGCAAAGACGTCACGCCCCCCTAGTCAATCCGGGTGGTGCAGCCTTTATTACTCTTTGGTATCAACACCTGTGGGGGAGGTTTATTTCCCCGGCGTCAGCAGTCTGCGGGCGATGCGCACGTCAGGCGACAGCTCCGCGAGGAGCGCGGCGAGCTCGTCGCCGGCCTGCTCCAGCTCCTCCAGCGACATCGGCTCAAGGCGTTCGAGCAGGAAGATCGCGTTGGTGGTGTCCTCGGTGAGCCGGGTGCGCACGACCTGGCGCCAGTTCCAGCGGCGGCAGGTGACGCCCTCGTCGTCGCGCCAGATGACCTCGCCCGGCTCTGGCCGGCCGAGCGCCTCCTCCGACGGCTCGTCGCCGGCGGCCCGTACGAGCCGTGCGGGGCCGACGTAGCGGTCGAGGTCCTCGCCGCCGATGGGCAGGGCGTGCTTGACGCTCACCGAGTTGTACGCGTCGACCGCCTGGTTGATCTCCGGCAGCGGCATGCGCCGGGTGAGCGCGTCGACCGAGGGGCGGGTGCGCTGCGGCTTGGCGCCGAACGCGCGGTAGGCCTCTTTCCAGGCGTCGATCTTGGCGGTCTGGATCTCCTCTTCGCCGGCCGCCTTCAGCCAGGCGCGCGACCGGTCGTCCGTGGGCCCGTTGCGCAGGCCGTGTGCGGTCATGACCAGCACCGCGAAGTCGGGGCGCAGTGCGAAGACGGAGTCGTCAACCCAGATGTCGTCGAGCATCCCCACAGTCTAGGAGCTGGAGAAACCGCAAAAATCCCTTTGCAAAAATGTCTTTGCGGTCTATCGTCAGGGGCATGGAGGACCGGTACAAGATCAGTGACCCGCAGGCGCTCAAGGTGGTCGCGCACCCGCTGCGCGGCCGGCTGCTCGGCCTGCTGCGCTCGGAAGGCCCCGCCACGGCCAGCGAGCTCGGCCGCAAGACGGGGGAGAGCTCGGGCTCGACCAGCTACCACCTGCGCGAGCTGTTCAAGTACGGCTTCATCGAGGAGGACACGGAAGGCCGCGACGGCCGCGAGCGCCGCTGGCGTGCCCGCCACCGCTACACCTCGTGGAACAGCCGCGAGATGATCGAGGTGCCGGGCGGGCGCGAGGCGGTCGAGGTCATCAGGACGCGGCAGGCCGAGGTGCTGGCCGAGGCGGCCCTGGGCTTCGACGAGGACGCCTGGTCGCCGGAGTGGGTCGAGGCGGCCGGCATCGACGACCACCTCTTCGAGCTGCCCCCCGCGGCGCTGACGGAGTTCCTGAGGCGGGCCCAGGACCTGCTGAACGAGCTCGCCGCCCGCCACGAGGGCGCCCCCGGCGTGCAGCCGGTCCACGTCTTCGTGGGTGGCTTCCCCCAGAAGCGGAGGGACGAGTCATGACCGCACGATCGGCACTGCGTCGCTACATGCTGGTCAATTTCCTGACCTGGCTGCCCATGGGGCTGATGGTGGCCGGCATGGTGCTGCTGATGAGCGAACGGGGGCTCGGCCTGGCCCAGATCGGGCTGGTCACCACCGTGTTCTCGATCGTCACCCTGAGCCTGGAGCTGCCCACCGGCGGGCTGTCGGACGTCGTGGGGCGCCGGGTGGTGCTGGCCGCGTCGGCCGCCTTCACGGTGGTCTCGCTCGCGATGCTCAGCGTGTCCACGACGTTCTGGATGTTCCTGGTGAGCGGTGTGCTCAAGGGCGTGGCCAGGGCGCTGTCCAGCGGCCCCGCCACCTCCTGGTACGTCGACACGCTGCACGCCGTCGAGGGTCACCACGCCGACCTCAGGCCGGGCCTGGCCAAGGGCGCGGTGATGGAGTCCGTGGCCTTGTGCGCGGGCGTGCTGGCCGGCGGCTGCCTGCCGCTGCTGGTGCCGCCTTCGCTGATGTTCCCGCTGGCCGCGCCCCCGCTGGCGGGCGCCGTGGCCGCCGCGGTGCTGCTGGTCGTGGTGCTGTTCGCGCTGCCCGAGCCGGCGCACGGCCGCAGGACGTTCGCGGACGTGCTGCGCGAGGTGCCCGCCACGATGGCCTCCGGCGTCAGGCTGGCGGCGGGCGGGCCTGTGCTGCGCCGCATGATGGCCGCCGCCGCGGTCTCGGGCGTCATGCTGACGAGCGTCGAGCTGCTCACGCCCGGACGGCTGGCCGAGCTGGCCGGCACGGCCGAGCGCGGCAGCCTGTTCTACGCGGTGGTCGCGGCGCTCGGGTTCGCCGGCAGCGCGGCGGGCAGCGCGCTCGCGCCCCGCGCGGCCCGGCTGACCGGGAGCTCGGCGCGGGGAGCGATCGCGGGGACGGTGCTGAGCGCCCTGGCCGTCGCCGCGCTGGCCGCCACGGCCGAGCTGGACGGCCCGGCGGGCACGGCGAGCGCGGGCCTGGCCTACGTCGTGCTGTTCGTCGGCCTCGCGATCGCCTCGGTGCTCTGCCTGGAGCTGACGCACAAGGCGGTCACCGCGGCCGACCGCACCACCGTGACCTCGACGTCCTCGCTGGCCCTGCAGGGCGGCGGCGCGGCGGCGAACCTGGCGCTCGGCGCGCTGGCCGCCCAGGCGGGCCTGGTCACGGCCTGGGGGGTCGTGGTCGTGGTGCTGCTGGCCTCGACGCTGCTGTTCGTCCGGATGCCGGCCGGCGGCGCTAGAGGCTCCAGTCCAGCTCAGGCCCTACCGGCACGATCCGGCTCGGGTTGATGTCGGTCTGGGTGAGGTAGTAATGACGCTTGATCTGGTCGAAGTCGGTGGTCTCGCGGAAGGCCGGGATGGCATAGAGACGTCTGGCGTACGCCCACAACGCCGGATAGTCCGCCAGCCGCCGGACGGAACACTTGAAGTGCGTGTGGTAGACCGTGTCGAAGCGCGCCAGCGTGGTGTAGAGGCGCACGTCGCTGTCGGTGAGGGTGCCGAAGAGGAACTCCGACTCCGCCAGGCGCACCTCCAGGAAGTCGAGGGTGGTGAAGACGCGGGCCACCGCCTCCTCGTACACCTGCTGGTCACGGGAGAAGCCCGCCTCGTAGACCGCGTTGTTCAGGCCGTGATAGAGGCGGTCGTTCATGATGTCGATGTCGGGGCGCAGGCGCTCGGGATAGAGGTTGGGCGAGGTGCCCCATGACGTCTCCAGATCGAGGGTGATCTGGGGGAAGTCGTTGGTGACGATGCGCTCGTCCTGGGCGTCCCAGATGCACGGGACGGTGTAGCGGCCCACGTAGCCGGGGTCGGTGGCGTGGTAGAGCTCCGACAGGTACTCGGGGTCGCCGCCGGGCACCCGCCAGCCCTTCTCGTCGCGGACGGGGTCGGTGATCGCGACGTCGAGCAGCTCTTCGAGGCCGAGCAGCTTGCGGACGATGAGCACGCGCTGGGCCCACGGGCAGGCGTAGGAGGCGTAGAGGCGGTAGCGGCCGGGCTCGGGCGGGCCGAGCCGATCCGTGAAACGGTTCGGCTGGCGGACGAAGCGGCCATCATTCGAGAGCTCGCGGCTCAGCTTCATGACCCCTAGTAGAACACGATTCTGCTACAGAACTATATTCGGCACGTGGCGAAATTCATGGTGACCCCGGCGAACGTGGCACAGCGGGAGGCATGGCTCGGCGGGGCCGTCCCCGGCGTCGAGCGCGTACGTCCCGGTCTGTGGTCCATCCCGGTCCCGATCCCGATCAACCCCCTCCGGTACGTGCTGGTCTACGCACTCGAGCTGCCCGACGGCGTGGCGATCATCGACGCCGGCTGGAACACCGACGAGGCGTACGACGCGCTCGTGGCCGGCCTGGGCGTGGCCGGATACGCGATCACCGACGTCAAGGGCGTGCTCGTCACCCACATCCACCCCGACCACTACGGCCTGGCCGGGCGGGTCCGCGAGGCGTCGGGCGCCTGGATCGCGCTGCACCCGGCCGACGCCCGCCTCATCCGCGAGCGCTACGACGACGCTCTCATCGACTCCCTGGTGGAGCGCGAGCGCGCGCTGCTGCGCCGCTGCGGCGTGCCCGACCTGACCCTGGACGAGCTGGCCGGCGCCTCCATGATGATCAGGCACGTGGTCACGATGGCCAAGCCGGACCGCCTGGTAGAGGACGGCGACGACCTGAAGCTGCCCGGCTGGGACCTGCGCGCCGTCTGGACACCGGGGCACTCGCCGGGCCACCTGTGCTTCGTCTCGCCGGAGCGGCGGGTGCTGTTCTCCGGCGACCACGTGCTCGCCAAGATCACGCCGATCGTGGCCGTGCACCCGCAGTCGGGGCCGAACCCGCTGGCCGACTACCTCGACGCGCTGGCCGCCGTGCGCAAGCTGGAGGTGGACGAGGTGCTGCCCGCGCACGAGTACCGCTTCCTGGAGCTGGCCGAGCGGGTGGACACCGTGATGGCGCACCACGACGCCCGGCTGGCCGAGATCGAGCAGGTGCTGGCCGAGGGCGGCGCGGCGGCCTGCTGGGACGTCGCCACCCGGCTCACCTGGTCGCGGCCGTGGGAGACGATCCCGCCGTTCATGCGGCGCTCGGCCAACAACGAGACGCTGGCGCACCTGGCGTGGCTGGAGGCCAAGGGGAGAGCGGTCAGGGAGCCGGGCGAGCCGGACCTGTGGCGCGCGCCCTGAGCCGGTTATCGTAGGCGTACTAGAATGTTGTTCTCCTGCGTGGGAGGTTCGATGCTTCGGTTCGATGACAGGGTCGCGATCATCACGGGGGCCGGGCACGGCCTCGGCAGGTCCCACGCGCTCCTGCTGGCCGAGCGGGGGGCCAAGGTCGTCGTCAACGACCTCGGCGGCGCGCTCGACGGCACCGGCGCGTCCGCGGGCCCCGCCGCCGAGGTCGCCGACCTCATCGTCAAGAACGGCGGCCAGGCCGTGGCCAGCACCGACGACGTCGCCACCCCCGAGGGTGCCAGGGCCATCGTCCAGACCGCCGTCGATGCCTTCGGCAAGGTGGACATCGTCGTCAACAACGCGGGCATCCTGCGCGACAGGTCGTTCGGCAAGATGACCGTCGAGGACTTCGACCAGGTGCTGGCCGTGCACGTACGCGGCTCCTACCTCGTCAGCCAGGCCGCGTACCCGCTGATGAAGGCCGCCGGCTACGGCCGCGTCGTCAACACCTCCAGCCCGGCGGGCCTGTTCGGCAACTTCGGCCAGGCCAACTACTCCACCGCCAAGATGGGCCTGGTCGGCCTGACCAAGACGATCGGCATCGAGGGCGCGCGCAACGGCATCAGGGCCAACGCCATCGCGCCCATCGCCTGGACCCGCATGACCGAGGCGCTGCTGCCGGCCGAGTTCGAGGCCAAGTTCACCCCCGAGCGGGTCAGCGCGCTGGTCGCCTACCTCGTGCACGAGTCGTGCGAGACGAGCGGCGAGGTGTTCACCGTCGGGGGCGGCAGGGTGGCGCGGGTGTTCGTGGCGGAGGGCCCCGGCTTCAAGACCGACGACATCACGCCCGAGGTGATCGCCGGCAATTGGGAGTCGGTGATGGCCGAGCAGCCGTACGTGCTGACCGCGGGCGACTCCATGAAGGCCATGCTCTAGCACGGCTCCAGCACGTCCGCTGTTCCTCGGGGCCCTGTCGTCGCGCGCGCGATGGCAGGGCCTTTGTGTCGGAACGGTGGAATTTTGAGCACAAACAGGTCTTTGTTCGATCTTCGGCGGAAGTTAGGCGAGTTTGGTCGATTAAGGCTCTTGATTTGCCGCATCGGTGATCTTATTGTCGCGGCATGACCCCCCAGCCGGGTTCCGCCGGCGACGTGCTGACGCTCATCAGCGCGGGCTCGGCGACGACCCGTTCCGATCTGGCGAGGCTCACCGGCCTGGCCAGATCCACCATCTCCCAGCGTGTCGACGCCCTGATCGAGCGCGGCCTGATCGAGGAGACCGAGAGCGGCGAGTCCACCGGTGGCCGGCCGCCGCGCCAGCTGCGCCTGCACACCGAGGACCACGCCTTCGCCGGCGTGGATCTGGGCGCCACCCACTGCCGGGTCGCGCTCATGGACATCTCGGGCAACGTGCTCGCCGAGTGCGAGGACGGCCTGCTCATCGGCGACGGCCCTGAAAGCGTGCTCGCCCACGTGGACCAGCGCCTCGACCACCTGCTCGACCAGGCGGGACGACCCCGCAGCGCACTGCGCGCGCTCGGGATCGGGGTGCCAGGCCCGGTCGAGTTCGCCACCGGCCGGCCCAACAACCCGCCGATCATGCCCGGCTGGAACGACTACCCCATCCCCGAGTACTTCGGCGGCGTCGAGGTCCTGGTGGACAACGACGTCAACGTGATGGCGCTGGGCGAGCACCGCAACGCCTTCCCCGACACCCGCCACCTGCTGTTCGTCAAGGTCGGCACCGGCATCGGCTGCGGCATCATGGCCGCCGGCCGGCTGCACAGGGGCGCCCAGGGCTCGGCCGGCGACATCGGCCACATCCGGGTCAGCGGCCACGACGACGCCGGCTGCCGGTGCGGCAACAGCGCCTGCCTGGAGGCCGTGGCAGGTGGCGCCGCCATCGCGCGCCGCCTGAGCGAGCTCGGCCTGCCCGCCGAGTCGGGCGGCGACGTGGTGGCACTCGTGCAGTCCGGCAACACCCAGGCACTGCGCCTGGTCAGGGAGGCCGGCCGCCTCATCGGCGAGGTGCTGGCCAGCCTGGTCAACTTCTTCAACCCCGAGGTCATCGTCATCGGCGGCGCACTGTCGCGGGTGCACGAGCACCTGGTGGCCGGCATCAGGGAGACCGTCTACCGCCGGTCGCTGCCGCTGGCCACCCACCATCTGTCGATCACGCCGAGTCGTACGGGGAGCAACGCCGCCGCACTGGGCGCCGGAATCCTCGCGATCGAGCACTACCTGTCACCGGACAACATCAACCGCATCGTCAACGCCTGAAAGGGACTCCCCGATGCTGGTCATGAAGGGCATCGTCAAGCAGTTCCCCGGCGTGCGCGCGCTCGACGGGGTCGATCTGGACGTACGGGCGGGCGAGGTGCACTGCCTGCTCGGCCAGAACGGCGCCGGCAAGTCCACCCTGATCAAAGTGCTGGCCGGGGTGCACCAGCCGGACGAGGGCACCATCAGCTTCAACGGCGCGGAAGTGCGCCCCGGCAGCCCGATCGACGCCATCAGGCTCGGTTTCGCCACCATCTACCAGGAGCTGGACCTGGTCGACGGGCTCACCGTGGCCGAGAACATCTTCCTCGGCCACGAGCACGCCCGCCTCGGCTTCGTCAACAGGGCGGCGGGCCGCCGCGCCGCCACGGCCGTGCTGGAACGCCTCGGCCACCCGGAGATCCGCCCGTCGGCGGAGGTCGGGCGGCTGTCGCCGGCCGCCAAGCAGGTCGTCTCGATGGCCCGCGCGCTCTCCCACGACGCCCGCCTCATCATCATGGACGAGCCGTCGGCCGCGCTCGCCCACGACGAGGTGAGCAACCTCTTCCGCATCATCCGCGAGCTGACCGCCCAGGGCGTCGCCGTGGTCTACATCTCCCACCGCCTGGAGGAGATCCGCGAGATCGGCGACCGGGTGACGGTGCTCAAGGACGGCCGCACGGTCGCGGTCGGCCTGTCCGCCCGCGACACGCCGACCACCGAGATCGTCTCCCTGATGACCGGCCGCAACGTCGAGTACGTCTTCCCGCCCAGGGCCGGCCGCGAACCGGGGGAGGAGGTGCTCAGGGTGGAGGACCTGGCCTCGCCGGGCGTCTTCTCCGGCGTGTCGTTCTCGGTGCGGGCAGGCGAGATCGTCGGGCTGGCCGGGCTCGTCGGCTCGGGCCGCTCGGAGATTCTCGAAGCCGTCTACGGCGCCCGCCCCGCCACCGGCCGCGTCCTGCTGGACGGCCGCCGGACACGGCGCGGCGTGGTCGGCACCGTACGCCGCGGCATGGGGCTCGCTCCCGAGGAGCGCAAGGCCCAGGCCCTGCTCCTCGACCAGAGCGTCACCGCGAACATCACGCTGGGCACCCTGCCGGGCTTCGCGAAGTTCGGCTGGCTGGACAGGAAACGGGAGCGCGCCGAGGCCCGCCGCCTGTCGGAGCTGCTCGACATCCGGCCACCTGACCCTGAACGCCCGATCAGAACCCTGTCGGGCGGCAACCAGCAGAAGGCCGTGCTGGCCCGCTGGCTGCTCGGCGGGCGCAAACTGCTCCTGCTCGACGAGCCGACCAGAGGCGTGGACGTGGGCGCCAGGGCCGAGCTGTACGCGGTCATCCGCGACCTCGCCGAGCAGGGCATCGGCGTGCTGCTGGTCTCCAGCGAGGTGCCCGAGGTGCTCGGGCTCTCCGACCGGGTGCTGGTGCTGCGCGAGGGCCAGGTCATCCACGAAGGGGAGGCGGCCGAGCTGGACGAGCATCGCGTACTGGACATGATCATGAATGGGAGGGCGGCGTGATGAGCGAGCCCGCAACAGACCGGCGTGCCGGGAAGGCGAGCCTGCCGGCGCTGCCGTCGATCCGCGGGGTGAGCGAGATGCGCCACCTCGGGCTGATCGGCGCGCTCGCGCTGCTGGTGGTCGTCGGCCTGGTCACCAGATACGAGAACTTCGCGACCGCCTCCAACCTGGTCAGCATCCTGTCGCTGGCCGCCACGATCGGCGTCATCACGGTCGGGGCCACGTTCGTCATCATCGGCGGGGGCATCGACCTGTCGGTGGGCGCGGTCATGGCGCTGGCCAGCGTGTGGGCGACGACGCTCGCCACCCAGTCGTACGGGCCGGTGGTGATGGCGATCTGCGCCATCCTCGTCGGCACCGGGGCGGGGCTGGTCAACGGGTGGCTCATCGCGTACGGGCGGCTGGTGCCGTTCATCGCGACACTGGCCATGCTGGTGGCCGCCCGCGGGCTCGCCCAGCGCATGTCCGACCGCAAGACGCAGCTCATCCAGGCCGACAACACGGCCATCGTGGACCTGTCGACCACCCGGCTGCTCGGCATCCCGCTGCTGGTCTACATCTTCGCGCTGGTCGTGGTGCTGGGCTGGATCCTGCTCAACCGCACGACCTTCGGGCGGCGCACGTACGCGGTGGGCGGCAACCCCGAGGCCGCCCGCCTGGCCGGCATCGACGTACGCAGGCACACGATGCTGCTGTACGCCCTGTCGGGGCTGTGCTGCGGCGTCGCCGCGATCCTCATCATGGCGCGTACGACGACGGGCTCGTCCACCCACGGCGACCTGTACGAGCTGGACGCCATCGCGGCCGTCATCATCGGCGGCACGCTGCTCACGGGTGGCCGGGGCACGATCATCGGCTCGATCCTGGGCCTGCTGATCTTCACCCTCATCACCAACCTCTTCATCCTCAACGGCCTCAACACCAGCGACCAGCTGATCGCCAAGGGCCTGATCATCGTCGTCGCCGTCCTTCTCCAGCGGCGGAACCTGAAGGAGAGAGCACCATGAGTGACAACGTCGCGCGCAGGGGATTCCTCGTCGGCGGAGCCGTGCTGTTGGCGGCGGGCTGCACCAGCAACGAGCCCGCTGCGGCGCCGAGCAGCGCGGCGCCCCAGCCGGCCCCCGCGGCCACCGGCGGCAACGACCAGCCGGGCGAGAAGGTGGTGATCGGCTTCTCGGCCCCGGCGGCCGACCACGGCTGGATCGCCGCCATCGCCAAGAACGCCGAGGCGACCGCGAAGCAGTATTCGGACATCGAGTTCAAGCCGGTCGAGCCGACCAACGACATCAACCAGCAGATCTCCGCCGTGGAGTCGCTGATCGCGGCCAAGGTGAACGCGCTGGTGATCCTGCCCAACGACGGCCAGCAGCTCAACCAGGTCGCGCTGCAGGCCACCGAGGCGGGCATCCCGGTCGTCAACCTCGACCGCATCTTCCCCGACAAGCTGGCCTACCGGACGTGGGTCGGCGGCGACAACTACGGCATGGGCGTCGCGGCCGGCCACTACATCGGCAAGCAGCTCAAGGACAAGGGCGTGTCGAACCCGGTGATCGTCGAGATCCAGGGCATCGCCACGCTGCCGCTCACCCAGGACCGCACCAAGGGCTTCGAGGACGCGCTGAAGACGTACGGGTTCAGCGTCACGGCCAAGCAGGACGCGCAGTTCACGGTCGAGACGGGCAACGAGGTCGCCACGTCGCTGCTGCAGGCGCACAAGAAGATCGACGCGATGTGGAACCACGACGACGACCAGGGCGTCGGCGTGCTGGCCGCGATCAAGGAGGCCAGCCGCGACGAGTTCATCATGGTCGGCGGCGCCGGCTCGCTGAACGCGATGCGGGAGATCCAGTCGGGCTCGTCCGTGCTGCAGGCGACGGTCACCTACAGCCCGACCATGGCCTCCTCGGCGATCAAGCTGGCGCGTCTGATAGCACAGGGGAAGGGCATGAGTGATCTGGTGGAGAACCAGGTTCCCCAGTCCATCACGCTCGCGTCCGAGACCATCACCAAGGAGAACGTCGAGAAGTACCTGGCGCTCGGCTTCGAATCCTGATCCTGATCGGGGGTTGCATGTCAGACAGAACCACCATCGGCGTGGGCATGATCGGCTACGCCTTCATGGGCCGTGTCCACTCCCAGGCCTGGCGCAGCGTCGGAGCGTTCTTCGACCTGCCGCTGGCGCCGCGCATGGCGGTGCTCGCGGGCCGGTCGAAGGAACGCACCGCGGCGGCCGCGGCGCAGCTCGGCTGGGCCGACGCCGAGACCGACTGGAGAGAGGTCATCAAGCGTGACGACGTGCAGATCGTGGACATCTGCACGCCGGGCGACTCGCACGCCGAGATCGCCATCGCCGCGCTGGCCGCAGGCAAGCACGTGATCTGCGAGAAGCCGCTGGCCAACACCGTCGCCGAGGCCGAGGCCATGGCGGCGGCGGCCGCCACGGCGCCGGGCAAGAGCATGGTGGCCTTCAACTACCGGCGGGTGCCCGCGGTCGCGCTCGCCCGCCGGTACGTCGAAGAGGGACGCATCGGCGAGATCCGGCACGTCCGCGCGGTCTATCTGCAGGACTGGATCGTCGACCCGGAGTTCCCGCTGGTCTGGCGGCTGCAGAAGGACAAGGCCGGCTCGGGCGCGCTGGGCGACATCGGCGCCCACATCGTGGACGCCGCCCAGTTCATCACCGGCCAGAACCTCGTGGGCGTCTCCGCGCTGACGGAGACGTTCGTCAAGGAGCGCCCGCTCGCCACCGAGTCGGCCGGGCTGGGCGCCACCGGCTCGTCGGCCAGGGGCGAGGTCACGGTGGACGACGCCGCCCTGTTCATCGGGCGGATGTCCGGCGGCGCGCTGGCCTCCTTCGAGGCCACCCGCTTCGCCAACGGGCGCAAGAACGCGATGCGCATCGAGATCAACGGCTCGCTCGGCAGCCTCGCGTTCGACTTCGAGTCGATGAACGAGCTGTGGTTCAGCGCCGCCGGCGGCGGGTTCGAGCGCATCCTGGTCACCGAGCCCGACCACCCGTACGTCGGCGCCTGGTGGCCGCCCGGCCACGGCCTCGGCTACGAGCACACTTTCACCCACGAGGTCAGGGACTTCCTGGAGGCGGTCGCCACCGGCGCCGACCCGACGCCCTCGTTCGCCGACGGGCTACGGGTGCAGCGGGTGCTGGAGGCGGTCGAGCGCAGCGCGGCTGACGGCAGCCGCTACACGAACGTGGAGGATTGATGAGACCAGTCACGCTGTTCACCGGACAGTGGGCCGACCTGCCCTTCGAGGAGGTGTGCAGGCTGGCGGCCGAGTGGGGCTACGACGGCCTGGAGATCGCCTGCTCGGGCGACCACTTCGACGTGGCGCAGGCGGTGTCCGACCCCTCGTACGTGGAGCAGAAGCGGGCCCAGCTCGACAAGCACGGCCTGAAGGTGTGGACGATCTCCAACCACCTGGTGGGCCAGGCCGTCTGCGACCACCCGATCGACGAGCGGCACAAGGCGATCCTGCCGGCCCGCATCTGGGGCAACGGCGACCCCGAGTCGGTGCGCCAGGCGGCGGCGGAGGAGCTGAAGGACACCGCGCGCGCCGCGGCGGCGCTCGGCGTGGACACCGTGGTGGGCTTCACCGGCTCGTCGATCTGGCACACGGTCGCGATGTTCCCGCCGGTGCCCGCCTCGATGGTGGACGCGGGCTACCAGGACTTCGCCGACCGCTGGAACCCGATCCTCGACGTCTTCGACGAGGTCGGGGTGCGCTTCGCCCACGAGGTGCACCCGAGCGAGATCGCCTACGACTACCACACCACCGTGCGCACCCTTGAGGCCATCGGCCACCGGCCGGCGTTCGGCCTCAACTGGGACCCCTCGCACATGGTGTGGCAGGACCTCGACCCGGTCGGGTTCATCCTCGACTTCAAGGACCGCATCTACCACGTCGACTGCAAGGACACCCGGCTCCGCGTCGGCGACGGCCGCAAGGGCCGCCTGTCGTCGCACCTGCCGTGGGCCGACATGCGCAGGGGCTGGGACTTCGTCTCGACCGGCCGCGGCGACGTGCCGTGGGAGGACTGCTTCCGCGCACTCAACGCGATCGGCTACGAGGGGCCGATCTCGGTCGAGTGGGAGGACGCCGGCATGGACCGGCTCGACGGGGCCAAGGAGGCGCTGGGCTACATCCGTAAGCTCAACGCCATCACCCCGCCCACCACGGCCTTCGACGCCGCCTTCTCCACCACCTGAGCGGCGGGGGACCGAACCGGCCGGCGCCTCCCTTCCTCCGGAAGGCGCCGGCCGGCGCATGTCGTGCCTATGTCGTGGAGTCTCAGTCCATGATGACGATCTGCCGCAGCACCTCGCCGCCGCGCAGCGCCTCGACGGCCTCGTTGAGGTCGCCGAGCCGGATGCGGGAGCTGATCATCGACTCGAGGTCGAGCAGGCCGGCCTTGTAGAGCTTGGCGAAGTACGGGAAGTCGTGCCGCACGTCGGCCTCGCCGTACAGGCTGGACAGCAGGTTCTTGCCGTCGAACAGCAGGCTGAACGCAGAGATCGACACCATGTCGTCCATCGCGCCCGCCCCGACCACGATCACGTCGCCGCCCGCGCGGGTGAGCTGCCACGCGCTCTGGATGGTGGCGGACTTGCCGACCACCTCGAAGCCGTAGTCGAAGCCCGCGCCGCCGGTGAGCTCGCTGAGCGACTCCGGCACCTGCTCGGGGGTGGCGGTGTGGGTGGCGCCGACCTTCCTGGCCAGCTCGTGCTTGGACACCAGCGGGTCCACGGCCAGGATCGTCCTGGCGCCGGAGACGCGGGCGCCCTGGATGACCGACAGGCCGACGCCGCCGCAGCCGATCACCACGACCGTCGAGCCCGGCCGCACCTTCGCGGTGTTGATCGCCGCGCCGACACCGGTGGTGATGCCGCAGCCGATCAGCGCCGCCGCCTCCCACGGCACGTCCTCGTCGATCTTGATCGCGCCCTGCCAGGGCACGATCACCTCCTCCGCCCAGGTGCCGCAGCCGGCCATGCCGAACGCCGTCGCCCCGTCGCCGCCGAAGCGGAAGTTGCCCTTGCTGAAGGACTCGATCACGTACTTCATGCACAGGTACGGCTGCCCGCCCACGCACAGGTCGCACTCGCCGCACGCCGGGCGCCAGCTGATGACCACGTGGTCGCCCGGTTCGACGGTGCTGACGTGCTCGCCCACCTCGACCACCTCGCCCGCGCCCTCGTGGCCAGGGATGAGCGGCACCGGTTGCGGCAGCACGCCGGACATGGCCGACAGGTCCGAGTGGCACACGCCGGTGGCCCGGATCCTGACGCGCACGTCGGCCGGCCCGACGGGGGCCAGGGTGACGTCGTCGCGGAGGTCGAGCTTGCTGTCGGTGCCTACGGCGTGCAGGATCGCGGCGCGCATGAGGTTCCTCCTCGTGCTGGGGGGCTAGTCCTCGATGGACGGCTCAATGGACGGCTCGATGGACAGGGCGGCTTTGGGGCAGGACCTGACCGCGTGGCGGACGCGGTCCTGCAACTCGGGGGGTGGTTCGGGGAGCAGAATGTGGAGCTGGTCGTCGTCGTCCACCTCGAACACCTCGGGCGCGAGCCCCATGCACACGGCGTTGGCCTCGCAGACCAGCTCGTCGACCTTCACCTTCATCTGAGCCTCCTGTGATCCCATGAGACCACTTTGGTGCTCTCGACGACGTACGCAACCCGCTTGAGCCCGGTTTTCTCCACGTACGGGAGCAGCAGCTCGTCGGCCACGCCCGGCGTCGTGCGGCGGGCGACCTTGAGCCCGATGGCCATGACGTGGTCGCGGTCGTCCACGAGCGTGGCGGTGCCGTAGACGAGCACGCCGCGCAGCTCGTCGTAGCTCTCGCCGGCCTCGACGAGGCAGCTCACGCGGGGGTCGCGGGCGAGGTTCCTGGCCTTCTGGGACTTGGCGTACGTCCAGAACGCGATGCGGCCCTCGTCGAGGCCGTAGAACATGGTGATCAGGTGCGGTGTTCCGTCAGGATTGATGGTGGCCAGCTGCAGTTTGCCGGAGTTCTCGAGGAACGCGGCGACGTCGTCGTCCGGCATCGCGATGCGAGCGCGCTGATTCACGTGCCAAGTAGAACAGGTTCCAGAACGGCCCGGCAAGAGCCCGGCGGAATGTTGTTCGGTTCGGCTAGGGTCAGGGGCTATGACGATGCCGCCAGAGCTGCTGCGCGCGGCCCGCGAGGCCAAGGGATTCATGCCTGACGACGAGGGCCTGGCCCTCTACGAGACGGCCCGCCGCTACGCCACGCTCGGCCCCATCGGCGAGATCGGCACCTACTGCGGCAAGTCGGCCGTCTACCTCGGCGCGGCGGCCCGGCAGACCGGCTCCGTCGTCGTCACCGTCGATCATCACCGCGGCTCGGAGGAGATCCAGCCCGGCTGGGAGCACCACGACCCGAGCCTGGTCGATCCGCGCTTCGGCAAGATGGACTCGCTGCCGGTCTTCCGCGCCACGATCGCCGCGGCCGGGCTCGAGGACGAGGTGATCGCCGTCGTCGGGCGCTCCGAGCAGGTGGCCCGGCTCTGGAACACCCCGCTCGGCCTGCTGTTCATCGACGGCGGCCACTCCGACGAGCCGGTCACCCGCGACTACGAGGGCTGGGCGCCCCACGTCATGGAGGGCGGCGCGCTCGTCTTCCACGACATCTACCCCGACCCGGCCGACGGCGGCCAGGCCCCCTACCGGGTCTACCTGCGGGCCCTGGCCTCCGGCGCGTTCAAAGAGGTGTCGGTGACCGGGTCGCTGCGCGTGCTGGAGCGCGTCGCACCCGGCGTCTGAGCGTTCAGCAGCGGTGGCGGCGGGTCCAGGCGCCGCGGATCCGCGCCTGCCACTTCTGGAAGTCCTCGTGGGTGTGCGCCTCGTGGCCGAGCGCGATGAGCGCCTCGTCCGTCCACGCGGCCGCCTCGTCGGCCTCGGTGCCCGCCAGGATCGGCACGGCCTGCGCCAGGTGGTCCGGCAGCAGCCCCGAGCGCAGCCGCGCGCTGACCGCGAACGCGCAGCCCTGCGCCAGGTACGCACGGAACCCGTCGCCCCCCGCGTGCTCGGTCAGCCACCACAGCTCGTCGGCCTCGGCGCCGCCGGTGTACGTCGCCGCGAACCCGACCCCGCTCCACAGGTCGGCCCGGCGCGAGGGCGGGTAGCTCGCGATGCGCGCCGCCACGTCGTCGGGCGAGGCGCAGTCGTGATACCACAGCAGCCGCCCGAGCCCCTGGTCGAACACCGCGCAGTGCGCCCTGGTCAGCAGGTCGGGCATCGTGCGCTCGCCCACCATGCGGTCGGTCCTGGACAGGCCCCACTGGAAGCCGAACCCGTCCACGGCCAGCCAGCGCAGCAGCGGGTGCGCCCGCCGCGCGCCCCACACCGGGCGCAGCCGCAGCAGCGCGTAGCCGCGCCCGGCGCCGACGTACGCGGCGTGGCGGTGATGCTGGGCGGGGCCGGCCAGTAGCTCGTGAAGGCGCCGGCCCCGAGTCAATGTGAGCAGGTCGAGCACGGTGCACGCGGCGGCGGCTCCCTCATAGCCGAAGGGCCGCTGCTCCTGCGGGATCTCCTCGACCTTCTCGACCTCGCGGGAGATCGCCGCGTTGAAGCCGAAGACGTACGACTGCTCGGCCTTGCCGAAGACCGTACGGGGAGCGCCGCCCCTGAGCCGGAACCTGCGCCGGCTCAGATCGGACTCCAGCGGGTCCTTCGCCAGCCATCTCAGCAGCCCCTTCGGGCGCGAGAGCGCCGGCAGGGTTGTCGGCTCGGTCTTGACCTGGTCCAAGAACGAAGTTGTGCCCGTGTCGCCCACGCTTCCCCCGAAGACGCCTCGTACGGCCAGACACGAAACTAGTAACCCCATTGCGGCGTTCGGCGGCGGCGCACCGGATTTCCCCGGCAAAGAACCGGCAAAAGCGCTTGTGCCCCGGTCAGCGGCCTTCTTCGGCCCCGCGTACGGCGGCGCATCCGCACACCTCGGGATCCGACACCGCGGTCCCGTCCACGTCGCGGAAGATCCCGGCGCCCGGCGACAGCCCGAGCAGCGCGTCGGCCGCCAGCACCGCCGCCGCGGCGGTGTAGCCGGAGCGCTCGTGCGGGAAGTGCCTGCGGTTGGCGAACTGCCAGCCCGTCCAGTACGAGCCGTCCTCGTGCCGCAGGTGCTGCACGTCGGCGAAGAGCGCGCGGGCCCGCTCGCCGTCGCCCAGCGCGTCGAGCGCCAGCACCAGCTCGCACGTCTCGGCCCCGGTGACCCACGGCTGGTCGGAGACGCACCGGATGCCGAGCCCCGGCACCACGAACGTGGCCCACTCGCGCTCCAGCAGCTCCAGCGCCTGCCGCCCGCGTACGGCGCCGCCCAGCACCGGGTAGTACCAGTCCATCGAGAAGCGGCTCTTGTCGGCGAACGCCTCAGGGTGCGCCGCCACCACGTGCGCCAGGCGGCCGGCGGCCAGCTCCCAGTGCGGCTGCGGGTCGCCCAGGTGCTCGGCCAGCCGTACGCCGCAGCGCAGCCCCTGGTGGATGGAGGAGCAGCCGGTCAGCAGCGCGTACGAGGCGGCCCTGCCCTCGGCGTCGCACTCCCAGACGATCTCGCCGCGCTCGGTCTGCAGCCCCGCCACGTAGTCGAGGGCCGCCTTGACCATCGGCCAGTGCTCCTCGGTGAAGCCCTGGTCGCCGGTGACGAGGTGGTGGTGCCACAGGCCGACGGCGACGTAGGCGGCGTGGTTGCTCTCGCCGCCCCGCTCCGCCGCGACGCCGTCCACCAGCTTCATCGGCCAGGAGCCGTCGGGGCGCTGGTGCCGGGCCAGCCAGGCGTAGCCGCTGCGTACCGGCTCGCGCAGGCCCGCCACGGACATCGCCATCAGGCACTCGACGTGGTTCCACGCGTCGACGTGGCCCTCGGGCCACGGAACGCCGCCGTCGTCCTGCTGGATCGCTGCGATGCTCTCGGCCGTCCGCACGACCTCCGCGCGGGAGATCATGGCTTCCTGATGTAGAGGACCACGCTCTTGCCGATGACCGGGTTGAGCAGGCTCTCGGCGATCCTGGTCGCGGCGGGGCGCTTCATGATGTCCCACACCAGCAGCTGGTGGTAGGCCTTGGCGAGGGGATGGTCGTCGTTGTTCACGCCGACCGCGCACTTGATCCACCAGTAGGGCGCGTGCAGGCCGTGGGCGTGGTGGTGCGGGCCGATCTCGAACCCGACCGACTTCAGCTTCGCCGACAGCTCGGCCAGCGTGTAGATGCGGACGTGGCCGCCGGGCGCCGTGTGGTACGCCTCGTCCAGCGCCCAGCAGATCCGCTCGGGCAGGAAGCTCGGCACCGTGACCGCCGCCGTGCCGCCGGAGCGCAGCACGCGGAAGATCTCGCGCATGGCCGTCATGTCGTCGGGGATGTGCTCCAGCACCTCGGCCGCGATCACCCGGTCGAAGCTGCCGTCCTCGAACGGCATGTCCAGCGCCGTGCCCTGGACGATCTCGCCGGTGGCGCCGTCCGGCACCTCGCCCGCCTTGTCCATCGCCGTGAACATGGCCGCGACGCCGTCCAGCTCCGCCTGGTCCATGTCGAACGCGGTCACGTCGGCGCCCCTGCGGAGCACCTCGAACGCGTGCCTGCCGCCGCCGCAGCCCAGGTCGAGCACGCGCACGCCGGGGCCCACGGGAAGCCGGGCGAAGTCCACGGTCAGCACTGCTTAGCCTCTCCTCTTGTGGTTGTCGATGGCCTCGTGGTACGCCTCGACGGTCCGCTTGGCCACGACCTGCCAGGTGTAGCGCTCCATGACGCGGTCGTATCCCGCTTTGCCCACGCGCTCGCGCTCCTCGGGGGAGTCGTGCAGCCGGCGCAGCACCGCGGCCAGCTCCTCGGCGTCGCCCGGCGGCACCTGCACGGCGGCGTCGCCGACCACCTCGGGCAGCGCGCCCGTACGGCTGGCGACCAGCGGCGTGCCGCAGGCCATGTGCTCGACGGCCGGCAGGGAGAAGCCCTCGTACAGGGAGGGCACGACGGAGATCTCCGAGGTGGCGATCAGCTCGCCCAGCTCGTCGTCGGAGATGCCGTGCACGAAGCGCACCCGGTCCCGCAGCGACAGCTCCTGGACGAGCTGCTCGGTGGGACCGCCCGGGGTGGGCTTGCTGACGACGGTGAGGTTCACGTCGCGCTCGGTGGCGAGCTTGGCCACCGCGCGCAGCAGCGTAGCGACGCCCTTCATGGGGGAGTCCGCGCTGGCCACGGCCACGATCGAGCCCTTGCGGCGGGGCTTGCCGGGGCGCGGGTGGAAGTAGCGGGTGTCCACGCCGAGCGGGATCAGGCGCATGTTGGCCTGGGGGACGTTGAAGTCGCGGTGGATGTCGGCCAGCGACGACTCGCTGACGGTGAGGATGGGCCTGAGCCTGGGAGCGACGCGGGACTGCATCTTCACGAAGCCGTACCAGCGGCGCAGGCTCAGCTTCTTGGCGCCTTCGGCGGCCTCCAGCTCGATGCGGCGGTCCACGCTGATCGGGTGGTGGATGGTCCCGACCACGGGGAACAGGCGCTGGATGCCGAGCAGGCCGTAGCCGAGCGTCTGGTTGTCCTGGACGACGTCGAAGTCGCCGACGCGCTTCTTCAGCTCGCGGTAGGCCCGCAGGGTGAACGTCAGCGGCTCGGGGAAGCCGGCCGTCCACATCGTGCCGACTTCCAGCCAGTCGATCCAGTCGCGGTATTCGTGCAGCTTGGGGGTTCGGAACGGGTCCTCGTCGCGGTAGAGGTCGAGGCTCGGCACCTCCCGCAGGATGACGCCCTCGTCCAGCTCGGGGTACGGCTGGCCGGAGAAGACCTCGACGTGGTGCCCGAGCGCCACGAGCTCCCGGCTCAGATGACGGAGGTAGACACCCTGACCACCGCAGGTGGGCTTGCTGCGGTAGGACAGAAGCGCGATCCGCAGCTTTGGCTCCCGCACGGACACCCCTTTCTCCGCCGGTAGGGCCCGGAGTCGGGCGTGTACCGTGAAAGATGACCTTAGTCCGAAAAGGCTACCATTCGGTAGGTCGGCTGGAATTGTTCACAACCGGGCTCACAGGTCGTGCGAACTGCGACGTTGCCGTGACCGAGCGTGGTTCGGTGGAACGTGTTCTAGGCGGCTCGGTACCTCAAAGAGGTGCTTGGCGGTACATTCCGTCCCTAAGGGATGGGGCAGGCGATCGTTGGAGGACCCCTTGGCCAGGCGCGCTCTGATCACCGGCATCACCGGCCAGGATGGTTCCTACTTGGCGGAGCACCTTCTGGAGCAGGGGTACGAGGTGTGGGGGCTGGCCCGCGGGCAGGCGAACCCGCGCGTGTCGCGGATGCGCAAGCTGCTCGCCGACGTTCAGGTGGTGCGGGGTGATCTGCTCGACCAGGGGTCGCTGATCTCGGCGGTGGAACGCGTTCAGCCCGATGAGGTCTACAACCTGGGCGCGATCTCGTTCGTGCCGATGTCGTGGGAGCAGGCGGAGCTCACGGCCGAGGTGACCGGGATGGGCGTGCTGCGGATGCTGGAGGCGATCCGGGTGTGTTCCGGGGTGTCGCGGGGCGGGTCGGCGTCCGGACAGATCCGCTTTTATCAGGCTTCGTCCTCTGAGATGTTCGGGCAGGTCAGCGAGACCCCGCAGAACGAGCGCACCGCCTTCCACCCGCGCTCCCCGTACGGCGTCGCCAAGGCGTACGGGCACTTCCTCACCCAGAACTACCGCGAGTCGTACGGGATGTTCGCCGTCTCCGGCATCCTGTTCAACCACGAGTCGCCGCGGCGCGGGGCCGAGTTCGTCACCAGGAAGGTCTCGCTCGGCGTCGCCCGGATCAAGCTCGGGCTGGCGGACGAGCTGCGCCTCGGGAACCTGGAGGCGCGCCGCGACTGGGGCTTCGCCGGCGACTACGTCAAGGCCATGCACCTGATGCTGCAGGCCGCCACCCCCGAGGACTACGTCATCGGCACCGGCCGGATGAAGTCGGTCAGGGAGCTGGTGGAGGCCGCGTTCAGCGCGGCCGGCTTGGATTGGGAGCAGTACGTCGTCACCGACCAGACCCTGCACCGCCCCGCCGAGGTCGACCTCCTCTGCGCCGACCCGAAGAAGGCACGGGCCCAGCTCGGCTGGGAGCCCAAGGTGTCGTTCGACGAACTGGTCGCCATGATGGTCGAAGCAGATCTGCGTCTGCTGAGGGACGGCGGCGACCTCCACGACGACAGCTCCTGGCCCTGATCGGGGCGGCGACCCCTCCGGCGCCGCCCCGCTTGCTCCGGCCGCGCGGCGGCGTCCCCTTCTTCCCCCTTATGACCTCTCCCTCTCCTTTCGTACCTGGCTCCTCACCGCGCTTCGCCTCTTACGGCGCGCTCAACGAGTGAGCGCGGCGCGGTAGGCCCCAGGGGTCAGGCCGTAGTAGCGGGTGAACCAGCGGGTGAGGTGGCTCTGGTCGGCGAAGCCGGCCGCGGCGGCCGCCCCCGCGATGGGCGTGCCGGTGGCGATCAGGTCGCGGGCCCTCCTCAGCCTGAGCTGGCGCTGGTAGTCACTGGGCGCCATGCCGTAGGCGGCGTGGAAGGCGCGGTAGACGGCGTACCGGCTGGCGCCCGCCGCCGTGGCGAGGTCGTCGATGGTGAGGTCGTCGGTCAGGCGGTCGTGCAGGACGCTCCTGGCACGGGCGGCCATGGCGTCGTGGCGTACGCGGGCGGTGCTCACGGGGGAGACGGCGGCGCGACGTACGATGGCCGCGACCGTGGCGGTGAGCAGCTCGTCACGGCGCAGGGCGGTCGCGCGGTCGTCGAGGAGCGCGGCGTGCAGGGCGCGTAGCGCGCCCGCGAGCGCCGGATCGTCCACCACGGGGCTGGCGAAGAGCGGCAGGCCCGCGCGGCGGCCCGTGGCGTCCTCCAGCGCGTCCGTCACCAGGGCGGGCCGATGTGCACCATCCGGTACGTGAAGCCGAGCGCGTTCGCGGCGTGCCCGTCGTGCGGGTCCTCGGGATTGAAGGCCATGACCATGCCGGCCGCGCTCGTGTGCGCCGCCCCCCGGCACGTGAACGCCTGCGCCCCGTGCTCCGTGACCCCGAAGGAGTAGGTCTCGTGGCTGTGCCGGTGGTAGACGTGCCGCTCGAAGTGCGCGTGCATGGCCTCGAGCGGCCGGTCGGGCGACCTCCAGTAGCGGGACCAGTCGTGCGTCACCCCTCCACTCTATTGACAAAGAGAGTTTTTACGTAAAGAATCCTTTTTGCGATGAGAGATGTCCTGTACCTGGAAGAGATCGAGCAGGCAGAAGCCCTGCTCAAGCCGCAGCGCGTGGAGGTGCTGCGGCAGCTGGCCGAGCCCCGCACCTGCTCAGAGGTGGCGGAAAGACTCGGCCAGACGCCGCAGCGGGTCTACTACCACGTCAAGCGCCTGGTCGACGCGGGCCTGGTGGACCTGGTGGCCGAGCGCAAGGTGCGCGGCGTCCACGAGGGCATCTACCAGGCGGGCGCACGGTCGTACTGGCTGTCGCCCCGCCTCGTCGGCCGCATCGGGCTGCGCAAGGCCCGCGACGAGCTGAGCCTCGGCTACCTGCTCGACCTCATGGAGGAGGTGCAGGCCGACATCGCGGCGCTCGACCGCGGCGCCCCCGAGCTGCCGTCCATCGGGCTGTCCGGCGAGATCCACGTGCGCCCTGAGCGACGCCAGGAGTTCCTGAACGAGCTGCAGACCCTGCTGCAGGACCTTTTCACCCGATACGGCGGGGACGAAGGCGACGCCTTCAAGCTGGCCATCGCCTGCTACCCCCATGCCGCACCCCAGCCAGAAGGAGAACGAGACGATGTCTGAGCCGTTGATCGTGCGTGCCCGCATCCCCGCCGGCGTCGAGGAGGTGCGCCGCGCGCTCACCGACCCCGAGGTGCTGCGCGGGTGGCTGGCCGAGCACGTGGACGTGAACCTCGCCGAAGGACGCTTCGGGTTCTGGGGGCGTACGACGCCCGAGGGTGACGCGCCGCACCAGCGGCTGCTGCACGCCGACGAGCGTACGCTGCGCTTCGCCTGGCTGCTCGACGGCGAGGAGACCACCAGTGAGCTGACCTGGGAGGCCGACGGCGAGCACACCGTGGTGACGCTGTCGCAGACGCACTTCGACTTCCAGGACGTCATCACCGGCAAGAGCATCAGGGGTGTGCTGCAGACGTACTGGTGCCTGGTGCTCACCAACCTCGCCGAGCACCTCGAAGGCCGCCCGCTCACCGACAAGATCGACTTCGCCTCGGCGGAGATGCGCACCACCGTCGAGATCGCGGCCTCGCCCGAGCAGGTCTTCGAGTCGCTCACCTCCTCCGAGGCGGTCTCCAAGTGGTTCGGCTTCCCCATCGAGATCGAGCCGCAGGTCGGCGGGCGGTTCGCCATGGGCGGCCTCGACAACGACCCTGACCCGGCGAAGATCCTGGAGCTGGAGCCCGCCCGCAAGCTCTCCGTCGGCTGGGGCGAGAACGGCGTGGGCTCGTGGGAGCTGGAGGGGTCCGGCGGTAAGACGCGGCTGACTCTTGTGCAGAGCGGCTTCGACGAGTCGCGGCCGCCGTACGCGGCGTGGGGCGGGTTCGTGTCGGGGCTGGCGGAGCTGCGCCGCTACCACGAGATCCCGGGTTGGCAGCCGATCATCACCGCCTAGCTGCACCGGCTCTCCGGGCCGGCGCACGAGCGTTCAAGACACGGGCCTTTCCGTCCCGGAATCCTGCTGACCATGCGTTTCGACACCAAGATCGGCATCGTCGTCCGCTCGGACCTCGCCGCCTGGCAACGCTTGAACGTCACCGCCTTCCTCGCCGGCGCCATCGCCGGCGGGCGGGCGGAGGTGATGGGGGACGATTACGAGGACGGGTCGGGGAACACGTATCTGCCGATGTTCCGCCAGCCCGTGGTCATCTACCAGGCGGACCTCGCCACGCTGCGCAAGGTCCGCGAGAAGGCCGTGGGACGGGGGCTGGGCGTGGCCGTCTACACGGAGGACATGTTCAAGACGGGCAACGACGAGGACAACAGGGCCGCCGTACGCGCGTACCCGGCCGAGGACCTCAACCTGGTCGGACTGGCCCTGTACGGCCCCAAAACCCCCATGGACAAATCCCTCAAGGGCCTCACTCTCCACCCCTGACGGGAGGAAAGCCGCCCGTAGAGCGGCCGCAGGAACCGGCCGCAGAGTGGCGCAGGGGCTGGTCGCAGGGAGCAGCCGCTCCAGGCAGCAGGCACCTTCGAACCGAATGCGGTTCTGGCGAGTGATAGCCGTCCGCCGAGACGTCATCCCCGCCCAGATAGCCGACCTCCTCCACCAGGTGGCCGACACGTTGATCGAACAAGGCTGGCAACCAGGCCCCCGAGGAACAACCCGCATCCTCTCCCGAATCCGCGCCGCCCGCCGCAAACCCCGCTACCGCAAACCCCGCTACCGCGAACCCCGCTACCGCTAACCCGAGCGCCACCGGTCGGCGGAGCACATACCGACGTCCCTGACCGCGCAGTACAGCTAGCCAATGGTTACGGGGAGTTCCTTGATGCCGTTGATGAAGTTCGAGCGGAGGCGGCGGGGGGCGCCTGATTGGTGGATGCGGGGGTGGCGGCGGGCCAGCTGCTCGAAGAGGATGCGGAGTTCCAGTTTGGCGAGGTGGTTGCCGAGGCAGAAGTGGGCGCCGCCGCCGCCGAAGCCGATGTGCGGGTTCGGGTCGCGGCCGATGTCGAAGGTGTCGCCGTCCGGGAAGACGGAGGTGTCGCGGTTGGCGGAGGCGTAGAAGACGACGACCTTGTCGTCCGCCTTGATCTTCTGGCCCCCGAGCACCTGGTCGGCGGTCGAGGTGCGGCGGAAGAGGTTCACGGGGGAGACCCAGCGGACGATCTCGTCGGCCGCCGTCTTCGCCAGCGTGGGGTCGGCGACCAGCCGGTCCCACTGGTCGGGGTGCTCGAAGAAGGCGAGCATGCCGCCTGAGGCCGCGTTCCGCGTGGTCTCGTTGCCGGCCACCACCAGAAGGAGGACGAACAGGTCGAACTCATCCTCGGCGAGCGTCTCGCCGTTCTCGTTGGGCTGGAGGAGCCGGGTGACGATGTCGTTCCTGGGGTTGGCCTTGCGCTGGGCGGCCAGCTGGTTGGCGTACGCGTACACCTCCATGGCCGCGTCCGAGCCCTCTTCCGGGCTGGGGGCGAAGTCGGGGTCCTGGGCGCCGATCATGCGGTTCGACCAGTTGAACAGCTTGTCTCGGTCTTCGACCGGGGCCCCGAGGAGTTCGCAGATCACGTACAAGGGGAGGGGTGCGGCGACCTCGGTGACGAAGTCGACCTCGCCCGTGACCTTGTCGAGGAGGTCGTCGCAGATGTCGCGGATGTGCTGTTCGAGGGCGCCGATCGTGCGCGGGGTGAAGCCCCGGTTCACCAGGGCGCGCCGGCGCGTGTGCTCGGGCGGGTCCTGGTTGAGCATCATGAGACGCTGCAGCGCGATCTGGTCCTCCTCCAGCTCGTCGAAGAGGGCGAGCCTGCGGTGGGAGGAGAAGAGCTCGGAGTGGCGCGACACGTGGACGACGTCGTCGTAGCGCGTCACGGCCCAGAAGCCCGGGTCGCCCTCGTGCCAGTGGACCGGGGAATTCGCGCGCAGCCAGGCGAGCTGGGCGTGGGGTGGTCCAGCGGTCGCGTAAAGGTCCCTGTCGACCAGGTCGATATGCACGCGGGGTCACCTCGTAGGTCAAGCGCTTGGTTGGGTAATCGACACCGTACTTGAAACGTGTTCTATTACGCCACTGTACGCCCGTCAAGGAGGGGCGGGGACGACTCCCGATGCGCTTTTGATGTGCTCCCGCTGGTGCTGGTGGCGGGCTTGGTAGGGGGTGAAGTGTGATGGCGGGAAGGAAGGCGAAAGGGGTATATCGGGTGGCGTTTGAGGTTATATCCGGATGTTCTGCAGTGTCCGGTGGCCGGTGTCCATGACCAGTGACCAGTGACCAGTGACCAGTGACCAGTGCCCGGTGGGCGGTGGTCGGTGCCTGGCGGACGGTGGTGGCGGAAGTGAGTGGTTTTGGGGGTGTGTGGGGTCTCAACTGCCCCACAGGCATCGGATCAAGGCTCGCCTGGAAACATCGGACGACACTGCGCCTCTTGACACGTTGCACTTTGTCGCACGAGCATCGTGAGGCGAGACATCCGATGTATAGGTGAAGGATGCGGTGTGAAGCTGCTGCGAGTAGGACCTGTCGGCCAGGAGCGGCCGGTGGTCATGGACGACGCCGGCAATCTGCGTGACATTGGCGTACCCGAGATCGACGGGGCTTTTCTCGCCTCCGGGGGAGTGGCGCGGGTCAGAGAGGCGCTGGAGCGGGGCGACCTGCCCGTCGTGGAGGCCGAGGGGCTGAGGGTCGGGGCGCCGATCGCGCGGCCGGGAAAGATCGTGTGCATCGGGCTGAACTTCAGCGACCATGCCGCCGAGTCGGGCGCGGCGGTGCCCGCGGAGCCGGTGGTGTTCATGAAGGCGAGCAACACCATGGTCGGCCCGTACGACGAGGTGCTCGTGCCCCGCGGCAGCGTGAAGACCGACTGGGAGGTGGAGCTGGCCATCGTGATCGGGCGGGAGGCCCGCTACCTCGGCAGCCGGGAGGAGGCGCTGGGGGTCGTCGCCGGGTACGCGATCTCGAACGACGTCTCCGAGCGGGAGTTCCAGCTTGAGCGCGGCGGCCAGTGGGACAAGGGCAAGTCGTGCGAGACGTTCAACCCGCTGGGTCCCTGGCTGGTGACGGCCGACGAAGTGGGCGACCCGCAGAACCTGGCGATGCGCCTGTGGGTGAACGGCGAGCTGCGCCAGGACGGCGACACCAAGAACATGATCTTCGACGTGGCGGAGGTCGTCCGGTACCTGAGCCAGTTCATGGTGCTGGAGCCGGGCGACGTGATCAACACCGGGACGCCGGCCGGCGTCGCTATGGGCATGCCGGGTCAGCCGTACCTGCGCGCGGGTGACGTGATGGAGCTGGAGATCGAGGGCCTCGGCCGGCAGCGGCAGACGGTGGGGCAGGCATGACGACCTCGGCGTACCGGATCGTGGGCATGGAGACGCACGACGTGCGTTTCCCGACGTCCCGCGAGCTCGACGGCTCCGACGCGATGAACCCCGACCCCGACTACTCCGCCGCGTACGTGGTGCTCAAGACGGACGACGGGTACGAGGGCCACGGGTTCGCGTTCACCATCGGCCGGGGCAACGACGTGCAGACGGCGGCGATCGGCGCGCTGCGGCCGTACGTGATCGGGAAGGACGTCGAGGACCTCGGCGCGCTCTACAAGGAGCTGATCAACGACTCGCAGCTGCGCTGGCTGGGCCCGGAGAAGGGCGTCATGCACATGGCGATCTCCGCCGTGGTCAACGCGCTGTGGGATCTGAAGGCGAAGCGGGCCGGCCAGCCGCTCTGGCGGCTGCTCGCGGACATGTCGCCGGAGGAGATCGTCGAGCTGATCGACTTCCGCTACCTGAGCGACGCGCTCACCAGGGACGACGCCCTGGAGATCCTGCGCGCGGCGGAGGACGGCAAGGCGGAGCGCATCGCGCGGCTGCAGGAGACCGGCTATCCGGCGTACACGACGTCGCCAGGCTGGCTCGGCTACGACGACGAGAAGCTGCGCCGGCTCTGCAAGGAGGCGCTTGAGCAGGGCTTCGACCAGATCAAGCTCAAGGTGGGCGCGGACCTGGAGGACGACAGGCGGCGCTTCAGGGTGGCCAGGGAGGTGTGCGGCGCCGGCTTCCCGATCGCCATCGACGCGAACCAGCGCTGGGACGTCGGCTCGGCCATCGAGTGGGTGAACGCGCTGCGCGAGTTCGAGCCGCACTGGGTCGAGGAGCCGACGAGCCCCGATGACGTGCTGGGGCACGCGGCGATCGCGCGGGGCATCGCGCCGATCCCGGTGGCGACCGGCGAGCACGTCCAGAACCGCATCGTCTTCAAGCAGTTGTTGCAGGCCGAGGCGCTGTCGTACGTGCAGATCGACGCGGCCAGGGTGGGCGGGCTGAACGAGAACCTCGCGATCCTGCTGCTGGCGGCCAAGTTCGGGGTGCCGGTGTGCCCGCACGCGGGCGGCGTGGGGCTGTGCGAGCTGGTGCAGCACCTGTCGATGTTCGACTACGTGGCGGTCACCGGCACGATGGACGGCCGCGTCATCGAGTACGTCGACCACCTCCACGAGCACTTCGTCGACCCGGTGGTCATCAAGGACGGCAGATACGCGGCCCCGTCGCGGCCCGGGTTCAGCGCGGAGCTGCGCGAGGAGTCGATCGCGGCCCACACCTTCCCCGGCGGCGAGGTCTGGAGGGACGCATGAGTGACGCGCTGAAGGCGGTCGTGACCGGCGGCGGCTCGGGGATCGGCCTGGCGGCGGCGTCGGCGCTCGCGGGGCGCGGCATGCGGGTCGCCTGCCTCGACCTCAACCCGCCGGGCGAGCCGTTCATCGGCATCAAGGCCGACGTCACGGACGACGCCGCGGTACGCGCCGCGGTGGCGGAGGCGGCCGAGCGGCTGGGCGGCATCGACGTGCTGGTCAACAACGCCGGCATCGGAGCCCAGGGCACGATCGAGGACAACCCGGACAGCGAATGGCATCGGGTGTTCGACGTGAACGTCCTCGGCATGGTCCGGGTCGCGCGGGCGGCGCTGCCGTACCTGCGCAGGTCGGAGCATGCCGCGATCGTCAACACCTGCTCGATCGCGGCCACCGCGGGGCTGCCCCAGCGGGCCCTCTACAGCGCTACCAAGGGCGCGGTGCTGTCGCTGACGCTCGCCATGGCCGCCGACCACATCCGCGAGGGCATCAGGGTCAACTGCGTCAATCCGGGCACCGCCGACACCCCGTGGGTGGCGAGGCTGCTGGAGGCGGCCGACGACCCCGAGGCCGAACGCGCGGCGCTCAACGCCAGGCAGCCGATGGGCCGCCTGGTCAGCGCCGAGGAGGTCGCCGCGGCGATCGCCTACCTCGCGAGCCCCGAGTCCGCCTCGACCACGGGCACCGCGCTCGCGGTGGACGGCGGCATGCAGGGCCTGCGACTGCGCCCCGCCAACTGAACAGCCGCCGCCGAAGGGCGGCACGGCCGTAGATGCGCCGACCGATGGCCGGCGGCCCCGCAGGTCGCCGGCCGACGGCCCTCCGACCGGAGGGCCAGGCAACTAAGGAAGGTACCCCCCATGAGATTCGGACGGGCGGTCGCGGCAGCGGCCATGCTGGCGGTCGTGACCGCGTGCGGTTCAGGCGGCACGACGGCGGAAGGAGGCGGCGGCGGGAAGGTCGGCATCGACCATCCCCGCGCCGACTCCGACTTCTGGAACTCCTACATCAAGTACGTCCCGCAGATGGCCGGCGAGCTCAAGGTGGACCTCATGCCCGCCACGAACTCGCAGAACGACGTGGCCAAGCTGGTCAACAACGTGCAGGCGCTGGTCGGCCAGGGCGCCAAGGTCATCGTCATGGCCCCGCAGGACACCGGCGCCGTCGCCACCACGCTGCAGCAGCTGGAGAACAAGAAGATCCCGGTCGTCACCGTGGACACCCGTCCCGACAAGGGCAACGTCTACATGGTCGTCCGCGCCGACAACCGCGCGTACGGCACCAAGGCGTGCGAGTTCCTCGGCGAGAAGCTCGGCGGCAAGGGCAAGGTGGTGCAGCTGCAGGGCTCGCTCGGCTCGATCAACGGCCGCGACAGGTCGGAGGCGTTCCTCGACTGCATGAAGAGCAAGTTCCCCGGCATCACGGTGTTCAGCGAGCCGACCGAGTGGGAGGGCACGAAGGCGGCGTCGATGCTGCAGACCCGCCTGGAGCAGAACCCCGACATCAAGGGCATCTATATGCACGCGGGCGGCGTGCACCTGGCGCCGACGCTGCAGGTGCTCAAGCAGAAGGGCCTGCTGCTCCCCACCGACGACCCCAAGCACATCTTCGTGATCTCCAACGACGGGATCCCGCAGGAGTTCGAGGCGATCCGTAAGGGCGACATCGACGCGACGGTCTCGCAGCCGGCCGACCTCTACGCCAAGTACGCCCTCTTCTACGCCAAGGCCGCGGCCGAGGGCAAGACGTTCAAGCCCGGCCCGACCGATCACGGCAGCACGATCATCGAGCTGCCGAACGGCCTGGAGGACCAGCTCCCCGCGCCGCTCGTGACGAAGGAGAACGTGGACGACCAGGCCCTCTGGGGCAACCAGGTCAAGTGATGAGCACCCACGTCGAAGCCAGGAACGTGGTCAAGCGCTTCGGCCCGACGACCGCGCTCGACGGCGCCGGCATCACGATCGCCGAGGGCGAGACGCACGCGCTGGTCGGCAGGAACGGCGCCGGCAAGTCCACGCTGGTGTCGATCCTGACCGGGCTGCAGCGGCCGGACGAGGGCGAGGTGCGCTTCTCAGGCGAGCCCGCGCCCGCGCTCGGCGACCGGGACGCCTGGCGGCGGCGGGTGGCGTGCGTCTACCAGAAGTCCACGATCATCCCGGCGCTGACGGTGGCCGAGAACCTGTTCCTCAACCGCCAGTCGGAAGGGCGCACGATCAACTGGCGGGCGCTGCGGGCCAGGGCCAGGGAGTTGCTGGACACGTACGAGGTGGACGTCGACGCGCAGACGCTGGCCGGCGACCTCAGCGTCGAGCAGCGCCAGCTCGTGGAGATCGCCCGCGCGCTGTCGTTCGGCGCCCGGTTCATCATCCTGGACGAGCCGACCGCGCGGCTCGACGGCCCGGCGATCGAGCGCCTGTTCGCGCGCATGCGCTCGCTGCGCGAGCAGGGCGTCACCATGATGTACATCTCCCACCACCTCGACGAGGTCTACGAGATCTGCCAGAGCGTCACGGTGTTCCGCGACGCCCGGCACGTCCTGACCAGGCCGGTCGCGGGGCTGCCGCACGATGAGCTGGTGGCCGCGATGACCGGCGAGGCGACGGCGGCGTACGAGGCCCGCGAGCACACGCCGGCCGAGCGGGTCGTGCTGGAGGGCGCCGGGCTGTCGCTGGCCGGCCGCTACACCGGCGTCGATCTCGCGGTCAGGTCGGGCGAGGTCGTCGGCCTGGCCGGGTCGGCGAGCAGCGGCAAGGTCGGCCTGGCGGAGACGCTGGTCGGGCTGCGCAAAGCGGACGCCGGCACGGTCACCGTCAACGGCACCCAGGTCAGACCGGGCGACGTGCCCGCCGCGATGCGGGCCGGGCTCGGGTTCGTCCCGGAGGACCGCCACCACGAGGGCTTCGTGCCGCTGCTGTCGGTGGGCGAGAACGCCACGTTCCCGATCGCCCGCAAGCTCGGCCGCTTCGGCACGGTCTCGCCCGCGCGGCGCCGCGCCGAGGCCGAGCGGCTGATCGCCTCCCTCGACATCAAGACCGAGGGGCCCGACCAGCCGGTAGGCGACCTGTCAGGAGGCAACGCGCAGAAGGTGGTGTTCGCGCGGGCGCTGGTGGACGACCCGGCCGTGCTGGTGGTGATCAACCCGACCGCCGGCGTCGACGTCAAGGCCAAGCAGGCCCTGCTCGGCGCCGTCGAGGACGCCGTCGAGCGCGGCGCGGGGGCCGTGGTGGTCTCCGACGAGCTCGACGACCTGCGGATCTGCGATCGGGTGCTGGTGATGTTCCACGGCAGGGTCGTCAAGGAGGTGCCGCGTGGCTGGAGTGACCACGAGCTCGTGGCCGTGATGGAAGGCATAGAAGAGTGACTGCTTTGACGGCTCCCGCGCCCCGGCTGCGGCTGGCCAAGTTCCGCGATCTGACGCTCGTCCCGGTGATCGTGCTCCTGCTCGTCGTCGGCGCGTTCCTCGACCCGACCTTCCTGACGGCGGGCAACCTGACGAACGTGCTCCAGCAGCAGGCCGCGATCTCGCTGCTGGTGCTGGCCGAGGCGATGATCCTGATCGCCGGCAAGTTCGACCTGTCGCTGGAGTCGACGGTCGGCACCGCGCCGGCGATCGCGGTGATGCTGGTCATCCCGGTGTCGGCGGGCGGCTTCGGCATCGGCCTGCCCGGCGTGCTGGTGATCCCGCTGGCGCTGCTCGTCGGAGCCGCGATCGGCGCGTTCAACGGCTTCTTGATCGTACGGTTCCAGCTGTCGGCGTTCATCGTCACGCTGGCCATGCTGATCATCGTGCACGGGCTGCTCCAGGGACCGACCGAGGGCAAGACGCTGTTCGAGCTCCCCGACTCGATCCTCTACCTGGGCAGCGCCATGTGGCTGGGCCTGCCCGCCGCCATCTGGATCGCCGGCCTGCTGTTCGCGGCCGGCATCTTCGGCCTCGGCTACCTGCGGCTCGGCCGCGCGCTCTACGCGATCGGCGGCAACCTCGACGCCGCCCGCGCGGCCGGCATCCGGGTCGACCGGGTGCTGTACGGCGTGTTCATCCTGGGCGGCACGCTCGCCGCGCTGGCCGGCGTGCTGGAGACGGGCCGCCTCGGCGCCATCGGCAACCAGCAGGGCGTCGGCTGGATCTTCATGGTGTTCGCCGCGGCCGTCATCGGCGGTGTCAGCATGGACGGGGGCAAGGGCACGATCCTCGGCGCGCTCACCGGCGTGCTGGTGATCGGCCTCGTGCAGAACATCCTCACCCTCATCGGGGTGTCAGGCTTCTGGCAGCCGGTCATCTACGGCTCGATCATCCTCATCGCACTCATGATCAGCAGGATCGCCGGCGGAAAGGCGCAAGATTGATGGACCGGATCGACCTGCCCCGCGTCGGCTTCGGCGGCGCGCCCATCGGCAACCTGTACGACGCGGTGGCCGAGGACCAGGCGCGGGCCACCGTCGAGGCCGCCTGGCAGAGCGGCATCCGCCTGTACGACACCGCGCCCCACTACGGGCTCGGCGTGTCGGAGCGGCGGATCGGCGCGGCGCTGGCCGGCCGGTCGGGTTACCTGCTGTCCACGAAGGTCGGCCGGCTGCTGCGGCCGGTCTCCGTCGCCTCCTCCGAGCAGGGCGGGCGCACGGAGCTGGGCTTCGACGAGCCCGACGACCTGGAGCGGGTGTGGGACTTCTCCGGCGACGGCGTACGCACGTCGCTGACCGAGTCCCTCACCCGTCTCGGGCTGTCCGGCGTGGACATCGCCTTCATCCACGATCCTGACGACCACGCCGACCAGGCGATCAAGGAGGCTTATCCGGCGCTGGCCGAGCTGCGCGCCGAGGGGCGGATCCGGGCGGTCGGCGTCGGCATGAACCAGTGGCAGGTGCCGCTGCGGTTCGTCCGCGAGACCGACATCGACGTGGTCATGCTGGCCGGCCGGTACACGCTGCTCGACCAGTCGGGCCTGCCGCTCCTGGAGGAGTGCGCGCGGCGGGGCGTCGCGGTGCTGGCCGCCGGCGTCTTCAACAGCGGCCTGCTCGCCACGCACGAGCCCGCGGGCACCTTCGACTACCTGCCCGCCCCCGAGCACCTGGTGGCGAAGGCGCGGCGCATCGCCGCGGTCTGCGAACGCCACGACGTCACTCTGCCCCAGGCCGCGCTGGCCTTCCCCCTCCGCCACCCGGCGGTGGCCACGATCGTGGTGGGCGCCCGCACCCCCCAGGAGGTCCAGGAGAACACCGCCCTCCTGGAGCGCCCGGTCCCCGAGTCCTTGTGGACGGACCTCGTCGCGGAAGGACTTCTCTAGGACGTCAGGAAGAGCCAGTGCTTCGACGGGCCCGGTTCGTACGGTGAGTCGAGGCGTTTGGCCACCACGCCTGGCAGGCCCTGGTCGCGGGCGGCCTGGCGGACCGGGGCCGGGTCGCCGGGCCACGACGGGGCGGTCTGCCAGTGGGCGCCGGTCAGGTCGAGCGCCTCCAGGGCTGCGCGCCGCACCGTGTAGGGCTCGCCGGTGAGCGTGTGGCCGTCGTCGTACAGGAGGTCGTAGAAGACGAGCAGCTCGGCGCCGCCGAGCGTGACCAGCTCGCCGTCCAGCACCGCCGTGCGGCTGCCGAACGACTCGGCCAGCCCGCGCAGCCAGGGGTGCGCACCGGCCGCCTCGGTACGCCCGCCGTCGATCGGCACGAGCAGCCGCCGCCCGCCCCAGGCGAACTCGAAGGCGTACGCCGAGACGTCCTTGGGCGGCCGGGAACGCGCGGTCGGCTCCATGGGGGCGAGGCCGGGGAACGGGTCGCGGACGGCCGAGCCCATTCTGTGGATCATCCAGTTCTTGCCCCGGGTACGGAACAGCACGAACCGGCCGGAGGCCCGCTCGCCGTTCAGCACGACCTTGACCTCGCGATCCGACCACTTCTCGGTCTCGTACGTGCCGGTGTCCCAGACGGTCATGGAGCCGCCGCCGTACTCACCCTTGGGGATCTCGCCGTGGAAGGTGAGGTACTCCATCGGGTGGTCCTCGGTGTGCACGGCGAGATGGTTGATGTCAGGGTCGGCGGGCAGCCCCTTGGGCACCGCCCACGAGACGAGCACGCCGTCGCGTTCGAGCCGCAGGTCCCAGTGCAGGGAGCGGGCGTGGTGCTCCTGGATGACGAACGCGTTGCCGCCGGGGGTGCCGGAGGGGGCTTCGGGGATGGGCTCAGGCGTGCGGCCGGGGTCGCGTTTGCTCCGATACTGCGTCAGTTTGTCGGGCACAGAACCGGTACTACCCGCTGCCACGCAGGCTGATCGCGGCTAATCCTCCGATGTGTCAGTCCATGTCCAGAGCCCGCCGCAGCCACGCCTCGACCCCCGCGACGTGCACGGTCGCCCACGAGCGCGCCACGTCGGCCTGGCGGCCGGCGATGGCCTCGTAGATCGCGCTGTGCTGCTCGCGGGTCTTGTCCATCGCGCCCTCCTGGGTGAGGCCGCGCCAGATCCTGGCCCGGGTGGTCGGCCCCGACAGGCTCTCGATGAACGAGCACAGCACGCTGTTGCCCGAGCCCTGCGCGATGCGGTGGTGGAACTCGAGGTCGTTGGCCACCAGCTCCTCGACCGTCGGCCGCTCGGGCAGCTTGTCGAGGATCACCCGCAGCTCCGCGATGTCGGCGTCGGTCATCTGTTCGGCGGCCATCGCGGTGGCGGCCGGCTCGAGGATGCGCCGGACCTCGAAGAACTGCAGCACGGTGTCGTCACGGTGCAGGTCGAGCACGAACGACATGGTGTCGAGCAGCAGCCGGGGCTCAAGGCTGGTGACGTACGTGCCGTCGCCCTGGCGCACGTCGAGGACGTTGATGAGCGACAGCGCCCTGACGGCCTCGCGCAGCGAGTTGCGTGAGAGGCCGAGCCGTTCGGCCAGGTCGGCCTCCTTGGGCAGGCGGTCTCCTGGCGCCAGCTCGCCGGAAACGATCATCTGCTTGATCTTGTCGATGGCCGCGTCGGTGACCGCCACGCTCTTCTCCCTAGACATCGGATGTCTAGGAGTCTAGAGCCTGGAAGCGGACCGGATCGACCCCCGCGTGGCGACGAACCTGACCGCGCGCCTCCAGCGTACGCAGATGGGCCGCGGCCTCACCGGCCGCCATGCCCCTCAGGACCGGGGGCAGCTCGTCCCACGGCCGGTTCCACGTCATCATCGCGGCGACCTCCCAGATGGTCAGCGGCTGCGCCTGCCTGGCCAGGAGGGCGCGCAGCCGTTCGAGTTTCTCCTCGTGATGGTGGCGGATCTCGGCGGCGCGTGCCGCAACATCCGGAAATATCCACTCATGGGCGGGGAGAGCGTCGAGCGGGCCACTGACCGCCGAGAGGTCGCCGATCCGGTCCAGCGAGTTCAGGAAGTCGCTGAGCGGATCGACGTCGTCGCGATCGTACGGATAGATCCCCACGTGCGGGGTGATGTCGGGCAGGACGTGGTCACCGGTGAACAGCCGGTCCGCGTCCTCCAGATGCAGGCAGATGTGGCCGGGCGTGTGGCCGGGCGTGTGGAACGCCCGCAGCTTGCGGCCCGGCAGGTCCACCAGGTCGCCGTCACGCAGCTCGCGGTCGGGCAGGGCGGGCGGCACGGGCCTGGTGCCCATGGCCTGCCTGGCCTCGCCGGGGTCGGCTCCCGCGCGGCGCAGCATGTCGCTCTGGAAGTCGTCGTGCTCGCCGGCCGCGTACTCGGTCATGAGCCTGACCAGCGCCGCGTCGTCCTCGTGCATGGCGATCCAGCCGCCGGACGCCTCGCGCACCTGCCCGGCGAGCCCGGCGTGGTCGGGATGGAAATGGGTGACGACCACCCCGCTCACCGTGCTCACGTCGATGCCGAGCGCGGCCAGGCCGCCGGTGAGCGCGTCCCACGCGTCGGGGTGGTTCCAGCCGGCGTCGATCAGCACCGGGCCCCTGGGCGACTCGACGGCGTAGACGAGCGTGTAGCCGAGCGGGTTGCCCGGGATCGGCACCGGCACGCTCCACACGCCGCCGCCGAGATCCTGCGGACGCTGCTCAGCGTACGGTCTGCGCCTGGTCTTCATGTGCCCCCGATTCGTGGTGGTTCGTGGGTAAGAGCGCCCGGTGCGGCGCCCGGATACCCGTTCAGCCGATCCGTTCCAGGATGGTGGCGGTGGCCAGCGCGCCGCCCGCGCACATCGAGACGAGCGCGGTGCTGGAGTCGGAGCGTTCGAGCTCGTGCAGCGCCGTGGTGATGAGCCGGGCGCCTGTCGCGCCCACGGGGTGGCCGAGCGCTATCGCGCCGCCGTTGACGTTGACCCGGTCGAAGTCGGGCTCGTGCGCGCTCGCCCACGACAGCACGACCGACGCGAACGCCTCGTTCACCTCGAACCTGTCAATGTCGCCGATCGTCATCCCGGCCGACGCGAGCGCCTTGGCCGTCGCCGCCACCGGCCCGTCGAGGTGATAATACGGCTCCGCCCCCACCAGCGCCTGCGCCAGGATGCGGGCCCTGGGCCGCAGGCCGTGCCGCCGCGCCGCCGTCTCGCTCATCACCAGCACGGCCGCCGCGCCGTCGGAGATCTGCGAGGACGTGCCGGCCGTGTGCAGCCCGCCCTCCACCACCGGCTTCAGCGCGGCCAGCCCCTCGACGGTGGTCTCGCGCAGGCCCTGGTCCCTGCGGACGTCGCCGACCGGCACGATCTCCCGCTCGAACCGCCCGACGGCCCACGCCTTGGCCGCCAGCCGCTGCGAGCGCGCCCCGAACCAGTCGAGCCGCTCACGCGTCAGCCCGCGCCTTCTGGCGATGCGCTCGGCCGCGGTGAACTGGTCGGGCAGGTCGATGGTCCAGTCGTCGGGGCGCGGCTTGGCGGGGCGTACGTTGCTGCCCAGCGGCGCCCGGCTCATGACCTCGACGCCGCAGCCGACGCCGGCCTCGATCACGCCCGCGCCGATCAGCGCCGCCGCGAGGTGCACCGCCTGCTGCGACGAGCCGCACTGGGCGTCGACGGTGGTGACACCCGTCTGGTACGGCAGCCCGGCATAGAGCCAGGCGTGCCGCCCGACGTGACCGCCCTGCTCGCCCGCCTGCGTCACGCAGCCGGCGAACACCTGCTCGACGATCGCCGGGTCGATGGCCGCGCGTTCGACGAGCCCGTTCAGCGCCGTGGCCAGAACCTGTTGCGGTTTCAGCTCCGCCAGCCAGCCGGCCCGTTTGCCGATCGGTGTGCGTACGGCCTCGACGATCACGGGTGTGCCCATAGCCGCCTCCAGAATGAAGCTCTGGCGCGACTGTAACCGGTTCTACTTCGTTGCGGAACCCTCCCACTTCGGCGGCAGGCCGAACGTTTCGAACAGCTGCTCCTCGAAGAACATGCCGACGTGGCTGACCCGGCCGCCCGACAAGGTGAGCACCATGATGGCGAACTGGCCGTAGACGCCGTCTTTGCGGTGATAGACCGCGAACGCCGGCTGGCCGTTCGCCGCGACCGGGACCAGCCGCAGATCACCCGCGCGCTCTGCCGGGCACTGCGTCCTGGTGAGCTCGACGATCGACTCGGGACCTTGGTACCAGCCGGTGAACGGCGGCATCTCCCACACCGCGTCCTCGGTGAACAGGTGGACCAGGCCGTCGACGTCGTAGTTCTCGAACGCGGCGACGTAGCGGTCGAGCAGGTCGCGCTGCTCGGACGTCAGCGGCTCCACCGGGTCGTCGACGCTCGGCGCCACCTCGTCGAGCTGGGCGCGGGCCCGCTGCAGCAGGCTGTTGACAGCCGCCGTCGAGACCCCGACCGCCTCGGCCACCTCGGCGGCCTTCCACTTGAGCACGTCGCGCAGGACCAGCACCGCGCGCTGGCGGGGCGGCAGGTGCTGCAGCGCGGCGATCAGCGCGAGCCTGATGCTCTCGCGCGAGGTCACGATCGCGGCCGGGTCGTCGGCGCCGGCACCCGTCAGGGCGTCGGGCGCGGGCTCCAGCCACGGCACCTCGTCGTCGCGGACGAGCGGCGCGGCGGCCTCTTGGCTGGGAGCGCCGAGCCCGGTCGGCAGGGGGCGCCTGGAACGGCTGTCGAGCGCCGTCAGGCACGTGGTGGTCGCGATGCGGTAGAGCCATGTGCGCAGGGACGAACGCCCCTCGAAGCCCTCGTACGCCTTCCACGCGCGCAGGTAGGTCTCCTGCACGAGATCTTCGGCGTCGTGCACCGAACCCATCATGCGATAGCAGTGCGCGAGCAACTCGCGCCGCATGGGATCAGCCTGGCGGAGGAAGTCCTCGCTCGTCGGCTTGTCGGTCATACCCCCTGTATAGCTCCCGCCACCGACAGAATCCCAGAAACACCCTCCGGAGAAGAAAGGAGGGACCGGACAGGACCAGGCCGGCCCGTCCCCGTGGCAGGGCGCGTTGGTCAGATGTCGGCGAGGAGGCGGGCGGCGGCGGTTTCGATGCGGCGTTGGATCTGGTCGTACGTGCGGCGCCCCCGCAGCATCTCCAGCAGCTCCTGGACCCAGACGCTGGCCAGGGAGCCGGCGAGGTCGATCTGTTCCTCGCTCGCCTCCTGCAGGGTCAGGCCGTCGGCTGAGACGCGCAGCAGCAGGCCGGTCATGCGGTCGCCGAAGGGGGTCTGGACCTCGGCCATGATGAGGGAGCGGATGAGCGCGTCGGCCAGCTCGGGCTCGCGCATGAGCCCCCTGGTGGCCCGCATGAGCACGTCGACCGCGCGGCTGGCGGGGGTCGCGGCACCCGGGGGGCGTCGCTCGATGCTGCTCTCCAGCAGGTCGATCTCCTCGCCGACGACGGCCACGACGAGGTCCATCTTGGACGGGAAGTAGCGATAGAGCGTGCCAAGCGCCACGCCCGCGCGCTCGGCCACCGTCCGCATCTGCATGGCCTCGACACCGCCGCGTGAGGCCAGCGCCGCCGCGGCCTGGACGATGCGCTTGCGGCGTTGGTGCTGGCTGCGGGTGCGGACGCTGTGCCCGCCCGGGGTGGAACCGTTTTCCATGGTGCCCTCTGAGTCGCCGGGGGGCGCCGCGGAAGTGGCGTGCGTGGAACGCATGAGAACACGTTATCTGATTTCTTCTTGGCGCGGCTTGTTACTCGCGGGTCACAAACCGGCCCTATAGGCCCATGTCTCCGGCGTTACACGGATATATCCGGCCTTATGTCGATAGGTGGCCGCTGGACAGACAATAGAATCTGTTCTAGTTTGCGAATCGGCTTACCTAGCGCTTGCTGGAGGCGCGATGACCGCGGACACGCTCGCCTCCCTGCTGACCGCACGCGCCCACGACGACCGCCCCGGGCTCGTGTTCGAGGACAGGGTGTGGACGTGGCGCGAGCACGTCATCGCCTGTCGGGAGGCCGCCGCCCGCCTGTCCGCGCACGGCCCCGGCACGCACGTCGGTGTGCTGAGTGAGAACGTTCCCGACCTGGTCTTCCTCATCGGCGGCGCGGCGCTGGCCGGCCACGTGGTGGTCGCGCTCAACCCCACCCGCCCGGCCCCGGAGCTGATCCGCGACGCCCGCGCCACCGACGTGACCTTGCTCCTGGCCGACACCCCCTTTAAGGACCTGACCACCGAGGTGTCCCGGGAACTGGGGGTGGAGTCCCGCCCGCTCGCCACGGGCACGCACACGGGCTCGCCTCCGCACGCTTCCCCCGCCGATCCCGAGCGTGCTGATCCGCAGGGTGGCGAGCTGGTGATGCTGATCTTCACCTCGGGGACCTCGGGGCGGCCGCGCGCCGTTCGGGTCACGCAGCGGAAGCTGGCTGTGCCCGGGGTCAGTCTGGCGGCCATGCTCGGCCCGGACGACGCCGTCTACTGCTCGATGCCGCTGTTCCACTCGGGGGCGCTCATGGCGGCCTACGCCCCGGCCGTCGCGTCCGGGGCCCGGCTGGTGTTGCGGCGGCGGTTCTCGGCGACGGGGCTGCTGCCCGACATCAGACGGTACGGCGCCACGTATCTGCACTACGTCGGCAAGGCGCTCTCCTATATGCTCGCCACCGAGGAGCGCCCCGACGATGCCGACAACCCGCTGCGGATCGCGTTCGGCAACGAGGGCAGCGCGGTGGCGGCCAGGCGGTTCGGGGAGCGGTTCGGGTGCCGGGTGATCGACGCGTTCGGATCGACGGAGACGGCCATCTCGCTCACCCCCGACCTCACGGGCCCGCCGGGCTGCCTGGGCCGGCTCCCTGACGGCGTACGGATCCTCGACCCGTTCACCGGCCGCCCCTGCCCGCCCGCCAGGATCGAGGACGGCCGCCTGCTCAACGCGGAGGAAGCGGTCGGCGAGCTGGTGAACACGGCAGGGCTGGGGCTGTTCGACGGCTACTACAACGACCCGGAGGCGGACGCGGAACGGGTCAGGGACGGCGCGTTCTGGTCCGGCGACCTGGCCTACGCCGACGCGGAAGGCCACGTCTTCTTCGCGGGAAGAGGCACGGAACGGCTGCGCGTGGACGGCGAGAACCTCGCGGTGGCGCCCATCGAGGCCGCGTTGCGCGAGTTCGCCGGGGTGGTGGAGGCGGCGGTCTACCCGGTGCCCGACGCGGCGGCCGGCGACCAGGTGATGGCGGCGCTCGTGCTGGAGGGCGGCTTCGACCCGGAGGTGTTCGCGGCCTTCCTGGCCGGCCGCGCCGACCTGGGCGTCAAGGCGCTGCCCCGCTACGTCCGCATCGCCCGCGAGCTGCCGCAGACGCCCTCGCACAAGGTCATCAAGCGGCACCTCGCCCGCGAGGCGTGGCGCACCGCCGACCCCGTCTGGTGGCGCACGCGGCACGGCTTCCGTCCGCTCACCGACGCGGACGTGAAGGGCATCGAGGACGACTTCGTACGGCACGGCAGGCGACACCTCTTGGAGACGTAGTGGATTTCAACCTGGACGAAACCCAGCGGGAGCTGAAGCAGCTGGCGGCAGATGTCCTGTCGAAAGAAGGGTCGGGGGAAGAGGACGAGGAGCGGCTGTGGCAGGCCGGGCTGCTCAGCGTGTGCGTGCCTGAGGCGGCGGGCGGCGCGGGGCTCGGCCCGGTGGAGATGGCGGTGGTGCTGCGCGAGGTCGGCGCTCGCGCGGCCCCGGTGCCCGCCCTGCCGGTGCTCGCGGGCCAACTGCTCTTGGCCCGGCACGCGGCCCCCGACCGGCAGCGGCCGCCCGGCGCCCGGCTCACCCTCGCCCTGCGCGAACCGGGCCTCCCCCTGGCCGGGCCGCCCCGCACCACCGCCCGCCAGGGGACCGGCGGTTGGGAGGTCAGCGGGCGCAAGACGGGAGTGCCGCAGCCGGACGGCGCCGGGGTGCTGGTGACGGCGGACGAGGGGCTGTTCCTGGTGGAGGGCCTGGCGGGCACGCCGGAGCACACCTCGACCGGCGAGCAAGCGGCCACGATCGTGCTGGACGCGACCCCGGCCGAGCGCGTGGCAGGGCCGGAGGGGGCGCGGGACGCCGTACAGGTGTTCATGGCCGCCGTCGCCGCCCAGGCGAGCGGGGTGCTGGCGGGGGCGTTGGAGCTGACGACCGGCTACATTAAGCAGCGCAAGCAGTTCGGGCGGGCGCTGGCCGAGTTCCAGGCCGTGACGATGCAGATCGCCGACGTCTACATCGCGGGGCGGGCGCTCGACGTGGCGATGTGGTCGGCGGCCTGGCGGCTGGCCGAGGGGCTGCCGGCCGAGCAGGACCTGGCGCTGGCGGCGTACCAGGTGGGGGAGGCGGTCACGGCGCTCTACACCTGCCAGCACCTGCACGGCGGGCTCGGCCTCGACGTCACCTACCCGCTGCACCGCTACTTCGCCCAGGCCAAGCACCTGTCCCACCTGCTCGGCGGCGCCGACGCCCAGCTCGACCTGATCGGAGCGCTCGTCTGATGCTCATCGACCTGACCCCCGAGCAGCGCGGGCTCCGCGACGAGCTGCGCGAGTACTTCGGTTCCTGCCTGACCGCCGAGGACCGGGCCGAGATCGCCGACGATCCGTTCGGCGAGGCGTACATGGAGCACTGCCGCCGGCTCGGCAGGGACGGCAAGCTCGGCCTCGGCTGGCCCAAGGAGTACGGCGGAGGCGGCTACGGCCCCCTGGAGCAGCAGATCTTCGCCAACGAGATCGCCCGCGCCGGAGTGCCGTACCCGATCATCACCGTGCAGACGGTGGGCCCCACGCTCATGCAGTACGGCACCCAGCGGCAGAAGGACTTCTTCCTGCCCCGCATCCTGGCCGGCGAGTGCCACTTCGCGATCGGCTACAGCGAGCCCGAGGCGGGCACCGACCTGGCCGCGCTGCGGACGACGGCGGTGCTGGACGGCGACCACTACGTCGTCAACGGCCAGAAGATCTTCACCAGCGGCGCGCACTACGCCCAGTACATCTGGCTCGCCGCCCGCACGAACCCGACGGCCAAGCGGCACAAGGGCATCACGATGATGATCGCCGCCACCGACGACCCCGGCTTCTCGTGGACGCCGATCGTCACCATGGACGGCCGCCACCACACCAACGCCACCTACTACTCCGACGTGCGCGTGCCGGTGGACATGGTGGTGGGCGAGGTGGACCGCGGCTGGGACCTCATCGTCAACCAGCTCAACCACGAGCGGGTCACGCTCGGCCCCGCGGGCAACATCGGGCAGACGTACGACAGGTTCCGCGCCTGGGCGCGGCGCACGGGGCTGGACGCCGAGCCCGGCGTGCGGCGGGCGCTGGCCGCGGTGTGGGCCGCGTTCCGGACGAACGAGCTGCTCAACTGGCAGGTCGCGGCCAACATGGACCTCGGCTGGCTGGGCGCGCCGGACGCGTCCGCGACCAAGATCTACGCCTCCGAGCGCATGCAGGAGGTCGGCAGGATCGTGGGGGACGTGCTGGCGAGGTACGGCGACCCGGCCGACCCCGAGACCGCCGAGCTGATCGAGCGCACCGACCACGCGAGCAAGGGGGCGGTGGTGCTGACGTTCGGCGGCGGGGTGAACGAGGTGCAGCGGGAGCTGATCGCCATGCTCGGCCTGAGCCTGCCGAGGCCGCCCCGATGAGCGCGGTGCCCGTCCTCAGTGACGAGGAGCTGCACGAGCTGGCCGCGAAGCAGGCGGCGCTCGGCGAGGTACGCGGCACGCCGGCCGACGACCCCGTCAACGTCCCCATGATCCGGCACTGGCTGACCGCCATGGGCGACACGAACCCCGTCTATCTCGACCGCGGCCTGGCCCCGCCCGCCATGGCGCAGGTGTGGACCATGCGCGGGCCGGGTGGCAGGGACCGCTCGCCGGTCGACGACCTGCTGGCCGCGCTCGACCGCGCCGGCTACACGGGCGTGGTGGCGACGAACTGCGAGCAGACCTACCACCGCTACGCACGGGTGGGCGAGCGGCTCACCCCCGCCACCCGGTTGTCGGGGCTCGCCGGGCCGAAGCGCACGGCGCTGGGCACCGGCTACTTCACCACCTGGAACGTCACCTGGTACACCGACGAGGACGAGCCGGTCGCCACGATGATGTTCCGCGTACTCAAGTTCCGCCCCCCGGACAGGGAACAGGCCGAGGAGCGGAAGCCGTACCCGCTGCGGCCGGCCGTGAACGACGACACCGCGTTCTTCTGGGAGGGCGCGAAGCAGGGCGAGCTGCGCATCCAGGCGTGCGCCGACTGCGGCGAGCGGCGCCACCCGCCAGGCCCGCTGTGCCCGCGCTGCCGCTCCGCCAACCGGGGCCACACGGTGGCGAGCGGCGAGGGCGTGCTGTTCAGCTACGTCGTGCACCACCATCCGCCGGTGCCGGGACGGGAGACGCCGTTCGTGGTGGGGGTGGTGGAGCTGCCGGAGGGCGTACGGGTCGTGGGCGACGTCGTGGGCTGCCCGCCCGAGGATGTGGAGGTCGGGATGCGGTTACGGGTGCGGTTCGACGCGATGGACGCCGAGCTGGTGCTGCCGAGATGGGAGCCCGCATGATCGGGTCGACGCTGCCCGAGCTGACGATCGAGCTCACGCCGACCGTGGTGATCTCGACGGCGCTGGCCACGATGGACCTCACGCCCGTCCACCATGACACGGCGCTGGCCCGCGCCCAGGGCTCGAAGGACATCTTCCTCAACATCCTGACCACGATGGGCCTGGTGGAGCGGTACGTCACCGACTGGGCGGGCCCCGGCGCGGTGATCAAGGCCATCGACGTACGGCTCGGCGTGCCGGCGTACGCGGGGGACCGGCTGACCTTCAGCGGCACGGTCGTCGAGGGCGCGGACGGCGCGACGGCCGTGCGGGTGCGCGGCCGGGTGAGCCTCGGCGACCACGCCACCGCGACCGTCACGTTCATCCAGGGGGAGAGCCAGTGAACACCGCCATCGCGGGCATCGGCGCCACCGAGTTCAGCAAGCGGTCGGGACGTTCTGAGCTGCGCCTGGCCGCCGAGGCCGTGCTGGCGGCGCTGGACGACGCGGGCCTGTCACCTTCCGACGTGGACGGCCTGGTCACCTTCACCCAGGACGGCAACCAGGAGATCGCCGTGGCCAGGGAGACCGGCATCGGCGAGCTGACCTTCTTCTCCCGCGTCGAGTACGGCGGCGGCGCGGCCTGCGGCACGGTCGCGCACGCGGCCATGGCGGTGGCGACCGGCATGGCGAGCACGGTGGTCTGCTACCGGGCCTTCAACGAGCGTTCAGGACGCAGGTTCGGGCAGCCCAACTCGGGGCTGAGCGGGCAGCCCACCTCGCAGGGGCTGGAGATGAGCTGGCACGTGCCGTACGGGCTGATGACGCCCGCCGCCTGGGTCGCCATGTTCGCCCGCCGCTACCAGCACGTGTACGGCGCCACCTCCGAGGACTTCGGCCGGGTGGCGGTGGCCATGCGGCGGCACGCCGCCACGAACCCGGCCGCCTGGTTCCACGGCCGGCCGATCACGCTGGAGGAGCACCAGGCGTCCCGGTGGATCGTGGAGCCGCTGCACCTGCTCGACTGCTGCCAGGAGAGCGACGGCGCGGTGGCCCTGGTCGTCACCTCGGCCGAGCGGGCTCGCGACCTGCGCAGGTCACCGGTCCTGATCGCGGCCGCCGCGCAGGGGGCGGGGGCCGAGCAGATGATGATGACCAGCTACTACCGCGATGACATGACCGGACTGCCCGAGATGTCCGTCGTCGGGCGCCAGTTGTGGGCGAAGTCGGGGCTGTCGCCGGCCGACGTCCAGACGGCCATCCTGTACGACCACTTCACCCCGTTCGTGCTGACCCAGCTGGAGGAGCTGGGCTTCTGCGGGCGCGGCGAGGCGGCGGGCTTCGTGCGGGACGAGGGCATCGAGCTGGACGGGCGGCTGCCGGTCAACCCGCATGGAGGGCAGCTCGGGGAGGCGTACATCCACGGGATGAACGGCATCGCCGAGGCCGTCCGCCAGATCAGGGGGACGGCCGCCAACCAGGTGCAGGACGTCGCCAACGTCCTCGTCACCGCCGGGACAGGAGTGCCGACGAGCGGGCTGATCCTGTCCGGCGGCTGACCGCCCCGGGGCCGTCACGGGGCGGTCAGGGGTTGACGAAGACCGGCATGGAGAAGAAGACGATCATCGCGATCGCCACGCACAGCAGGAAGCCGACCACTTCCCACACCCAGTCGTAGTGGCGGTTCTTGCGGCGGCGCTGCTTCGGCGGGCGCCGGGTGACCTCGGGCCGGCGCTTGGTGACGGGACGGGCGCGTACGGGACGCGGCGCGATCAGCGACGCCTCCTGCCACCCCTCCTGCCACCCCGCCTCCAGCCCGACCTCCCGCCCGGCCCGCTGCCCGGCCTCCCATCCGGTCTCCCGCGTGGTCCTGGTCTTCTGGCCGCTGCTCCACGGGGTTGCGCGGACGGCGGCCGCTTCCGGCTCCGGGGTGGCGGGGCGCTCGGGCAGGCGGTAGACGGGCTCGCTCGAAGGTCTGCCCTTGGCCGGCCTGCCCGGCCCGCCCGGGGCCTTGCCGCCGGTCGCGCGGTGGCCAGGCTTGCCCGTCCCGCCGGACTTCTGGGACCGGTCGGACGGGCGGGAGCGCGGCTTGAACAGCGGCGCGGCCGGCTCGCGGACCGGCTCGTCCGTCAGAGCCGCTGCTGAAGGCATCTCGGGCAGGCGGCGGAACTCCTCCGGCGTGGGCTGCGGCTCCAGCGACGGCTGGCGCCGGTCGCCCCGCGGCGGCGGGACCGGCCGGGCAGGACCCTGGTGGACGAGGACGTCACCCGTCATGTACGGATCGGGCGCGTCCTTCGGCAGGATCACGTCACCCGTCGCGAACGGGTCGGCCGCGTTGGGCGCGGGCTCGGCCAGGTAGAACGGCCGCTCGACCGGCTGCCCGCCCGACGTACCGGACCAGGCGAGGATGTCACCGGCGTCGCGCGGATCACGCGCGGACCCGCCGAGCGGACCTCGGCCGGCCCGCGGGTCCTTGAACGCGCGGGTCGAGCCGAGCGGGTCGCGCAGCGGCACGCCCGGATCGAGCACGTCGCCCGGCGGCCGGAGCGGATCGCGCAGCTTCGGCAGCGGCGCCGTGGTGGCGTCGTGCTCGGGCCGGTGCGACGACGCGGGCGGCGTCAGCAGCTCGGCCGGGAAGATCACCGTGCTGGTGGCCGGGTCGGCGTCGGCCAGGGGCTGTGGCCAGACGGGCGGGCTCGGCCAGCGTGGCTTGGTGAACAGCGGGCCGGGCGCGGCGGGGCGCGAGCCGGCGAAGTGGATGCGCAGCGCACCTGGCGGCTGCGGCCACGGCAGGCGGCCCAGCACGTCGGGCAGCGGGGCGACCCGCAGGGCGCCGTACACGTCGGCGATCGGCTTGGGCAGCCGGACGCCGGTGCAGGCGAGCGCGGTGCCCAGCGCCTGCCTGAGCTGGTGTCCCGCCCCGACCGCCAGCTCCTCCGCGGTGTCGGGCGCGACGTCGAGCACCCAGGCCAGCTCGGCCTTGCTGAGCCCGCACACCGCGCACAGCACGAGCACCTCGCGCTGGTGCGGGCGCAGCTCGCGCAGGGAGCGCTCGACGAGCGCGGTGGCCGGGTCGATGAGCGGGTCGACGGTGGGGGGAGAGTAGACGATGTCCCTGCGGTGGATCTCGCGGCGCGCGAACGCGTAGAGCGCGGCACGCGGCGGAGCGGTGGCCGGGACGCCGTTGAGCACGGACGCCAGGACGTCGGACGCCGCGCCGAGATCCCCGAGCTGGTCGGCGCAGTACGCGAACAGCCCGGCGGCGTGGCGGTCGTAGAGCTCTGCGATCAGTTCGGCGCGCTGGCGCTGATCGGTGAGCGGCTGAGACACGTGGCCGGTCCCTTGCTGGATGCGGACGCTGGGGGGTGAGAGGTGCGTCAGGAGGTTGTGAGCTGATGCGTCAGGATTCGTGAGGGTAATCATGCCAACTGGCGTGGTCCGGCGCACTACCAGATGCGGAATTGCCAGGAATATCCGGTCTTTACGCAGGTTTTCAGCGATGCGGCAAGTGAAGCGTTTCAGGAAAACCCGGGACGACATGCTGGTGAGAGTCCCCGTAGTCTGTGGGTTCAGCAGATCATGCGGCGGTCGTGGCACGGGGGCTGCGGCGCTGCCTCCCGAAGCCCGAAGCGAGAGTTCGCGCGTGATCACATTCGAATCCGTCACCAAACGCTATGCCGATGGCACGGTAGCCGTCGATCACCTCGACCTAGAGGCGCCCACGGGCGAGATCACCGTGCTCGTCGGCCCGTCTGGCTGCGGGAAGACGACGTCCCTGCGGATGATCAACCGGATGATCGACGCCTCGGAGGGCCGCATCCTCCTCGACGGCGTCCCGGTGCAGGGCATCGACCCGCCGACGCTGCGGCGGGGCATCGGCTACGTCATCCAGCAGGCCGGTCTCTTCCCCCACCGCAAGATCGTGGACAACGTCGCGACCGTCCCCTACCTGCTCGGCTGGGACCGCAAGAAGGCCCGCTCCCGGGCCATGGAGCTGCTCGAACGGGTCGGGCTCGACCCGGCGCTGAGCCAGCGCTACCCGTTCCAGCTCTCCGGCGGGCAGCAGCAGCGCGTGGGCGTGGCGCGGGCGCTGGCCGCCGACCCGCCGGTGCTGCTCATGGACGAGCCGTTCAGCGCGGTCGACCCCATCGTCCGTACGAGCCTGCAGGACGAGCTGCTGCGGCTGCAGAGCGAGCTGAACAAGACGATCGTGTTCGTCACCCACGACATCGACGAGGCCATCAAGCTCGGCGACCGGGTGGCGGTGCTGCGGGTGGGCGGCAAGCTGGCCCAGCTCGCCGACCCCAAGACGCTGCTCGCCGCGCCGGCCGACGACTTCGTCCAGGAGTTCCTCGGCCACGACAGGGGCATCAGGCGGCTGCAGTTCGTCTCCACCGAGGGGCTGCGGCTGCGTACGGACCTGACCGTGCCCGAAGACTCGGCGGCGGCCTCGCCCGAGCCCTGGCTGCTGGTCGTGACCGGCGACGGCCGGCCGGTGGGCTGGCGCACCGGCGAGCCTGGCGGCGAGCTGGAGCCGTTCGGCACCTTCCGGCACGGCCGCGACAGCATGCGCACCGCGCTCGACGCGGCGCTGCTGTCGCCCTCCGGCTACGCGGTGGCGCTCGACGCCGACGGCAAGGTGGCCGGCGTGGCCACCCGGCAGGCACTCGACGAGGCGCTGGCGGAGGCCGCAGATGGGTGACGGTCCTCCCTCTCTGTGGGAGTGGATCGGGCGCAACTGGGACACCGGCCGGGTCGACAGCATCAGCAACCTGCTCACCGACCACCTCGTGATGTCGTTCATGCCGATCCTGCTCGCGCTGGTCGTGGCGCTGCCGCTGGGCCTGGCCTGCGCGCGCTGGCGCTGGCTCTACCAGCCCACCTCCGGGCTGATGAACGTCATCTACGCACTGCCTTCGCTGCCCGTCTTCATGCTGCTGATCTCGGTGACCGGGCTGTCGCAGACCACGGTGATCATCCCGCTGGCCTTCTACGGCACGGCGGTGCTCATCCCCGCCGTGGTGGACGGCCTCGACTCGGTGCCCGACCACGTCCGCCAGTCGGCCGTCGCCATGGGCTTCACCCCGCTGCGCCGGCTGCTGGCGGTCGAGCTGCCCATCGCGGTGCCCGTGGTGCTGGCCGGGCTGCGGGTGGTCGCGGTCTCCAGCATCAGCCTGGTCAGCGTGGGCGCGCTCATCGGGCAGGGCGGGCTCGGCGGCCTGTTCACCCGGGCCTACCAGAACCCGTTCATGCCGCCGGTCATCACCGGCATCGTGCTCATCGTCGCGCTGGCGCTGGTCGCCGACGGCCTGCTGGTCCTCGCCCAGCGACTGCTGACCCCCTGGGTGCGCGCACGAAAGGGGACCGCGTCGTGACCTGGCTGACCTCCTTCCTCGGCTGGCTCGGCGACTTCTTCGGCGACCCCGCCAACTGGTCGGGCACCGGCGGCATCCCCGCCCGCCTGCTCGAACACCTGGAGTTCTCGGCGCTCGCGCTGCTGCTCGCGGCGCTGGTCGCGGTGCCGCTCGGCCTGCTGATCGGCCACACCGGGCGGGGCGAGGTGCTCGTCGTCGTCACCGCGAACCTGGCCAGGGCGCTGCCCACGCTGGGGCTGCTGGTGATGTTCGTGCTGCTGCTCGGCACCGCCTCCATCTGGCCGGTGATCATTCCGCTGGTGCTGCTGTCGGTGCCGCCGATCCTGGTCAACACCTTCGAGGGGATCAAGGGGGTCGATCCCGAGCTGCGCGACGCCGCGTACGGGATGGGGCTGCGCGGCGGGCAGGTGCTCGGGCGGGTGCTGGTGCCGGTGGCGCTGCCGCTGATCCTGCTGGGCTGCCGGTTGTCGGCCATCCAGGTCGTGGCCACCACGACGGTGGCGGCGTACACCGGGCTCGGGGGTCTCGGCCGTTATGTCATCGACGGTTTCGCGACCAAGGATTACGCGAGCGTTGTCGGTGGTTCCGTACTGATTGTGCTGTTCGCGCTCGTGGTGCAGGTGCTGTTCGCTCTCGCCCAGAGAGTGGCGGTCTCTCCGGGGGTGAGCCGGCGCCTGAAGGTTCGCTAGGTTTTTGCTGTATAACCTCCCGCTAAGAAGGGAAAAGTCATGAGACGCACGTACGGCATCGCGGGGGTGCTCCTGTCGGCGATGCTCGCGCTGACCGCCTGCGGTGGTGGTGGCTCCACCGGGGGCAACCCGCTCGACACGACGAGCGCGGCCCCCTCCGGCTCGGCTTCCGGCGCGGGAGGCAAGGCGATCGTCGGCTCCTTCGACTTCGACGAGAGCGTCCTGCTCGCCTCCATCTACGCCCAGGCGCTTGAGGCCAAGGGCGTGCAGGTGGAGGAGAAGCCGCGCATCGGCAGCCGCGAGGTCGTCTACGACCAGGTCAAGAGCGGCGGCCTGACGGTCGTCCCCGAGTACAACGGCAACCTGCTCGCCTTCGTCGACATCAAGGACACCTCGGTGACCACCGACGAGGTGAACGCGGCGCTGAAGGAGAAGCTGCCCGCCGAGCTCGAAGTGCTCGCCTCCTCGCCCGCCGAGGACAAGGACAGCCTGTCGGTCACCAAGGACACCCAGGCCAAGCAGTCGCTCAACACCATCGAAGACCTCGCCAAGGTCTCGAAGGACATGGTGCTGGGGGCTCCGCCCGAGTTCAAGAAGCGCTGGGAGTCGCGCTTCAAGGAGGTCTACGGGCTGGAGTTCAAGGAGTGGAAGCCGACCGGCCCCACCACGGCCGACGCGCTCAAGGACGGCTCCATCCAGGTCGGCAACGTCTTCACCACCGACCCCAAGATGACGACGAACAACCTGGTGCCGCTTGAGGACACCAAGAACATCTTCGCCGCCCAGAACGTGACCCCGCTGCTGCACAAGGCCTCCGCCGACGACACGATCAGGACCACCCTGAACGGCATCTCGGCCAAGCTGACCACCGACTCGCTGCTGCAGATGATGCAGAAGATCTCGGTCAACAAGGACGAGCCCGCTACGGTGGCCAAGGAATGGCTGAGCAGCAACGGCCTCGCCTGAGCGCCGTCACTTACGTCAGGGGCCTCCGCACGTGCGGAGGCCCGGCCAGTTGCCCGGTGGGGCGGGCGGCGCGGTGAGTGAGCTGTTCACGGAGGCGATGGCGCAGCTCGCGGCCGGCGTGGCGGTGGTGACCGCGCGCGACGGGCGCGACGACATCGGCACCACCGTGTCGGCGCTGATGTCGGTCTCGCTGGATCCGCCGCTGGTGCTGGTGAGCCTGGCCAGCCGCGGCTACCTCAACGAGGTGCTGCTGCGGCGGGACCGCTGGGCCGCCTCGCTGCTGTCGTCCGGGCAGGCGGCCGTCGCCAGCCGCTTCGCCACCGCGGGCCGGCCCAGCGCCCGCCTGCTCGTCGCCGGCACCCCGCACCACCGGGGGCCGCACACGGAGGCGCTGGTCGTCGAGGGCGGGGTGGCCGCCGTCGAGGCCGAGACCACCAAGGTCGTCGCGGCCGGCGACCACACGATCTTCATCGCCGCCGTCCTCGCCGTCGACTACGTCGACGCCACGAAGCAGCCGCTGGTACGCCTGCGCGGCCGCTACCGCTCCACTGGCTGAGGCCGCCTCAGCGGATCCGGTACCACGAGGGCAGGAGGAGCGGGCCGCCGGCGGGCAGGCCCAGCTCGGCCGAGAGGCGCGCGAGCGGCCCCCACGCGTCGAGCCGGATCCTGGCCAGCGCCGCCGACTTGTCCTCGCTGGACTCGGGCCCGCGCAGCCGTTCGAGCGGGTTGAGCCGGGGATAGGTGCGTACGGGCGCGTCGTCGGCCAGCCCGGTGCGCTTCCTGGCCAGCGCCAGCGCGTCCTCCAGGCCGCCCAGCTCGTCCACCAGCCCGTGGGCGTGCGCGTCGGCGCCCGTCCAGACGCGGCCCTTGGCCAGCTCGTGCGCCCGCTCGGGACTGAGGTCGCGGCTGCGGGCCACCTTGCCCACGAAGTCGTCGTAGATGCGGTCGAGCCAGGCGTTCACCCGCTCCCACTGCTCGGGCGAGAAGCCGCGCGAGGAGGAGAACATCCCGGCGTTGGCCCCCTCGGCCAGCAGCTCGGAGTTGACCCCGATCTTCTCCAGCAGCTCGGCCAGCACCGCCTTGCCGCCGTAGACGCCGATCGAGCCGGTCAGCGTGCCCGGCTGCGCCACGATCACGTCGGCGGCCATCGACACGAAGTAGCCGCCCGAGGCCGCCACGTCGCCCATCGACACGATCACCGGCTTGACCTTGCTCGTCAGCGTCACCTCGCGCCAGACGGTGTCGCTGGCCACGTAGGAGCCGCCGGGGCTGTCGACCCGGAACACCACGGCCTTGACGTGCTCGTCCCGCCGGGCGGCGCGCAGCGAGGCGCTGATCGTGTCGGAGCCCATCGCGCCGCCACCGCCGAGCGGGCTGCGTCCGCTGCGGCCGCTTTTGATCATGCCGGTGCCGTGGACGAGCGCGATGCCGTCGGCCATGGGCTGGGGCAGCTTGCGTACGGAGGCGCCACGGGCGTAGCGGGAGACGTACAGGAGGTGTGCGTCCTCGCCCGCGGCGCGCTTGAGCTCGTCGTAGACCTCGTCGCGGTAGGCCAGCCCGTCGACCAGCCCCGCCTCCTTCGCCTCGGCGGCGGTGAACGGCCCGCGGTCGATCAGCTCGCGCACCTTGCCGGGGTCGAGCCGGCGGCCGTCGGCGATGCCCGCGACGACCGTCTCGGTGACCGACTCCAGGATGCGGGCCGCCGACTCGCGGTGGGCCTCGGTCATGTGGTCCTGGGTGAAGGTGTTGACCGCCGTCTTGTACTCGTGCCGCTGGCCGGCCTCGTAGCCGATGCCGAGCTTGGTCAGCGCGCCCTTGACGAACCGCTGCTCCATGGCGAGGCCGGTCAGCCCGACGTCACCGCTCGGCTGCAGGTAGAGGCGCTCGAAGGCCGTGGCGAGGTAGTAGGGGACGGTGCCGCCGCCGAACTCGCCGAACGTCTCCGCGTACGCGACCGTCAGCTTGCCCGACGCCCGGAACCTGATCACCGCCTGGCGCAGCTCCTGCACCATGGCGAGGCCCAGCGGGTTGCCGCCGACCTTCACGACCAGCGCCCTGACCTTCGGGTCCTGGCGGGCCCGCTTGAGCCCGGACAGGACGTCGGTCAGGCGCGGCTTGCGCATCGACAGCACAGCGGCGAGCGGATCGGACGGTGGGCCCTCGGTGAGCCCCTCGGTCAGATCGAGCTCCAGCACCAGCGGGGCCGTACGCCGCTGGCGGAGCTTGCCGACGGTTTCGAAGATCGCCTTGCCTGCGTCCATAGAAGCCACCCTAAGCGACACAATTCGAAATGCGGCCTTGGCGGACCAGGGGTTCCCCGGCTCACACCGTGAGGACGACCTTGCCGGTCGCGTGCCCCTCCTCCTGGTAGCGCATCGCGGCCCGCAGCTCGCCGAACGCATAGGTGCTGTCGATCACCGACCGCACCTTGCCGTCCTCCATGAGCCCGGCCAGCTCGTCCAGGTTGCGGCGGATCTCGGGGCAGCCGACGACGTTCGCCACGACGGCCCGCTGCGAGACGAAAGTGGACGCCGCGGCCGTCCCGATGAGCTGCCCCATCGGCTGCACCCACCGCCCCGGGGAGCCGCCGATGAGCACGCACACGCCCTTGGGCCGCAGCACCCGCCGGCACTCGCGGAACTTCCTGTTGCCCGCGATGTAGAGCAGGGAGTCGTACGGCCGGCCGCCCCTGGTGAAGTCCTCCTTGGCGTAGTCGATCACCTCGTCCGCGCCGAGCGTGCGCATCAGGTCCGCGTTCCTGCCGCCGCACACGGCCGTGACGTGTGCCCCGTACGCCTTGGCGAGCTGCACCGCGAACGTGCCCACCCCGCCGGACGCGCCGTTCACCAGCATCCGGTGCCCCGGCCTGACCTTGGCGTGGTCGCGGATCGCGAGCAGCGCCGTCATGGCGGCCAGCGGCACGGCCGCCGCCTCCGCGAACGACAGGTGGTGCGGCTTGCGCGCGACCTTGTCCGCGGGGATGGTGACGTACTCGGCGAACCCGCCGCCCTCGGGCATCGACCACACCTCGTCGCCCGGCGCGAACTCCGTCACCCCCTCGCCGGCCGCGACCACGACGCCGGAGACGTCCGCGCCCAGGACGCCGAGATGCGGCCGGCGCAGGCCGAGCGGACCCACCAGGCGGGCCATCAGCGGCTCGCCGCGCATCAGGTGCCAGTCCCAGGGCTGGACGGACGCGGCCTTGACCTGGACCAGGACCTCGCCCGGGCCGGGGGCCGGGCGGTCGAGGTCGGTGAGGTCGAGCACGTCGGGGGAGCCGTACCGGCGGAGGACCCAGGCCTTCATCGCGCATCTCCTTCTGCTGGTTCGCTGCGCTGACGGCCTCAGTGTGAGCGCGGGACCAGGGGCGGCGTAACGGCCGTAAGCGGGATCGTCCGGCGGCCGAAAGTACGATGTGCGAGCCCGCCGAACGGCCCCAGGGAACGGACCCCGGGACCGATGCCCCGGTGCGGTCCGCGCGGTCACCATCGCAGCATGAGAACTCCAGGTGGATGGGCGGTGCCCGCCGGGCTGATCGCGTTGGGGCTCGTGCCCGTGGTGGCCGGGGTGCTGCGGGTGGGCGACCTGCCGGGGGAGGCGGCGCATGGGGTGCCGCTGGCGCTGCACGTCACGGCGTCGCCGCTCTACACCGTGCTCGGCGCCGTCCAGTTCGCGCCGGGGTTCCGGCGGCGCAGGCGCGGGTGGCATCGGGCGGCCGGGCGGGTGCTGGTCGTGGCGGGGCTCGTGTCGGCGCTGTCGGCGGTGTGGATGACGCTGTTCGCGCCGCTCCCGCCGCGCGACGCGGGCCTGCTCACCGCGTTCCGGCTGGTGTTCGGGACGCTCATGGCGGTCGCGCTCGTCCGCGGCTTCGCCGCCATCCGGCGCCGGGACGTCCGCCGGCACCGGGCCTGGATGACCCGCGCTTACGCGATCGGCCTCGGCGCCGGCACCCAGGCGTTCACCCTGGGGATCTGGGAGGCGGCGGCGGGACCGCCGGACGCCTTCGCCCGCGCCCTGCTCCAGGCCGCCGGCTGGGTGATCAACCTGGCCGTCGCCGAATGGGGGATCCGCAGGTCAGCGCCGCACCCGGCGGGTCTCGTACGCCCACATGGCGATCTCCACCCGGTTGCGGACCCCGAGCTTGGTCATCAGGCTGGCGACGTGACTCTTGACCGTGCTGAGTGAGATGTGCAGCTCGTCGGCGATCTCGCTGTTCGTCCGCCCGCGTGCCACGGTGAGCAGGATCTCCTCCTCCCGCTCGGTCAGCGGCTCGACCGGCTGCGCGAGCGGCTGGGCGGGCCCCGTGCCGGCGAACGTGGACAGCAGCCTCGCCGTGACGTTCGGGGCGATGAGCGCGTCGCCGGCCGCGGCCGCGCGTACGGCCTGGGCCAGCAGGTCGGGCCCGGCGTCCTTGAGCAGGAATCCGCGGGCGCCGGCCCTGAGCGCCGCGTAGACGTACTCGTCCAGGTCGAACGTCGTGATGACGACCACCGCGAGCGGGTCGGCCACGTCGGGCCCGGCCAGCCGCGCGGTCGCCTCGATGCCGTCGCAGCTCGGCATGCGGATGTCGAACAGGCACACCTCCGGCCGCAGCCGCCTGGCCAGCTCGACCGCCCGCGCGCCGTCACCGGCCTCGGCGATCACCTCGATGCCGGGCTGCGCGTCGAGGATCATCCGCAGCCCCGTACGCGCGATCTCCTGGTCGTCCGCGACGATCACCCGAATGGGCTCGCTCACGCCTGTCCTCCCGCCCACCGCTCCGTCCGGCTCGCGGCCGGTCGCCTGCCGAGCTCCGCCTGAGGTCCGGAGCGCGGCAGCACGGCGCTGACCGTCCAGCCGCGGCCCGGGTTGGGTCCCGCCTCGCAGGTGCCGCCCAGCAGGTCGGCGCGCTCCGCCATGCCGAGCAGCCCGTACCCGGACGAGATCACGGGACGGCCGGCGGTGCTGTCGCCGTCGTCGCTCACCTTCACCCGCACCGACGTGTCGTCCACCGTCACCCGCACGTCGATCCTGGTGGCGTGCCTGGCGTGGCGGCGGGCGTTCGTGACGGACTCCTGGGCGATCCGGTAGACCGCCGCGCCCACCGACGGCGGCACGCCGCCGAGGTCGCCGTCGATCTCCAGCACCACGACGGGCCCGGTGCCGGACGGCCGTCCCGCGAGCTGTTCGAGGTCGGCGAGGCGCGCGTTGGGCGTCCGCTCGGCGACCTGGTCCCTGCGCAGCACCCGCACCATGGCGCGCATCTCGGCGAGCGTGCGCGACGCCTCGGCCTCGATCACCCGCAGCGCGTCCACGGCCGCTCCCGGATCGGTGGCGGCGGTCGCGATGCCCGCCTGCGCCCTGATGGCCATCGCCGAGACATGGTGGGCCACGGTGTCGTGCAGGTCGCGGGCGAGTTGCTCGCGTTCGAGCAGCTTGACCTGGTCGAGCTCGCGCATCCTGGCCCGGGTGAGGAAGCGGAAGGTCGCGCCCAGCGCGAACACCGCGAACACGGCGCTGAACGCCCCGAGCACGTCGCCCGGCGCGATGACCCCCGAGACGGCGGCGGTGAGCACCGCGAGCACCATCAGCCCGAGCGCGGCCAGCGCCTCACGCCCGCTGCCCCAGCGGGCGGGCGCGTGGAGCAGGAGCAGCACGTACGCCGAGGCCGTCAGCTCCGACAGGTCGGCCCCGGTGGTGAGCTGGATCAGGCCCGTCAGCACGATGGGCACGGCCAGGGCGAGCAGCGGATGCGTGCGCCGCACCAGCAGGGTGGGCAGCAGCGCCAGAGCGAAGATCATGGACAGCGGGCGGTGCTGCAGGTCGTCCCTGAGCAGGCCCTCCAGCACGATGGCCGGCACGAGCAGGCCCACCAGCACCCAGTCGTGCCACACCCGGCACGGGGGATCGGGCGGGCGGGGCTCGCTCCAGATGGAGCGTAAGAAGCCGGGCACGTGCACATCGTACGTTCCCGCGCCGCCGGCGGTTCTCAGCCCCCCGGCGGCGAGGTGACAGGGCCGGTCATCGCCGGAGCGCTGGAGCGTTCGTAGCGGCTGCTCCGCGCTCAGAGCCGGGGGTCCATGCCGGCCTGGGCCGTGGTGGTGGCGCGTTCCAGGTCGATCCTGGAGGTGACCACCGGCGTGCCCGAGGCGTCGAACTGGATCGCCGTCCCGGTGTCCCGCAGGCGCTGCAGGCTCTGCGCGACCGTGAAGTCCGGGTTGGCCTGGCGCAGCAGCGCGAACGCCCCCGCGACGTGCGGCGCGGCCATCGAGGTGCCGCTCTTGTCCCCGTACGCGTCGTCCGGCACCGCCGAGTTGATGGCCACGCCCGGCGCGAACAGGTCCAGCAGCGGCCCCCTGTTCGTGAACGAGGCCAGCCGGTCACCGTCGTCGGTCGCCCCCACGGCGATGGCCGTGGAGATGCAGGCCGGCGAGGCCACCGCGTTGGCGAACCCGCTGTTGCCGGCCGCGACCACGGGCGCCACGCCCAGGTTCACCAGCGCGTCGAACTCCGGCTTGACGCCCGCGGCGGTCGGGTCGCTGTCGCACGCCTCCGAGTACGGCGTCCCGCCGCCCAGGCTCATGTTCACCGCGGCGACGTTGTGCCTCCTGACCACCCGCGAGACGTACTCGAGCGCCAGCTTCTGGTCGGAGGTGTAGCTGAGGAAGCAGGGCGCGGTGCTGCCCCGCAGCGCGCAGGTCAGGGCGTTGTCCACGCGGCTGAACACCTGGATGGGCAGCAGCCGCGCCTCGGGGGCGACGCCGTTGGCGGGCGCGCCCTCGGTCATCTTGCCCGCCGCGATGCCCGCCACGTGGCTGCCGTGCGAGCACGCGTTCTGCCCGTTGACCAGGCACTGCGCGGTCTCGGCGTCGGCCGCGCCAGGCCCGGTCTGGCTGGGCTGGTTGTTGGGGCAGAGCGAGACCGTGCCGTCGGCGGCGCTGGCGGAGGAGAAGCAGGCTTCGTCCACGATGCGCCCGGTGAAGAACGGGTGGTCCCGGTCGATCCCGGTGTCGAGCACGGCGATGGTGGTGCCGGTGCCGTTCCAGCCCGCCGCGTTCGCCCGGTTCGAGCGGATCAGGGCGGTGCTGACGTCGAGAAAGGGCATGCTCAGCTCGTCCTTGTAGACCGAGTGCACGCGACTGTCCTGCTTGAGCTTGTCGAGCGTGCGCCTGTCCACCTCGGCGACGAAGAAGTGCGGTGAGCCCGTCGCCTCGACGATGCGGCTGCCGTCGGACGCCTGCTCCAGGTCGGCGGCCACCGCCTGCACGCTCTGACCTGGTTTGAGCTGGATGATGGAGCGGACCCGGCTCTTCGCCTGCACCTCCGAGGCCAGCGCCGGGCTGATGATCGGATCGCCCGTGTCGGCGGCGTCGGCGTGGAATGCGGGGGCCGCGTAGAGCACGGCTGATGTCAGGGCCAGCGTCGCCGCGCCGGCCAGCAGAGACCGTAGCCTCACTTGTTCCTCCCGGAGGCTGGAGCCGTGAAGCGCGTCCGGCTCCCGGCTGATTACAGCCGCTACCTCCCCGCCTGTGACAACTGTGATGTCAGTGGCGTATGTGAGGCAGAGAAACGATGGAGGGTTCTTTACGGGGAATCGGGAGAAGAGAAGAAGGCCGGTCCACATTCGACCGGCCTTCTCGCTACATGTGGCTATTTGACGGTTTTGAGGATGTTCGTGGTGGCTTTCTTCAGCGCCGTCGCGGACGGCTTGCTCGACAGGCGCACCTTTTCCGCCGCCGTCAGCGCCTTGGTGCCGTTCGTGCCGTGCGCCCAGTTCAGCCAGGCCGTCAGCAGCGCGCCGTCCAGCTTCGCCTTGCCGCTGCTCGTCCCCCTGATCACCCGGTACGCCTTGCCCAGCGACGACGCCTTGGTCAGCTCGGGGAACACCTTGCTCGACTTCGCGACCAGCTTCAGATAGCAGGTCAGCGTCTCGTCGGACAGCTTGCCGCTGCTGCGGTGCAGCTCCACGGCCCATTTCTTGGCGCTGAGCTTCGTGGCCCCGTTTCCGGCCGCGGTGCCCCGCGTGCACACGGCCGCCGCCGGCGCCGCGGGCGCCGCCGTCTGCGTCACGGTCACCGTGACCGTCACCGTCGGCAGCGGTACGGGGCTGGGCGGCGTCGAGGGCTGGTCACCCGGCTCCTCCGGCTGCGGCGTGGGGCCGCTGCTGTCGGTCGGGTTCGGCTCCAGCTCACCGGGCGGCGGCTCGGGCGCCGGGCTCTGCGAGACCGGCGGCTGCGTGGTGGCCCCCGCAATGGCCGCCGCCAGGTCCAGGCGCGGCGTGGTGACCTGGGCGCCGGCGGCCTCGTACACGTACGGGCGGCCGGTGGTCTTCAGCTTCTCGATCAGCTCGGTCATCGGCGCCGCGGGGTTCGCCTCGCGCATCAGCGCCAGCGCGCCCGCCACGTGCGGGGTGGACATCGAGGTGCCGCTGTAGGCGGCCGTCGCGTCGTCCGGCACCGCCGAGGTGATGTCCACGCCCGGCGCGAACAGGTCGAGCAGCGGGCCCCGGTTCGAGAAGTCGGCGATGCGGTCCTCGTTGTCGTTCGCGCCGACCGCCACCGCCGTCGAGACGCAGGCGGGGTGCGCCACGCCCTCGTAGTACTCGTTGCCCGCCGCCACCACGGTCGCGATGTTCTTGGCCAGCAGGGCGTCGATCGTCTCCTTGAAGACGGCGCCCTCCGGCTCGGTGTCGCAGTTCGTGTCGTACAGCCAGCCGCCCAGGCTCAGGTTCACCGCGGCGATGGGCTTGGCGACGTTCAGATCCCTCACGTACTCGAGGGCCCGGCGCAGCGACGACTCGTACGCCATGAGGCAGGCCGCCTCGCCGCACAGGTCCTCGTCGTTGATCCGGCTGAACACCTGCACCGCCACGATACCCGCGCCCGGTGCGACGCCGCCGGTGCCGGCCGCGATGCCCGCGACATGCGAGCCGTGGTCGCACATGTTCACCGAGCCCAGCAGGCACTTCGGCGTGGTCGCCGAGGCCGCGTCGCCGCCGACCTGCTCGGGCTGGTTGTTCGGGCAGAGCGACTCGACGCCCGCGTCCTCGGTCGCCGAGAAGCACGCCTGCGCCAGGATCCGGCCCTGGAACCACGGGTGGTCCACGTCGATGCCGGTGTCGATGACCGCCACGGCCTGGTTCGCGCCGGTGTTGCCGCCCTGGTGAACCTGGTCGGCGCCGATCAGCGAGAGGTTCGGGGTGACCTCGGCCGGGCTGTAGAGGCGGTCGCGGTGGATGGAGGAGACGCGCGGGTCCGCGGCCAGCTTGGCCAGCTCCGCGGCGGTGCCCTCGACCACCATGAACGACTGGTCCTGCGGCTGCGGCAGCACGTCCACGCTCTCGGCCGCGGCCCGCGTGGCCACGGGGGCGTGCTGGGCCGGGTCGGTCAGCTCGACGATGGCCCGCTCGGTGCCGCCGTCGACGCCTAAGCCCTCCTCGACCTTCTCCTCGGGGGTCTTGGGCGTCTCCTGTGGCGGCGGAGGCGTCTCCTCAGGGGCCGGCTGGGTGACCGGCTGGGTGACCGGCTGGGTGACCGGCGGGGTGACGGGCTGGGTGACGCCCGGGGTGGGCGCCGGCGTCGGATCGGCGTACGCCGGGCCCGCGAGCGGCAGCAGGGCCAGCGCGATCGAGGTCACGAACAAGGGGCGGAATCGCACGCGTCCTCCGAGAGGGGATGATCTCGGAGTTTAGGGTGATTTTCCGGGCAGGCACAGGCCCTCGCCCCGCTTTCTCACCGAACTTTCAGCAGCCGCCCCTCAATCGTTCAGCCGGCTGCCCGGGTGGGTGAGCCAGACCGCGCCGAGCGGCGGCACCCGCAGCGTCGTCGAGTACGGCAGCCCGTGCCACGGCTCGTCCCCGGCTTCGACCAGCCCCATGTTGCCCACACCGCTGCCCCAGTAGTCGTAGGCGTCGGTGTTGACCGTCTCCGTCCACTGCCCCGCGTACGGAAGCCCCAGCCGGTAGTTCTCGTGCGGCCCGCCACTGAAGTTGACCACGCACGCCACCGCCGACCCGTCGTTCGCATAGCGGACGAACGAGAACGTGTTACCCGAGGCGTCGTCGGCGTCGATCCACCGGAACCCCTCCGGCCTGGAGTCCTGCTCCCACAGCGCGGGGGTCTCGCGGTAGATCCTGTTGAGGTCGCGGACCAGCCGCTGCACGCCCTGGTGCCCGTCGAACTCCAGCACCCACCAGTCGAGCCCGCGGCTCTCCGACCACTCCGAGCCCTGACCGAACTCGCCGCCCATGAACAGCAGCTGCTTGCCCGGATGCGCCCACATGAACGCCAACAGCGCCCGGAGCTGCGCGAACCGCTGCCACTCGTCGCCGGGCATCTTCCCCAGCAGCGAGCCCTTGCCGTGCACGACCTCGTCGTGGGAGAGGGGCAGCACGTAGTTCTCGGAGTAGGCGTACAGCAGCGAGAACGTCATCTTGTGGTGGTGGTACTGGCGGAAGATCGGCTCGTGGCGCAGGTATTCGAGCGTGTCGTGCATCCAGCCCATGTTCCACTTGAAGCCGAAGCCCAGCCCGCCCAGGTGCACCGGCCGCGAGACCCCCGGCCAGGCCGTCGACTCCTCCGCCACCGTCGAGATGCCGGGCGCCTCGCGGTAGCAGACCGCGTTCATCTCCTTGAGGAACTCGACCGCGTCGAGGTTCTCCCTGCCGCCGTAGACGTTCGGCGTCCACTCGCCCTCGCGGCGCGAGTAGTCGAGGTAGAGCATCGAGGCCACCGCGTCCACCCGCAGGCCGTCGATGTGGAACTCCTTCAGCCAGAACAGCGCGTTGGCCACCAGGAAGTTGCGCACCTCCCTGCGGCCGAAGTCGAAGACGTACGTGCCCCAGTCGGGGTGCTCGCCCCTGGCCGGGTCGGCGTGCTCGTACAGCGGGGTGCCGTCGAAGCGGGCCAGCGCCCAGTCGTCCATCGGGAAGTGCGCGGGCACCCAGTCGAGCAGCACGCCGATGCCGCGCTGGTGCATGCGGTCCACGAAGTGGCGGAACTCGTCGGGCGTGCCGAACCTGGCGGTCGGCGCGTAGTAGGAGGTCACCTGGTAGCCCCACGAGCCGCCGAACGGGTGCTCGGCCACCGGCAGCAGCTCCACGTGGGTGAAGCCCAGGTCGGCGGCGTACTCGGAGAGCTGGTCGGCGAGCTCCACGTACGACAGGCCGGGCCGCCACGACCCCAGGTGCACCTCGTAGATGCTCATCGGCCCGGTCTGCGGCTGCTGCTCGCGCCGCTCGACCATCCAGGCGTCGTCCTGCCAGCTGTAGTCGGACTTGTCGATCACCGAGGCGGTCATCGGCGGCACCTCGGTGCGCCGCGCCATCGGGTCGGCCTTGTCCCGCCACACGCCGTCGGCGCCCAGGATCTGGTACTTGTACCGCTGCCCGGCCCCGAGCCCCGGCACGAACAGCTCCCACACCCCCGAACGGCCGAGCGAGCGCATGGGGTAGGCGGTGCCGTCCCAGTGGTTGAAGTCGCCGACCACCCTGATGCCGCGCGCGTTGGGCGCCCAGACGGCGAACGCGGTGCCCTCGACGTCCTCGTGCTCCATCACGCGGGCGCCGAGCGCCTCCCACAGCCGCTCATGCCGTCCTTCGCCGATGAGGTGCAGGTCCACCTCGCCGAGCGTCGGCCAGTGCCGGTAGGGGTCGAGCATCTCGATCGGCTCGCAGCCCTGATACTTCACGCTCAACGTGTACGCCGGCACCTTGTCCAGCCCCGGCACGGTGACCTCGAACACACCGTGGGCCCGGTGTTTCATGTCGTGGGCAGAGCCGTCCTCGAACACCACGCGCACCCGCTCGGCGAGCGGGCGCAGCGCACGGAACACCACCCCGCCGCTGACGGGGTGCGCTCCGAGCACGGAGTGCGGGTCGTGGTGCGCGCCGCCCGCGAGGCGGTCGAGCTCTGTCCTCATCGGCATGCTCCCAACACTGCCCTATGATGACCGTTCCTCCCAGGCACTGCCCGCTTTCACCCTGACAATCACTGCAAGTGCGAAAAACAGGGGTTGTTCTTGGGTTTAGACAAAAGGTGCACTAGGGATGCTTTCCGGCGTTGCACGCTAAACGGTGTCCTCCAGGGAGAGGGCGGCGCCTGCCGCCAGGGCGGTCGCGAACGCCTCCCGGCCCAGCGCCGTACGGACGGCCGTCGTGATCCGGTCCACGTCACCCCGCTCGCCCGGCGGCAGCGGCGCGCCCACCGACTCCCTGAGCGCGGCGGCCCGGCCGAGCAGCCGCGCCGCCTCCTCAGGACGGCCGCCGAGCGCCCGCGCGCCCGCCAGACCTTCGAGGGCGAGCGCCGTCGCCCGCGGGTCGCCGACCTTGCGGGCCATCGCCAGGCCCTGGAGCTGCAGGTCGAGGGCGGCCGCCGGGTCGCCGCGTTGCTCGGCCACGAACCCCAGCTCGGCCAGGATCAGCGCCGCCCCCGGATCGCCCGCCACGTCCGCGACCCAGGCCAGCCACGCACGCAACCGCCGCTCTGCCTCGTCCAGCCGGCCCTGCCTGCGCGCGCTCAACGCCAGCCCCAGCTCGGCGAACTCCTCGGCGGGCCGGTTCGACTGCGCCACCGCCAGCCGCCTGGCCCGCTCGTGGTAGTCGTCCGCCCGCGCGTGGTCGCCGGTCAGCAGCGCGACCCGGCCCAGCCTGGACAACGCGTCCGGCACCGTGCTCCACAGGCCCAGCTCCTCCGCCAGCCCCAGCACCTCGGTACGCAGCGCCGCCGCCCGCTCGTAGTCGCCGGCGATCTCGGCCAGCGTCCCCAGGTTCTCCGCCGCCCGCAGCTCACCCCACCGGTCCCCGGCCACCCTGAACATCGCCAGCCCGCGCTCGGCGTGATCGCGTGCGGTGCCGAGCTCGCCGAGCAGGCCGGCGTGCCGCCCGAGCACCGTCAACGCGGCAGCGGTACCCCACTCGTCGCCCAGCTCGCCGAACTCCGCCAGCGCCGCCCGCATGAGGCCCACGCTCGCCGACAGATCGTCGTACCCGTACAGGGCGTACCCGACGAACCACCGCACCCGCGCCCGCCGCCCCCGATCGGCGATCTCCTCGAACCGCAGGCGATCCACCGGCACGAGCCTTCCCGCCAGCAGCGTCACCCCCGCCAGCCACGCTTCGGCCTCCGCCGCGCCGGAGCCGTCCGTGCCCAGGGACAGGGCGGGGGACAGGGCCGGGGACAGGGCCGGGGACAGGACCAGAGACAGGGCGGACTCCAGGGCGCGCCTGGCTTCGCCGAGCCTTCCGCGCAGCACCCAGTACCAGGCCAGGGAGTTGACCAGGCGCAGCGCCTCGGCCGCCGCCCGCGTCCTGACCGCCGTCTCCAGCGCCGCCCGCAGGTTTGCGCCCTCGGCGTCGAGGCGGGCGAGCGCCTCCCGCTGGCCGTGGCCGCGCAGGTGCGGCTCCAGTCGTTCGGCCAGGCCGGCGTAGTGGCGTACGTGCCGCAGCCGCACCCCTTCCAGCTCTCCGGCCGCCTCCAGCCGCTCCACGCAATACGCCGCCACCGACTCCAGCAGCCGGTACCGCGCCTCGTGAGGCGCCGATCTGACCACGAGCGAGCGGTCCACCAGGCGGGCCAGGAGGTCGAGCACGTCGAGGCCGGGTTCGGCGCAGACGTCCTCGGCCGCCTCCAGCGTGCAGCCGTCGGCGTGCACGGCCAGGCGGCGCAGCACCATCCGCTCGGCGTCCGTCAGCAGCTCCCAGCTCCAGTCGATCATCGCCCGCAGCGTGCGCTGCCTGGCCGGCGCGTCGCGCATCCCGGAGGCGAGCACCCTGAACCGGTCGTCGAGCCGCTCCACGAGCTGCCTCGGCGTCAGCGTCCGCATCCGCGTGGCGGCCAGCTCCAGCGCGAGCGGGATCCCGTCCAGCCGCGCACAGATCTCCGCCACGTCGGGATCGGGAGCGACCGAGGCGCGGGCGGTGAAGAGGGTGACCGCCGCGTCCAGGTCCAGCGGGGGCACGGCGTAGATGGCCTCGCCCTCGATGCGCAGCGGCTCCTGACCGGTGGCCAGCACCCGCAGGCGGGGCGCGGCCCGCAGGAGCCGGGCGGTCAGCTCGGCGACCTGCTCGATCACATGCTCGCAGTTGTCCAGCACCAGCAGCGTGGCCCGGCCGGCCAGGGCGGCGGGCAGACGGTCCTGAAGCGAGCCCGGGACGCCGTCGCGGGGCCCGGGCGGGTGGTTCTGGAGGGTGTCTGGGGTGTCGTCGCGTAGGCCGAGCACGGCGGCGATGGCCTCCGCGACCTCGACCACCCGCGCCTCAGGCCGGAGCGCGGCCAGTTCGACGAGCCAGGCGCCGTCGAAGGGCGTCTCGTGCTGAGCGGCGGCGGCCAGGGCGAGACGGGTCTTGCCGACGCCTCCGGGGCCGGTGAGGGTGACGAGCCGGTGATCGCGGAGGAGAGCGCGCACCTCGGACACCGCCGTATCCCGCCCGACCAGGGGAGTCAGGGGAGCGGGGAGGTTCGTACCGGGCCGCGCCTCGGGTGGCGGCGCGCCCGGTCGCACGGCGGTCGAACCTCGGGTGGGCGCGTTCGTGAGGGCCGGGTCCTGGCGGAGGACGGCTTGGTGGAGGGCCGCCAGGTCGGGGCCGGGTTCCAGGCCCAGCTCGTCCTTGAGCCGGCGGCGGAGGTCCTGGTAGGCCTCCAGGGCCTCGGTGGGGCGGCCGGCGCCGTAGAGGGCGCGCATGTGGGCGGCGCGCAGGCGTTCCCGCAGCGGATGGGCGGTGATGAGGTCGGGGAGATCGGCGGCGACCAGCGCGTGCTCGCCCAGCCCGAGACGGGTCTCGGCCAGCTCCTCGTACGCCACCAGCCGCTGCTCGTCGAGCCTGGCCACGGCGGCGACGGCGAAGGGCGCATCGGCGAACTCGGCGTAGGCCGGGCCCCGCCACAACCCGAGCGCCTCGCGGAGCAGGGCGGCGCGTTCGTCCAGGGCGGCGGTGTGCCGGGCGCGCCGCAGCAGCGACTCGAACAGGGCGGCGTCCACGGACGCGGGCTCGACGCGCAGCGCGTACCCGGGCGGCCGGTACGCGACCAGCTCCCGCTCACCCAGTGCCCGGCGCAGCTGCGACACCTTGACCCGCAGCGCGGCGGCCGCGTCGGCGGGCGGCCGCCCGTCCCAGAGGTCCTCGACGAGCCGGTCGGCGGAGACGGTACGCCCGGGGTCGACCAGCAGCCTGGCCAGCAGCGCGCGGACCTTGACCTCGGGCACCCGCACCGCACGCCCGTCCGCCGACCAGACCGCGAGCGGCCCCAGCACCCCGAACCGCATCCGAAGAACCCCCATAACCAACTCAGAACCCGACCATAACCGCCCACCAGCAGCCTGGATCCCGACGCACCATCCTCATTCAGAAGGAACACCGAAATGTCGGAAAATATCTCCGTTCTGGGCCTCGGCCTCATGGGCACCGCGCTCGCCAAGAGCCTGCTCGCCGCCGGCCACCAGGTCACGGTCTGGAACCGTACGCCCGCCAAGGCCGGCCCCCTCGTCGCCGAGGGCGCGAAGCAGGCGGCGACCCCGGCGGAGGCGGTGGCGGCCGGCCCGCTCGTCATCGCCTGCCTGCTCGACAGCCGGTCCGTGACGGCCACGCTGGAGGGCGCCGAGCTGGAGGGCCGGGTCATCGCGAACCTCACCACCAGCCGCCCCGCCGAGGCCCGCGAGGTGGCGGCCCTGGTGACCGAGCGCGGCGGCGATTACCTGGCCGGCGGCATCATGGCCGTGCCCCAGATGATCGCCACGCCGGGTGCCCTCATCCTCTACAGCGGCTCCAAGACCGCCTACGACCGCTACGAGCAGGCGCTGTCTGCCATGGCCCGCCCCCAGTACACGGGCGCGGACCCCGGGATGGCGCCGCTGCTCGACCTCGCGATGCTGACCGGCATGTACGGCCAGACCGCCGGCTTCCTGGAGGCCGCCGCCCTGGTGCGCTCGGCGGGCTACCCGCTGCGGGACTTCACCTCCGGCCTGCTGGTCCCGTGGCTGAACGCGATGGCCGCCCAGCAGCCGGCGGAGGCGGAGAAGATGGAGTCGGGCGACCACAGCACCGACGTCTCCAACCTGGAGATCAACAGGTCCGGCGTGGCGAACCTGGTGCGCGCGTTCCACGAGCAGGGCGTGCGGCCCGACCTGCTGCTGCCGATGCAGGAGATCCTGGAGCGCCGCGTGGCGCGCGGCCTGGCGCACGAGGGCCTGTCGGGGCTGGTCGAGGAGCTGGTCTCGGACTGACGGCGGTCACGCCGCGCGCGGGCGGAAGGCGGCCAGGGGGATCGGCATCCAGGTGGGGCGGTTGCGGGCCTCGTACACGACCTCGTACACCGCCTTGGACAGCTCGAACGCCCGCAGCAGCGCCGCGTCGGCGGCGTTGATGACGCCGCCGCCCTCGGTGTAGCCATCGAGAAAGGCGGCGCGGTTGCGGTCGGCCCACTCCTGCGCCCGGGGCTCCAGCTGCTCGGCCTCGGAGTGGCCGAGCAGCAGGTGCCGGGCCGCGTAGTCGAACGAGCGCAGCATGCCGGCCACGTCGCGCAGCGGCGAGTAGAGGGCGCGGCGCTCGGCGAGCGGCTGTCCTGGTTCGCCCTCGAAGTCAAGAATCACCCAGTCCGTCGGGGTTCGCATGACCTGCCCGAGATGGAAGTCTCCGTGAACCCGTTGCACGGACACCTCGGTGGTGAGCAGTTCCACCTGGTGGTAGGCGGCCTCAATGGCACTCACATGCTGCCGCAGCTCGGGCACCTCGGCCACGGCCCGGCCCAGCCGCCGCCTGAACCCCTCGGCCATGCGCTTGACCTCGTGGATCTCGACCACGCTGGTGGGGAAGGCGGCGGCCAGCTCGTGGTGGACGCGCGCGGTGGCGACCCCCAGCCGCAGCGCCTCGGCCGCGAAGTCGCCGCCCGCCTCGCCGGCCGGCACCTCGGGCAGTGAGGCGTACAGGTCGCGCACGCTGGCCAGGGCGAGGTCCCAGCCGTCGTTGGCGGGGGTGAGGAACTCCTGCGTGATCGCGAGCGTGGTGTCCGTGCCGTCGAGGTCGGCCTCGATCCACCCGTACGGCTGCGCGATGTGCGGCGCGTTCCTGGCCGCGAGCGCGGTGATGATCTCCAGCTCGGGGTTGACGCCGGGGATGAGCCGGCGGAAGAGCTTGCAGATGTACGCGTCCCCGAACACCAGCGAGGTGTTGGACTGCTCGGCCCCCAGCACGAGGCTGCGCGGCGAGGTGTCCACGGTGTGCCCAGGCACGTGCCGCATGCGCAGGCCGTTGCGGGTCCCGTCGGCCGCCATGCCTTCGAGCAGCACGTGCATCAGGTCGCTGTCGTAAACCGCGTCGTAGAGGTAGGTGGCGTCCTGGGTGCCGATGAGGGCGTGGGAGAGCCGATCCGGCAGGTCGTCACGCTCGCCCAGCAGCAGCTGGTAGCGGTCGCGCGAGCCGTCCTGCCAGACGGCCACGATGAGGTGCCGCAGCCCGGCGGCGAGCTCGACGTCCGCGTCGATCGACAGGTCGTCGATCGGGCGCCCCTTGCCGCCGAACCAACGCTGACGGCTGATCCATGCGGCAAGGAGCTCATCAAGCACGTCCTACTCCTCCTGGGTGATGGCCGGCGGGAGTGTGAACCAATAGAACCCATGCCCGGGAAGCGTCAAAAGATACGGAAGCTCGCCAATTGCCGGAAATGGAACGCCGCCCATGGTCTCCACGGGCGACACGCCGACGAACCTGCGCAGGTCGAGCTCCACCGGCTGCGGGAAGCGTGACAGGTTGTTCACGCACAGCATCCGGTCGTCGCCCAGCTCCCGGACGAACGCGAGCACGCTGGGGTTGGAGGAGTTGAGCTCGGCGTAGCCGCCCAGCCCGAAGACCGGGTGGCGCTTGCGAATCTCGATCATGCGGCGGGTCCAGTGCAGCAGCGAGCCCGCGTTCTTCTGCTGGGCCTCGACGTTGATGGCCTGGTAGCCGTAGATCGGGTCCATGATGACCGGCAGGTAGAGCCGGCCGGGGTCGCAGTCGGAGAAGCCGGCGTTGCGGTCGGGGTCCCACTGCATGGGGGTGCGCACGCCGTCGCGGTCGCCGAGCCAGATGTTGTCGCCCATGCCGATCTCGTCGCCGTAGTAGAGCACGGGGGAGCCGGGCAGCGACAGCAGCAGCGCGGTGAACAGCTCGATCTGGTTGCGGTCGTTCTCCAGCAGAGGGGCCAGGCGGCGGCGGATGCCGACGTTCGCCCGCATGCGGGGGTCTTTGGCGTACTCGGTGTACATGTAGTCGCGTTCTTCGTCCGTGACCATTTCGAGGGTGAGCTCGTCGTGGTTACGGAGGAAGATCCCCCATTGGCAGTTTTCCGGAATTTTCGGAGTTTGGGCCAAAATTTCGGAAATGGGGAAGCGCGATTCCCTGCGGACGGCCATGAAGATCCGGGGCATCAGCGGGAAATGGAAGGCCATGTGGCATTCGTCCCCGCCGCCGACCGGGTCGCCGAAGTACTCCACCACGTCCGACGGCCACTGGTTGGCCTCGGCGAGCAGCACCCGGTCGGGGTAGAGGCGGTCCACCTCGGCCCGCACCTGCTTGAGGTACTGGTGGGTCTTCGGCAGGTTCTCGCAGTTGGTGCCCTCCTCCTCGAAGAGGTACGGCACCGCGTCCAGCCGGAACCCGTCGATGCCCAGGTCCAGCCAGAACCGCAGGACCTCCAGCATCGCCTCCTGCACGTCCGGGTTGTCGTAGTTGAGGTCGGGCTGGTGGTGGAAGAACCGGTGCCAGTAGTACTGGCCGCGTACGGGGTCGTACGTCCAGTTCGACGTCTCGGTGTCGATGAAGATGATCCGGGCGTCCTGGTACTTCTCATCCGTGTCGGACCAGACGTAGAAGTCCCCGTACGGCCCCTCGGGGTCGTGCCGGGACGCCTGGAACCAGGGATGGGCGTCGCTGGTGTGGTTCATGACCAGGTCGGCGATGACCCGCATGCCGCGTTTGTGCGCCTCATCGACCAGTCGTACGAAGTCCCCGAGATCGCCGAACTCGGGCAGGATCTTCATGAAGTCCGAGATGTCGTAACCGCCGTCGCGCAGCGGCGAGTCGTAGAGCGGCAGCAGCCAGAGGCAGTCGACGCCCAGCCATTGCAGGTAGTCGAGCTTGCTGATGAGGCCCCTGATGTCGCCGGTCCCGTCGCCGTTGGAGTCGGAGAAACCCCGGATCAGGACCTCGTAGAAGACCGCGCGCTTGTACCAATGGGGATCGCGCGGTTTCTCCTCGTCAAAGGTGTTGGGAATGGGTGTGGAGCTCATGAGCCGCCTCGCAGGAGGCTCATGAGGGAGGCGCTTTCACACACGTCGAAGACTCCCCGCTGAATTCAGTTTCTTACCGTGGCGCGGCTCGTACGGTGAGGATGTGGGCAGGCTGGATGTGGGGGTCGAGGCGTACATAGTTGCTCTGCCGCCAGCGGTACGACTCGCCTGACAACTCGTCGTCGACGACGAACTCGGCGTTCCAGTCGAGCCCGAGTGCAGGCAGGTCGAGTTCTACAGTCGCCTCGTGGGTGTGATGTGGATCGAGGTTGATGACCGCCAGAACGACGTCGCCCAGCCCGTGCCTTCGTGTGGCCGTGTCATAGGCGCCCGGGAGCCGTTTGGAGAAGCAAACGATGTCCGGTTGGTCGACCCTGTGGAACCGTAGATTACGCAATTCTTGCAGTGCGGGATGCGCTCTTCGGAACAAATTCAGGTGAGTGATGAAGGGGGCGAGGGTGCGTCCTTCACGTTCGGCCGCAGCCCAATCGCGCGGTTTGTACTGATATTTTTCGCTATCCAGGTATTCCTCGCTCCCGGGCCGAACCGGCACGTTCTCGAAGAGTTCGTAACCGGAGTAGACGCCCCAGGTCGGCGACGCCAGCGCGGCCAGCACCGCCCTGATCTTGAATGCGGGGACGCCGCCGTGCTGCAGGTATTCGTGCAGGATGTCCGGAGTGTTGACGAACAGGTTCGGACGCAGGTAGGCCGAGGTCTCCTTGGCCAGCTCGGTCAGGTAGCTCTCAACGTCCCATTTACTGTTTTTCCAGGTGTAATAGGTATAGGACTGGTGAAAACCGGTCTTCGCCAGCGTACGCATCATCGCCGGCCGCGTGAACGCCTCAGAGAGGAAGATCACATCGGGATCGGTGCGATGCACGTCGGCCAGCAGCCGCTCCCAGAACGCCACCGGCTTGGTGTGCGGGTTGTCCACCCGGAAGATCCGCACCCCGTGGTCCATCCAGTGCCGCAGCACCCGCTTGACCTCGTTGTAGATCCCCTCGGGGTCCTTGTCGAAGTTGATCGGGTAGATGTCCTGGTACTTCTTGGGCGGGTTCTCGGCGTAGGCGATCGACCCGTCGGCCCTGATCGTGAACCACTCCGGGTGCTCCTTGACCCACGGATGGTCGGGCGAGCACTGCAGCGCGAAGTCCAGCGCCACCTCCATGCCCAGGGCCCTCGTCCGCTCCACGAACTCCTCGAAGTCCTCGATCGTGCCGAGGTCGGGGTGGATCGCGTCGTGGCCGCCGTCCTCGGAGCCGATCGCCCACGGCGAGCCAGGCTCGTCGGGCTCGGGGCTCAGCGTGTTGTTGCGCCCTTTGCGGAACGTGGTGCCGATCGGATGGATGGGCGGCAGATAGACGACGTCGAAGCCCATCTTGGCGATCGCGGGCAGCCGCTTGGCGGCCGTCTGGAACGTGCCGGACTTGGAGACGCCGTTCTCGTTGGCCACCGCCCCCTCTGACCTGGGGAAGAACTCGTACCAGGAGCCGTAGAGCGCGCGGCGGCGGTCCACTCTCACCTTGTGCGACTTCGACCTGGTCACCAGCTCGCGGAACGGATGCGCCTCCAGCAGCGCGGCCGTCTCGGGGAGCTGGGCGATGGACAGCCTGGCCCGCGGGTCGAGGCTCTCGTCACGCAGCGTGGCGGAGATCGACAGCAGGGCGGCGCGGTGGCCGCACGCGCTGTCGCCGTTCCCGTTCCCGTTCTGGTGCTGCCTGGTGGTCCTGGCGCTCTCGGCGTTGGGGCAGTCGGCCGGGCGTACGGCCTTGGCCGCCCGCTCGAACAGCCGGGCGCCCTCCTCGCACATCAGGTCGACGTCCATGCCGCGCGGGATCTTGATCTCCGCGTCGTGCAGCCAGGTCGAGATCGGGTCGCTCCACGCCTCCACGCGGAACAGCCAGTCGCCTTCGGCGGGCAGGCACACCTCGACGGCCCAGCGGTCGGTGCCGGGCGCCAGCTCGCGCATCGGTCTCAGGCGCCCGCGCTGTCCGTCGGGCGCGGTGAGCACCACGCCCGCCGCGACGGCGTCGTGGCCCTCTCTGAACACGGTCGCCGAGACCTCGAAGGTCTCGCCGGCGACCGCCTTGGCGGGCCACTGCCCGCAGTCGACGACGGGGGAGATGTCCGTGATGGGAATTCGTCCGATCATCGCATTCAAGGGTTTGCGGCGGTACTCCCGGTACCGCCGGAGGCTTCCCTGGCAGGAACGATCCTTGCATGTAAATTGTGGACAGCAGCGGATAGACCTCCCCGGACTGTGTGCGGGAAGGCTCAACAACCTGGAAAGTTGCCCCAATAGTCGCTCTTCATGCTTGTTCCCGGAAGGGGTTTGAACGGCCTTGATGAGGGTGAAGGACTCAGAGGTCCCTCCTAGCCCGTAGGGTGCAGAAACGTGAGAGCTATCCGCCGGTTTACCGTCCGCACCGTCCTGCCCGCGGAGCTGGCCGCCCTCGGCGAGCTCGTCCACAATCTCCGCTGGTCATGGCACCCGGAGACGATGGACCTCTTCGCGGAGGTCGACGCCGAGCTGTGGGAACAGGTCGGCCACGACCCCGTGGCCCTGCTCGGCGCCGTCGCCCCGGCCCGGCTCACCGAGCTGGCCGCCGACCGCCGGTTCCTGCGCCGCCTCGCCGACGCAGCCGACGACCTGCGCGAGTACATGACCTCTCCGCGCTGGTACCAGACGCTGCCCGACAGCGCCAGGGCCATCGCCTACTTCTCGCCCGAGTACGGCATCGCCGGCGCGCTGCCGCAATACTCCGGCGGCCTCGGCATCCTCGCGGGTGACCACCTGAAGGCGGCCAGCGACCTGGGCGTGCCCATCCTCGCGGTGGGCCTGCTCTACCGCCACGGCTACTTCACGCAGTCCCTGTCGCCCGAGGGCTGGCAGCTTGAGCACTACCCGTCGCTCGACGCCGGCGGGCTGCCGCTCAGCCTGCTCAAGGAGCCTGACGGCACGCCCGTCAAGATCCGCCTGTCGCTGCCCGACGAGCGGGTCCTGCACGCCCAGGTGTGGGTGGCGCAGGTGGGCCGGGTGCCGCTGCTGCTGCTCGACTCCGACGTGGCCGAGAACGACAACGCGGCCAGAGACGTCACCGACCGCCTCTACGGCGGCGGCACCGACCACAGGCTCATGCAGGAGCTGCTGCTCGGCGTGGGCGGCGTACGCGCGATCAGGGCCTACTGCCGCATCACCGGGCACGCCGACCCCGAGGTCTTCCACACCAACGAGGGCCACGCCGGCTTCCTCGGCCTTGAGCGCATCCGCGAGCTGACCGAGGCCCGCATGTCGTTCGACGAGGCGCTGGAGGCCGTGCGCGCCGGCACCGTGTTCACCACCCACACGCCCGTGCCCGCCGGCATCGACCGCTTCCCGCGCGACATGATCGAGCGCCACTTCGGCGGGCCCAACTCCTGGCCGACCGTGCCGGTCGAGCGCATTCTCGCGCTGGGCGCCGAGTCCGACCCGAGCCGGTTCAACATGGCCGTGATGGGCATGCGGCTGGCCCAAAGGGTCAACGGGGTGTCCCAATTGCACGGAGAAGTCAGCCGGGAGATGTTCAAGGATCTCTGGCCCGGATTTGACCTGGACGAGGTGCCGATCGGGTCGATCACCAACGGCGTCCACGCGCCCACCTGGGTCGGCCGCGAGTTCATGGAGCTGGCCGGACGCGAGCTGCCCACGCTGCTGGAGCGGGCCCGCGGCTGGGAGGGCATCCAGAAGATCTCCGACGCCGACATCTGGCACATCCGCGGCACGCTGCGCAAGCGGCTGGTCGAAGGGGCCCGCGTGCGCCTGCGCCGGTCGTGGCGGGAGCGCGGGGCCTCCGACGCCGAGCTGGGCTGGATCGACGACGCGCTCGACCCCGACGTGCTGACCATCGGGTTCGCGCGGCGGGTGCCGTCGTACAAGCGGCTCACGCTCATGCTGCGCGACCCCGAGCGGCTCACCGAGCTGCTGCTCGACCCCGAAAAGCCGGTGCAGATCGTGATCGCCGGCAAGGCGCACCCGGCCGACGAGGGCGGGAAGAAGCTCATCCAGCAGATCGTCAAGTTCGCCGACCAGCAGCAGGTCCGCCACCGGATCGTGTTCCTGCCCGACTACGACATGGCGCTCGGCCAGCTCATGGTGCAGGGCTGCGACGTCTGGCTGAACAACCCGCTGCGCCCGCTGGAGGCGTCCGGCACGTCGGGCATGAAGTCCGCGCTCAACGGCGGACTCAACCTGTCCATCCGCGACGGCTGGTGGGACGAGTGGTACGACGGCACCAACGGCTGGGCCATCCCGACCGCCGACGGCGTGAGCAATTCCGACCGGCGCGACGAGCTGGAGGCCGCCGCCCTCTATGATCTGATCGAGCATGAGGTGTCCGACCGCTTCTACGACCGGGCGTTCGACGGCCTGCCGCGGCGCTGGATCGAGATGGTCAAGCACACCCTGGCCTCGCTCGGGCCGAAGGTGCTCGCCGGGCGCATGCTCCGCGACTACGTGCTGACCCTCTACAACCCGGCCGCGGCCTCGGCCCGCGCGCTGTCGGCCGACTTCTACGCCCCGGCCAAGGCGTTCGCCGCCTGGCGGGTGCGGGTGACCAGGGCCTGGCCGGGAGTGCGGGTCGAGCACGTCGAGGCGACCGGCGTGGGGGACACGCCGGAGGTCGGGGCCGCGATCGAGCTGCACGCCACGATCGCGCTCGGTGACCTCGCGCCCGAGGACGTCCAGGTGCAGGCCGCGTACGGGAAGGTCGGGCCGCACGACGAGCTGGTGCGCCCGGCGTACGCGACGCTGTCGGTGCAGTCGGTGGACGACGACCGGCGCGCCCACTACACCGGGAAGGTGCCGCTCGACCGCACCGGCGCGTTCGGCTACACCGTGCGCGTCGTCCCGCACCACCCGCTGCTCGTCACCCCGGCCGAGCTGGGGCTCGTCACCGTTCCCGAGGAGCCGGCCGGCATGACCAACGGGACGTTGCGGTAGGACTGCGGGCCGGGGCCAGCAATGCGGTCAACGCGGCATAATCAGGGGGTGGACGACAACGGGAACGGCCTGCGCGCCGACACACTGGTGGCCACTGTTCGCGGTGTGCTGCCGTCGTTGACGCCTGCCGCCCAGACCGTCGCCCGCCTCATACTCGAAGACCCCGCGACGGTGGCCAGGAGCACCATCACCGAGCTCTCGGCCGCCTCGGGCACCAGCGAGGCTACGATCGTGCGCACCGCGCGGCTGCTCGGCTTCGCCGGATACCCGCAGCTCAGGCTCGCGTTAGCCGCGGCGGCCGCGCAGCCCGACCGGCTGGTGCCCGGTGACCTCGCCCCCGACGACCCGCTGTCGGAGGTCATCCACAAGGTGGCGCGGGCCGAGTCCGAGGCGATCAACGACACCGTCGCCCAGCTCACCTCCGAGCGGCTCGGCCTGGTGGTCGACGCCATCGTCGGCGCCCGCAGGATCGACGCCTACGGCGTCAGCGCCTCCGGCCTGGTCGCCGAGGACGTCGCGCAGAAGCTGATGCGCATCGGCCTGTCCTCCCACGCCTTCCAGGACGCCCACCTCGCGCTGACCAGCGCGGTGCTGCTGCGCGAAGGCGACGTCGCCATCGGCATCAGCACCTCGGGCGAGACCCCCGACGTGATCGAGCCGCTGACCCGCGCCAAGGAGGCGGGGGCCACCACGGTCGCCATCACCAACAACCCCCGCTCCTCGATCGCGGAGCTGGCCGAACACGTGCTGATCTCGGCCGGGCGCGAGACGGAGTTCCGTCCCGGCGCCCTGGCCAGCCGCATCAGCCAGCTCCTCGTCGTCGACTGCGTGTTCGTCGGCGTCGCCCAGCGCACGTTCGACTCCTCTCAGGAGGCGCTCGAGAGCACCAGGCGCGCCGTCACGGAGTTCACCCGGAGAACGTCACCCGCACGTCGTCAGCCTTGACGAACATCACGCGGTGGCCGAACTGGATCTGCAGATACTTCGTCTTGCCGCGCACGACCGTGTGGTCCTCCAGGTTGAAGGTGACCGCCCGGTAATACTCGGCCGGCGCCACGCCCGCGAGCGTGTACTTCTCGCCCGCCGAGAACGTGTACTGCAGCGGGGTCACCGCCTGGTACGGGATGCCCTCCGGGTACGCCTCCTGCTCGGGGTAGGCCCTGCCGTAGACCGGCACGGTCGCCTTGCCCGGCTTCGGCGTGACCAGCAGGCCCATCGACGGCACGGCGGTCGGGTTCGAGGCCGGGTTGTGGAACCACGCCTTCTGCCCGAGGTACCAGATGGCCGTCCAGTCGCCCCTGCGTTCGGCCACGGCGTAGCGCTGGCCGGTGCTGGCGCGGGCGCTGTGGTCGTAGACGCTGTAGAGGGACTCGCCGGTCGGGTGCTTGCCGATGTCCTTGACCAGCGGCGCGTCCTCGCGCGGCTCCGTACGCAGCCACACGGTGTGGGCGGGCAGCGGCGGGCAGTCGGCCTCGGGGTTCTGGCGGTCACAGCCGTAGAAGTGCGGCTTGTTCGTCGCGAAGTCGGGCCTGATCATGACCGCGCCCGAGCGGGGGCCGCCCAGCCCGTGCAGCGGCGCGCCCATGAGCTTGAAGTAGTGCGCCCAGTCCCAGAACGGCCCCGGGTCCTCGTGCATGCCGCGCACGGTGGTCGGCAGGGTGCCGGGGACGTTGTCGTGGCCCAGGATGTGGGCCCGGTCGAGCGGCACGCCGTGGCGCAGCGCCAGGTAGCGGACCAGGCGGGCAGAGGAGCGGTACATCGCCTCGGTGAACCAGGTGCCGCCCTCCGCCAGGAAGCCCTCGTGCTCGATGCCGATGGACTTGGCGTTGACGTACCAGTTGCCGGCCTGCCAGCCGACGTCCTTGGTCTTGATGTGCTGGGCGATGTGGCCGTCGGTGGAGCGGACGGAGTAGTGCCAGCTCGCACCGTAGGCGGGGTCCTGGTTGAGGCGGATGGAGGGCAGGAAATATCCCTCCATGTCGTGAATGATGATGTAGTCGACCTTCTGGCTGGCCGGGCGGTTCGCCAGGTCGTAGTGGCCGTAGTCGTCGTTCGGGAGCTGCGCGTACGCGGCCGGGATCCACTCGCAGGAGATCGACGCCGGGCACTCGATGCCGTCGGGGCGCACCGGCGGGCGCAGGCCGAGCTTCTCCAGCCACTTCTCGATCGCGTCGAGGCGCGGTACGGCGGGCAGCCGGACCCGGTGGCCGTCGTCGGTCGTCCGCTCGGCTCCCTCCTTGATGATCGAGAAGACCTCGTCGGCGAAGAACCTGGCCGCGCCCGACTCCTCGGCGCCCGAGTACTTCGCGACCGCGCCGTACCACTGGCCGGGGTCGTCGCTCAGCGGCGCGCCGAGCGCCTTCTGGTACTCGGCCAGCAGCGCCGCGCCGCCGCGGATGTTGGCGGTGGCGTCGGAACGCAGCCGCTCACGGCTCTCGCCGGTCAGCTGCGCGGCCCGCTCCATGGTCCGCAGCGAGGCCGGCAGCTCGGCCGGCGCCGGGCGGGCCTCGGGGGCGGGCAGCGGACGGCCGTCGTCGCCGCGCGCGTCCTCCTCGCCCGCGTCGTGGTGGTTGCCCGCGGTGAACGCGGCGGCGTCGGTGAGGTGCATCGGGCCGAAGCCGGCGTCGCTCGACGGCAGCCCGGCATGGGCGTCCCAGCGGGACTCCAGGTAGGAGACACCCAGCAACACGCTCTCGGGGACGCCGAACTCCTTCGCGGCGGACGCGAACGCCTGCTGCCGGTCCGCCGGTGGCTCTGCCTGGGCGGGGCTCGCCGGGATTAACGGCAGCAGGGCGACGAGCGAGGTCGCCAGTAGTCTGCGCATGAACCACTCCTCGGGGCTGGGGGGCGCATAGTGCGATTCAGCGTCTCAACATTTTCCTTCTCAGGCGAGATCTTTGCGAAGATATTTTTCAGCTCTTAACGGTCACGGCGCCGCTGTGCCGGAGAGGCTCAGCGGGTGGTTCCTGAGGCGGGGCCGCCGTGCCAGGAGTGCCAGAGGGCCGCGTAGGCGCCGCCCGCCGCCACCAGCTCCTCGTGCGTGCCCAGCTCGGTGAGCCGGCCGTCGCGCATGACCGCCACCCGGTCGGCGTCGCGGGCCGTCTGCAGCCGGTGCGCGATCGCGATCACCGTCCGGCCCGCGAGCACGGCGGCCAGCGCGCGCTCGGTGTGCCGGGCCGTCCTCGGGTCGAGCAGGGCCGTGGCCTCGTCCAGGATCAGCGTGTGCGGGTCGGCCAGCACCACCCTGGCCAGCGCGAGCTGCTGCGCCTGCGCGCCGTCCGGGCGGTGACCGCCCGGGCCGAGGTGCGTGTCGAGGTCCACGGCCCAGTCGGCGCCGACCGTGCTCAGTGCCGCGCGCAGCTCGGCGTCGGTCGCGCCGGGGGCGGCGATGGCCAGATTGTCGCGTACGGTGCCGAGGAAGACGTGGTGTTCCTGGGTGACGAGCATGACGCGCTCGCGCAGCCGGTCCGGGTCGAGCCCGGCCACGGGGACACCGCCCACCGTGACCTCGCCCGTACGCGGGGCGTCCATGCCCGCCAGCAGCCGGCCCAGCGTGGTCTTGCCCGCCCCCGACGGGCCGACGATCGCGAGCCGCTCGCCCGGACGTACCCGCAGATCCACGCCGTGCAGGACGTCGGGGCCTCCGTCGTAGGCGTAGGACGCGCCGCGCACCTCGATCCGGTCGTCCACCGGCTCGGGGGCCGCACCCGCGGGCCCGCCGCGCGGCGCCTGAGCCAGGCCCTCCACCCGGGCGAACGACGCGCTGCTGCTCTGCAGCAGCTCCAGGTTCTCGAGGATCGTGTTCAGCGGCGCGGACAGCTGCCGCAGGTAGAGCGCCGCCGCGACCACCGTGCCCAGCGTCACCGTGCCCAGCGTCACCGTGCCCAGCGTCACCGTGCCCAGCGTCACCGTGCCCAGCGTCATGAGCACACCGCCCAGCAGCAGGACGCCGGCCACCGGGATCGCGTACGAGACGTCCACCACCGGGAACAGCACACTGCGCAGGAACAACGTCCTGACCCGGGTGCGCCGGCACTCCTCGATGGCGCGGCGGCACGCCGACAGGCGGCGGTGCTCCAGCCGCAGCGCCGCCACCGTGCGGGCGCCGCTCGTGGTGGCCGCCAGCTCCTCGGCCAGGGCCGCGTTCGCCCTGCCCTCCGCCAGGTACGCCGTCACCGCCCTGCGCAGGTACCACCGCGTCGCGAACCAGATCCCGGCGAGCCCGGCCAGCCCGCACGCGCCCAGCAGCAGGCTCAGCACGAACACGGCGGTCAGCACGAACCCGGCCTGCACGGCGGCGATCGCCATCATGGGGCCCGCGTCGCGCAACGTCGCCCCGACCGCCGCCACGTCGGTGGTGCCCCTGGTGATCAGGTCGCCCGTGCCCGCCCGCTCAACCGTGGTCGCGGGCAGGGCGAGCGCGCGATCGGCGAACTCCTCGCGGATGCGGGCCAGCGTGCGCTCCCCGAACCGGTGGCCGGCCAGGCCCGCGTACCGTGACAGCACGATCTGGGCCAGCGCGCACACCAGGATGGCCAGCGCCAGCCGGTCCACCGTCGCGAGGCCCGCGCCGGCGCGCACCTCGTCCACGATCCGGCCGAGCAGCCACGGCGCGGCCAGCCCCGCCGCCGCGGCCAGCCCGTTGAGCGCCAGCACCCCGGCGAACGCCCGCCCGTCGATCCGAACGAGCCGCACCCAAGCCCGCCGCACCTGGGCGGGCCGGGCCACCGGCAACCGATCCACCGCCTCCGCCGCCTCCGCCGCCTCCGCCGCCTCCGCCGCCTTCGCCGCCTCGCCGCCTCGCGCCTCCGCGATCACGATCGGCCTCCGGTCCCGGCCCCGATGGGGTCGCTGTCGAGATCGCCGGGGGATTCGTCCCCTTCGCCGCTCCCTTCGGGTTCGCCGCGCGAGACGAGAGCGCGGTAGCCGGGGGAGTCGCGGAGCAGGGTGTGGTGGTCGCCGGAGGCCGCGACCGTGCCGTCGACCAGGTAGTAGACGGTGTCGGCGTGCTCCAGGACGAGCGGCGACGTGGTGGTGACGGCGGTCGTGCGGCCCGCGCGTACGGCACGCAGGCGAGCGGCGACCACGGCCTCGGTGTGGGCGTCCAGGGCCGAGGTGGGCTCGGCGGCCAGGAGCACGTCCGGGGCGGCGAACAGGGCGCGGGCCAGCCGGACCCGCTGGCGCTGCCCGCCGGACAGGTTGCGGCCCTGGGCGGTGACGGGCGCGTCCAGGCCGTACCTGGCGACGTCCTCGGCGCCGGCGGCGTGCAGGGCGAGCTCCAGCTCCGCGTCCGAGGGGCCGGCACGACCGGCCACGACCTCACGCAGCGTGCCCGCGAACAGATCGGCCTCGTTGTCGGCCACCAGGACACGCTCCCGCACCCAGGCGGGGTCGAGGTCACGCAGGCTCACTCCGTCCCAGGCAGCGGCCGGTTCGGCGAACCCGCCCAGCCGGTCGAGCACCGCCGCACCCTCCGCGGCCCGCGCGCCGGCCAGCGCCGTCAGCCGCCCCGGCACCAGCTCCACCCCGGACACGCCGTCCCGCAGCACGCCATAGGGCGGCGGGGGCGGCGCGGCGCCCGGCGTCCCGAGGTCCTCGGGTTCGAGCGACAGGAACCGTACGGTCCTGCGGGCCGCCACCAGACCCCTGCTGATGTCGTAACCGCCCTCCACGAAGAACGTCACCGGCACCACCAGCACGGCGGCGTACCCGTACACCGCGACCAGCTCTCCCGCCGTGATGTCGCCCTGCACCGCCATCCTGGCCGCCAGCCACGTCACCGCCCCCAGGAAGAGCGTGGGCAGCCCGACCCCCAGCGCGTGGATCCAGCTCGTCACCGCCCCCACCCGGTAGCCGCGCTCGCGCAGCTCCTGGGAGCCGCGCCGGTAGCGGGCGGCGTAGACATCCTTGCCGCCGATGCCGTTCAGCACCCGCAGCCCGCCCGCGATGTCGGCGAACCGGGCGGCCAGCTCGCCCTGCCCGGCCCGGTACGCGGTCTCCACCCCGCGCAGCCGTCCGAGCAGCGGCCCCAGCAGCACGACGAGCAGCGGCACGCCCAGCAGCACCACGGCGGCCAGCACCGGCGAGACCGCCAGCAGCAGCACGGCCACGACGATGTAGGCCAGCACCGCGCCGACGCCCGGCCCGGTGACGGTGAGCGTGGCGGACATCATGGCCGCGTCCCCGAACCCGATCGTGACCACCTCACCGGCCGTCACCTTGCGCGGCAGCGCCGCACCCAGCCGGGTCGCCTGCAGGGCCACCACGTGGGCGGTGCGGAAGGCGGCGTCCATGCGTACGCGGGTCATCGTCCTGTGCCGCATGATGGCCAGCCACGCGTTCAGCACGCCGGTGCCGAGCACCGCCGCCACCCAGCCGGTCAGCACGGCCAGGTCCCCCGTGGCGAGCCCGTCGTCGATGGCGCGGGAGAGCAGGTACGGCGGCAGCGTCAGGCACACCATCCACGCCGTCCCTAAGCACGCCCCCAGCAACACCCGCCCAGGCTGCCGAACGACCAGCCACCACAGGTAGCGAGCCGCGCTGCGAAAGTCGGGGGTTCCAGGATCGGCAAGGGGATCAGCCATGCTACGCACCCTAGAACCCGCGCCCACCCCACCCAGGACCACCCCCACGCCCCCAAGCGCCGCGCGGGTCAGGGGACGAGGACGACCTTGCCCGTGGTGCGGCGGGACTCCATGGCGGCGTGGGCCTCGGCGGCCCGCTCCAGGGGGAATGTCTGGACGGCCGGGACGAGCGTTCCGCGGGCCGCTGCGGCAAGGGCCTTGGCCTCGTACGCGGGTCGCGTCTCCGGGTGCTCCAGCAGGAACCGCAGCGCGTTGGTCGCGGTCTGGCCGTGGGCGGCGAGGGTGTCGTCGTCGGGCCAGAAGGCCTGCTGGGAGGCGCTGCCGATGGTGAGGAACCGGCCGCCGCCGGCCAGCAGCCCGAACGCGGCCCGCGCCTTGTCGCCGCCCACCCCGTCGAGCACGGCCGTGACCTTGCGGCCCCCGAGGTGCCCGGCGACCTCCTCGTCCCAGGAGGGCAGGTCGTAGTCCACGGCGAGGTCGGCCCCCAGCTCGCGGACGGCCGCCACCTTGGCGGGGCCGCCCGCCGCGCCGATCACGGTGGCGCCGAGGCGGCGGGCGTACTGGACGACCAGCCGCCCGATCCCGCCGGCCGCCGACGTCACCAGCACCACGTCGTCGGGCGTCAGCGCGGCCACGTCCAGGTAGTGCAGGGTGGTGCCGCCGGTGACGATCATGGCGACGGCCGTCACGTGGTCGAGCCCCTCGGGTATCGGGTGCAGGGTCGTCACGTCGGCCACGGCCAGCTCGGCGTACCCGCCGGGCCGCCCGCCCGACGTCACCACGTCACGTCCGATCCAGGACGGATCGACGTCAGGCCCCACGGCGTCCACCCGGCCCGCGACCTCCCCGCCCATGATCGCCGGCAGCTCGGGCAGGGGCGGCGTGAAGCCTCCTGTCGGCCCCGACCGCATGACCGCCTCGATGAAGTGCACCCCGGCCGCCTTGACGGCGACGCGCACCTGCCCGGGACCGGGCTCGGGGTCGGAAACTTCCTCGTAGCGAAGGTTCTCGGCGGGACCGAAGGCGTGCAGAACGACGGCGTGCATGACGTGCTCCAAGAGAAGACGAACAGCTTCGTCTCCTGAGCCTGCAACCCCAAGCCCACTTGAGGTCAAACCCCGCCCCCGGACGTCGGCGGGTGAAGTCGCCGTGTCGGGTCCGGTGACGTCCAGGACGGCCTTGCCGTGGAGGCGGCGCTCCAGCAGGGCGTTGACCGCCCTGCCCGGCTGCCTCACCCTGCCCGCGGCGCCCGCACGCTGACCGGCGCGGTCAGGGGACGAGCCGGAGCGACGGGCGGCGGTCGGGGAGGCCGATGAGCTCGCGGACGCGGGCGATCGGCCAGGCCAGCTCCTCAGCCAGCGCCGCCGCGCTCAGCGAGCCCTCACGGCAGGCCAGCTCGAACGCCTCGGCCAGCAGCACCGGCTGCTCGCCCGGGTAGCCGGACACGGGCTCGTTGGTGAAGCCCGGCTGGCCGCGCAGGGCGTTGAGCCGCTGGTAGGCGCGGCCGGCCGCCGAGTCGGACAGCAGCCCGGTCTCCCTGCACCGGTAGAGCAGCGAGTCGACCGACACCCCCCAGGTCAGCCGCAGCTCGGCCAGCTTGCGCAGGTCGGCGCGGGCGGGCAGGCGGGGCAGGATGCTCTCGCGCGGCGTCAGGAACTCGGCGGCGAAGGCGTCGGCCTCGCGTTCCTGCTGGGAGTCGCCGGCCGCGGTGTCGCCGTGGAGCACCAGGTGGCCCAGCTCGTGGGCGGCGGTGAAGCGGTGGCGGTAGATGTCGTCGAAGCGGTTGGGCGTCAGCACCACGATGGGCCTGGGCAGGCTGGAGGTGGAGAAGGCGTCGACGGTGACGGCGTCGGGGTCGTGGCGGGGGAAGGCGACGACGATGCCGTGGGACTCCATGCGGCGTACGAGGTGGCTGATCGGGCCCGTGCCGAGCCCCCAGTGGGCCCGCAGCGCGCGGGCGGCGCCGGCCGGGTCGCGGGGCAGCGCGGAGTGCATCTCGCCGCCCGCGAACCCCGGCAGGTCGACGGCGGGCAGCTGGACGCGTTTCTCCAGCGCGTACGTCAGCTCCCACACCTGCTCGACGAAGGCCACGGCCTTGGCCCGCTGGTAGGCCCGGGTGGAGCGCAGGCTGCGGAAGTGGGCCATGGACCCGTCGAGCTTGCCGTGGGGACGCCCGGACAGGAAGAACGCCGTCGGCACCGACAGCACCTCGGCCAGCAGCGGGATCAGGTCGGGCCGCGGCCGGGTGACGCCCGCCTCGTATTGCCCGACGGCGGCGGGCGAGACGCCGAGCCGCTCGGCGACCTCCTTCTTGGTGAGCGCGGCCAGATGACGAGCCTGCGTGAGCCGCGTCGCGTCGAACGCGTCCGCCACCGCCTGTGGCGTCGGCCCGGGGGTGCCGGGGTCACGCACCGCCGGCGGCTTCCGGCCAGAGAGGGATGGGGGCGGGGGCGGCCGAGCGCGGGTTGAGCTCGGGGGAGGGGAGCGCGCCCTGGTCGAACGCCGCCGCGGTGTCGCCCTGGGTGAGCGCGGCGGCCTCCTGGGTGAGCGGGATCTCCTCGCAGTGGTGCCAGCGCAGGCTGCCGAGGCGGTCGAGCAGCTCGGCCTCGCCCCACCAGGCGTCGAGCAGCCCGGCGTGGGCGTTGGCCGCGTACGCGATCAGCACGAGGCGGGTGTCGTCGGGCAGGTCGCCGAGCGCCTCGGCCACCGGCGCCGCGTGAGGGGCGACGTCGTGCAGCGCGAGCTGCCGCATGCGCGGCTCTGGCCCGAACCGGTTGAACAGCGCCTGCACCAGCGCCGACGGCCGTCCGTCGCCGATGCGGGCGCTCATCACGCTGCCCGCCCGGTCTTTGGCGTAGCGGAACGGGAACAGCAGCGTGCCGTCGAGCACCACCAGCTCGTGCTGGGAGCCGCCTGGCTTGACGATGCGCACGTCACCGAGGTCCTGGAACGCCTCGGCCAGCGCCTCGAACTTGCGCGACATGAGCGTGAACCCGAACGGGTGCAGATGATCGGTGCGCGCGACCTCCTGGGCCTCGCGCGCGTTGTCGGCGGCCACCGACAACGCCTCGGCGACGCACTCCCTGACCAGGGACGCCCGCTGCCCGAACATGTCGTGAGCCCACTGCGACATCCGCACGCCGACCTCCCGCCGCTTTACTTTCCAACATCATAGACGCGCTGGGGCTTCACCCTGCCCTCGCGCCACGCCGGTGCTCGCGGTGTGTCACAGGAGGCGGGCCTCTCCGGCACGGCGTGACGGCCACGAGGTCCTGACCTGCCCGCCGCGACGCAGAGGGGGCGGCTCGCCCCAGCGGACGTGGTGCGCGTCACGTAACGATCGGTGGTCGGTGAGCGGGACGGCCACGGACGGAGGAAGCAGCGGACCGTGACACGAAACGTCCGCTGCTTCCTCCTCTCACGGCGTCCGGGTCAGCCGCGCCGGTCGAGCCGGAACGAGGGTTGTCCCGGTCTGCCGGGCTGGGCGTCCAGCGACTTGTCGTCGAGGATCCGTACGGCGTCCTCGGCGACGAACACCCGTACGTCCTCCTTCTCGACGACCTGGTCACCGGCGTGCGGCGTGCTCGCCAGCGTGACCTCCAGCGTTCCTGCCTCGTCTGCCTTCGGGGCGATGCGCAGGCCCGCGTCGGCGGGCACGTTCTCCCCGACCAAGAGGTCGCGGATGGCGACCACGGCGTTATCGGTCAATGTCAGCACGACCTGCTCCTTTGTCCTCTTGGAACCCTCCGACTCCCCCCACCTCGGAGCAGCAAACACATGCGCCGGGCGGCGCCGGGTAGCGGGGACGGCATGGCGAAGACCGATGAAGCCGTCCTGGAGGCGCTGCTCGACCGTTACGGCCGCACGTACGCGGGCGAGGCCGGCATCAAGCTCGCCGACCGCCCCAAACCGCTCTACGAGCTGCTGGTGCTCGCGACGCTGCTGAGCGCCCGCATCTCGGCCGACGTGGCGGTGGCGGCGGCGAAGGAGCTGTTCGCCGCCGGGTACGGCACGCCCAAGGGCATGGGCGAGGCGAGCTGGCAGGACCGGGTTGACGCGCTGGGGCGCGGCCACTACCGCCGCTACGACGAGCGCACGGCCACGATGCTCGGCGACGGCGCGAAGCTGCTGCTCGACCGCTGGAAGGGCGACCTGCGGCGGCTGCGCGACGAGGCGGGCGGCGACGAGCGGCGGATCGCGGAGCTGCTGACCGAGTTCCCCGGCATCGGCCCGACCGGGGCCGACATCTTCCTGCGCGAGGTCCAGGCCGTCTGGCCGCAGGTAGCGCCGCACCTGGACCGGCGGGTGCTGGACGGTGCGGGCAAGCTGGGCCTGCCGCGCCAGGCGGGGCCGCTCGCCGAGCTCGCCGGGTCCGGCGACGAGCTGGCGCGCCTGTCGGCGGCGCTCGTCAGGGTGGCGCGGAGCAAGAAGTCCGTGGACGAGGTCAAGGCGGCGGCCGCGCGGTGATCGGCGGCTGTTAGGTTCTGAGTCATGGGTGAGTTCGTAAGCGTCGAGGTGGCCGACCAGATCGCCACGATCCGTCTGGACCGTCCGAAGATGAACGCGCTCAACGCTCAGGTACAGCGTGAGCTCGCCGAGGCGGCCGCGCTGATCGACGCCGACCCGCAGGTGCATGCGGTGATCCTGTACGGCGGCGCGCGGGTGTTCGCCGCCGGCGCGGACATCAAGGAGATGTCCGACATGTCGTACGTCGAGATGTCCGCCCACTCCGTCGCCCTCCAGGGCGCGCTGACCGCGATCGCCCGCATCGGCAAGCCGGTCATCGCCGCCATCACGGGTTACGCCCTGGGCGGCGGCTGCGAGCTGGCGCTGTGCGCCGACTTCCGGGTGGCGGGCGAGTCGGCCAAGCTGGGCCAGCCCGAGGTGCAGCTCGGCCTCATCCCCGGCGCGGGCGGCACCCAGCGCCTGCCCCGGCTGATCGGCCCCGCGCGGGCGAAGGACCTCATCTTCTCCGGCCGCCACGTCGACGCCGCCGAGGCGCTCGCCATCGGGCTGGTCGACCGCGTGGTGCCGGACGAGCAGGTCTACACCGCCGCGCTCGAATGGGCGGCCACGTTCGTCGGCGGGCCTGCCGTGGCCCTGCGCGCCGCCAAGCAGGCCATCGACCAGGGCCTGGAGACCGACCTGGAGACGGGCCTGGAGATCGAGCGGCTGCAGTTCTCCGGCATGTTCGCCACCGAGGACGCGAAGGCCGGCATGCGCGCCTTCACCGAGCGATCCAAGCCGAAGTTCACGGGCCGCTGAGCGATTCCCCCCGAAGCCATCACATTCGGTTACGCCCGTCCATAGCGGGATTCGTTTACCACTATGGTGGCCTTCCATGAAGCGCGTCCCGGTCCCCGCACGGCTCAGAAAGGCCGTGCGCACGTGGTTCGACTCCCGCTACATCTCGATCGCCGATCACCGTCAGGACATCAGGGACGCACTCTGGGAGGTGCAGACGCTGCGGCGGGAGATGCGGACCCTCCAGGAGGAGGTCGAGCGGCTGCGCAAGGCCCGCCCGCCCGTGATCGACAAGAAGAAGGTGGACGAGACCCACCGGCTCGCCCAGGAGACCGCCAAGGCGCTGGACGGCGTGCTGCAGAACGAGGTCCTCGTCTGGCAGGCCATCGACCAGCTGCGTGACGAGCGGGGCCGCACCGAGGAGCAGCCGTGCGCGTGACCTGGACGGGCGCCGCGCAGCTGAGCTTCCGTCTCGACCCCGAGGACGAGATCACCGGCAGGGCCTCCGACGACTACCCGATCAAGCTGGCCATCAACTCCTGCTCGATCACCGGAGTCCCCGAGGACGCGCACCCCGACCTGTACGCCGTCGCCGCCTGGACGGTCGTGGCCCCGTGGACGCGCCGGCGCGTCACCTTCGACCGGGCGATCTCCGCCGAGCTGGCCGCGGTGCTGCACGACGGCTTCGGCGTCGAGGCGGGCCCGGTGGGCGCGGAGCGGCGGCGGCCGGGGGCACGGCTGGCCATCTCCTACAGCGGCGGCGCCGACTCGGTCGCGGCGGCCGCGATGTACCCGGACGCCCCGTTCGTCCACTTCCAGCGGGTGGCGCATCCGCGCGTACCGAACCGCTGGCCCCACTACCGCTCCGACGTGCTGGCCAAGCTGGCCGCCAAGACCGGCCGCGAGCTGACCACGGTCGGCTCCGACCTCGAGTACACCCTGGCCGAGCCCCGCCCCGGCTACCCCGAGCACCACGCGGTCGCCGCCGGCGCGCTGCTGCTGGCCGACCAGCTCGACCTGGGCGGCCTCGGCTTCGGCTACGAGCTGGGCTCGCGCTGGCTCGGCGGCGACCGCTACCTCGGGCGCTTCACCCCCGACAACCCCATGTGGGCGCCGCACGGCCGCTGGGGGCGCTTATTCGCGGCGGCGGGCCTGCACATCGTGCTGCCCGTCGGCGGCGTCAGCGAGGCGGTCACCATGCGTCTCGCGCTCGGCTCGCCGCTGCGCGAGCAGGTCCGCTGGTGCCTGCAGGGCGTGGACGGCCCCTGCCGCAAGTGCGGCAAGTGCTTCTACAAGGAGCTCATCCAGGCCGCCGTCGAGCGCCGCCCGCTGGACTCGCCGATGAGGGCCGAGCACCCGTCGGTCAGGAAATACCTCAAGAAACCGCCGTACGGCGGCCAGGAGATGATCCAGTACGGGCTCTCCCGCGTCCCCGGCATCGAGAAGACCGTCCTGGCGCCCGCGCTCGACTACTTCGACGTCAGCGAGGAGGCGACGAGCTGGCTCGACCACTGCTACCCGCCGGCCCTGGAGGAGATCCCTGAGCCGTGGCGCGCGGAGGCGGCCGCGTTCGTCGAGGCGAACGTCGGGTTGATGACGGAGTCGGAAGTGCGCCAGGTGGAGACCTGGGGGAGTGGAGCAGGGGCGTGAAGGTTTACCTGTCGGTGGACATGGAGGGCGTGACCGGGCTGACCGACCCGGAGGAGATGCACGCCGGCAAGCGCGGCTACGAGCGCGGCTGCGAGCTGATGACGGCCGACGCGAACGCGGCGGTCGAGGGCGCGTTCGCGGCCGGCGCGGACAGCGTGCTGGTCAACGACGCCCACGGCTCCACCAAGAACCTCAGGATCGACCTGCTCGACCCGCGGGCCAGCCTCATCAGGGGGCCCGGCAAGGCGCAGCGGATGGCGCAGGGCCTCGACGGGACGTTCCAGGCGGCCTGCTTCGTCGGCTACCACGCCCGCGCCGGGGTGCCCGACGGCGTGCTCAACCACACCTGGATGGGCAAGGAGATCCAGAACGTCTACCTCAACGGCGACCTGTGCGGCGAGACCCGGCTGGTGGCGGCGTGCGCCGGGTTCCACGGGGTGCCGGTCGTCCTCGTGACCGGGGACGAGGCGGTCGGCGATGAGGCCCGCGAGCTGCTCGGCGACGTCGAGACCGTGGCGGTCAAGAAGGGCATCGACAAGTTCTCGGCCGAGCTGCTGCCGCCGAGCGTGGCCCAGGGCAGGATCCGTGAGGCCACCGCGCGGGCGCTGGGCCGGTTGAGCGACTTCACGCCGTACGTGGTGCCGGCGCCGTACACGCTGGGCGTGGAGTGGAACTCGACCGCCATCGCCGCCGCCGTGTCGCTGGTGCCGGGCGTCAAGCAGGTGGGCACCCGCCACACCGAGTTCACCACCGACGACTTCGCGCAGATCATGGCCCTGTTCGGGATCTTCGCCACGATCGGCGGCCAGGTCGCGTGCGGCAGCGGGCCCTATGGCTGACGGCAAGGGGGCCGCGCTCACCCGGCGCGGCCTGCTCGTCGGGATCGGCGCGGCGGGCGGCGCGGGCGCCATGTACGCGGCCATGGGCGCGCTCGGCCTCGCCCCCACCGGGCAGGACAAGGAGTTCACGCCGCCGCGCGCGGGCGACTTCACGCTGCGCGGCAAGGCGTCGGCCAGCGTGGTCATCCTGGGGGCCGGGGTCGCGGGGCTGACGGCGGCGTACGAGCTGGGCAAGGCCGGCTACGACTGCACGCTGCTCGAAGCGCGGCCCAAGGCCGGCGGCAGGAACCTCACGCTGCGCGGCGGCGACCGCCTGACCGAGCTGAACGGCCCGGCTCAGGAGGTCACGTTCGGCGAGGGCGTCTACTTCAACGCCGGGCCAGGCCGCATCGCGCCGTGGATGGTCACCCTCGACTACTGCCGCGAGCTGGGCATCCCGATCGAGACGTTCGTCAACTCCAACGCGGCGGCGTACGTGCACGTCAACAACAGGACGGTCAGAGCCCGCACCGCCCGCGCCGACATGTACGGATATGTCGCCGAACTTCTCGCCAAAGTCACCGACTCCGGCGCCCTGAACAGGACCCTCACCAGGGACGACAGAGAACGCCTGCTGGAGTTCCTCAGGCGATTCGGCGACCTCGGACCCAAGCACGAGTACGAGGGCTCGCCCAGGCGCGGCTTCGCCGACTTCCCCGCCGTCGACGGCGGCACCCCGCTCGACGCCCCCGGCACCCTCCGCCAGGTGCTGGCCGCCGGCACCGGCCGCGCGATCACCAACGACTTCGGCTACGAGCAGGCCACCCCCATGTTCCAGCCGGTCGGCGGCATGGACGCGATCGTCGCCAGGCTGCAGGAGGCCGTCGGCGCGGGGCGGATCAAGACCGGCGCCAAGGTCACCAAGATCACCACGATGGACGACGGCGTCGAGGTCGCCTACACCGGCGGCGTGCTCAAGGCCGACTACTGCATCGCCGCGCTCCCGCCGCACGTCCTCGCCAAGATCCCGCACAACCTCGGCGCCCAGGTGACCAGCGCCCTGGCCACCCCCGTCCCGGTCGCCGCCGGCAAGATCGGCCTGGAGTACGGCACCCGCTGGTGGGAGCGCGAGGACCGCATCTACGGCGGCGTCACCGAGACCGACCTCGACATCACCCACATCTGGTACCCCTCGCACGGCTACCACGCCGAGCGCGGCCTGCTCGTCGGCTACTACAACACCGGCCCCGAGGCCGAGCTGTACGGCGCGCTCACCCCGGAGGACCGCAGGCGCAGGGCGCTCACCCAGGGCAAGAAGATCCACGGCGAGAAATACCGCCAGAACGTCCTGGGCAGCGCCTCCATCGCCTGGCACCGGCAGGAGCACATCCTGGGCGGCTGGGTGCGCTGGCCCTCCTTTGATCCGTCGTTCACTCTTCTGCAACGCCCGGCAGGAAGGGTCTACTTCGCGGGCGACTGGCTCACCCACCTCATCGCCTGGCAGGCGGGGGCCATGGAGTCGGCCCGCGCCGTCGTCACCGGGCTGCACCAGCGCGTGTTGCGGTCTCCGTGACGTCGCACGCTGCTCCGGCGGCCGCAATAGGCTCGTCAGGAGAAGCGAGACGAGGAGTTGGAGATGACGTTGCAGTGGGTGCCCGCGACCGGACGGCCCGACCTCCTGGCCGGCCCGGTGGCGCGTGCCGTCGCTGACCTGGAGGGCGTCGAGGTGGCCGAGATCGACCCCGAGCTGGCCGACACGGCGGCGTTCTGCGAGCGCTACGGAGTGTCACTCGACGAGTCCGCCAACTGCGTCGTGGTGGCGGCCAAGCGGGGCGGCGAGACGCGCTACGCCGCCTGCATGGTGCTCGCGACGATGCGGGTCGACGTCAACGGCGTCGTGCGCAGGCATCTCGACGCCCGCAAGGCGAGCTTCGCGCCGATGGCCGACGCGGTCGAGCGCACCGGCATGGAATACGGCGGCATCACCCCCCTCGGCCTGCCCGAGGAGTGGCCCGTCCTGGTAGACACCAGGGTCGCCGAGCATCCGCGCGTGGTGATCGGCAGCGGCGTGCGCGGGTCGAAGCTCGCGGTCTCGGGCGCCACCCTGGCCGGGCTGAAGAAGGCGGAAGTGCTCTCCCTGGCCGGCTGACGGCGGAATCGAGGCCATTTCGAGACCGTCGTTGGGGAAACCGGAGAGGGCTTCTTGGACGTTGTACGAGTGGGAATGTGGCCTCATGGTTCATCTCGTGGGCGGGGATTAAGCCGGTATGGTGCTTCATGCCATGAACGATGACCGACTAGGCCCTTACCGGCTGCTCAGGCGGCTCGGTGAAGGCGGGATGGGCGTTGTCCACCTCGCTGTCGACCCCCAGGGCCGGCAGGTGGCGGTCAAGGTCCTGCGCGCGGAGGTCGCCGGCGACGAGGTCGCCAGGCGGCGGCTCTCGCGCGAGGTCGAGACCATGCGCAGGGTGCGCAGCAAATACATCGCCGAGGTGCTCGACGCCGACGTCACCGGTCATCGTCCCTACATCGTCACCCGCTACGTGCCGGGCCGGCCGCTCGACGAGATCGTCAAGGACGACGGCCCGCTCGACCTGCCCGCGCTGGTCAAGGTCGCGCACGGGGTGGCCACCGCGCTGGCCGCCGTCCACTCGGTCGGCGTGATCCACCGCGACCTCAAGCCGGGCAACGTGCTGATCCTCGACGGCGAGCCCGTGCTGATCGACTTCGGCATCGCCCAGGCGGTCGACGCCACCCGGCTGACCCAGACCGGCATGTTCATCGGCACGCCCGGCTACCTCGCGCCCGAGATCATCGAGGGCCAGGAGGCCGGGCCCGAGGTCGACGTCCACGCGTGGGCCGGCACCCTGCTCTACGCCGGCACCGGCCAGCCGCCCTTCGGCAAGGGCACGCTGGAGATGATCTTCTACAACATCACCGCGGGCAAGGCCGACATCAGCGCCGCTCCGGCCGAGCTGCAGCCGCTGCTCAAGGCCGCGTTCTCGCGCAACCCCGCCAAGCGGCCCAAGGCCGCCGAGCTGGCCGAGCAGACCGCCCGCATGCTGCCCAAGCCGCCGCCGGGCGACGCTCCCGACGAGATCTCCACGGTGCCCCGCACCGACGGCTCGCGCGCGGTCCCGCCGAGGGTGAGCGACAAGCCGTCATACGACGTCTCCACCCCGCCGGTGACCCCGCGGCGGCTGCTGGAGGGCCAGGACCACCAGGCGGGCCCGCCGGTGCCGCCGCCCGCGCAGCCCGAGCAGCAATACGTCTCGCTGCTGCCCGACCAGCCCGACCCCTGGCCGACCCGCCGGGTCTCGCCCGAGGAGCTGCGGCGCATCCAGCGCGAGGCCGGTCTCGGCAACCCGCCGCAGAGCCAGAGCCTGCCCCAGCAGGGGCTTCCCGTGCCGCCGCCGGCCGGCGAGGGCGACGTGCCCACCCGGCGCGTACGTCCCGACTCGCCCGAGTTCCGGCGCCTCACCCAGCCGCCGGTGCCCAACGCGAGCCAGCCCAACGCCAGCCGGCCGCACCCGGGCCTGCCGCACGCGGGCCACCCCAACGCGGGTCACCCCAACGCGGGCCACCCCCATGTGAGCCATCCCAACGCCGGCCATTCCAACGCCGGTCACCCCCACGCAGGCCGGCCCGACCACGCGCGGCCCAACCCGATGCCGCTGCAGCCGCCGCCGTACATCCCGGCGCAGCCGCAGCCCTACCCGCAGCAGCAGCCCGACCCGAGCACCATGCGCGAGCCGTACATCCCGAGCGTGCCGCCCGGCCGGGTGCTGCAGCGCTCCCGCGCGTACGGCGTCTCGGCCGCCATGCTGCTGGTCCTGATGCTCGTGGCGGCCGTGCGGGCGCCCGTCATCGTGGCCGTCCTGGCGCTGCCGGCGGTCATCCTGCTGCGCGCCGCCGACCTGGCGCAGCCGCAGCTGACGGCCCGCAGGGCGGCGGGAGCGGCGGCGCTCGACGTGGTCAGGGTCTTCGCCTACCCCGCCGTGCTCGCCAGATCGGTGGGCATCACGCTGGCGCTCACGCTCTACGCGCTCATCCTCGGTCTGCCGGTGACGCTGCTGCTCACGGTCGTCGTGAACATGAGCCCTTATTACGCTCTGGCCTGGGGGGCATCCATCGCCCTGTGGACGGTCTGCGCCGGCCCAGGAGTGGAAGGCCCGGGCAAACAGATGCGCAGAACGCTCTCATCGCTCGTACCCTCGAGAACAGTGGCGATGGTGATGGCGGGAGTCCTGGTGGCCGCGGCCGCGCTCTCGCTGATCCTCGCTTACGGCACGTTCGGGGACAAGCCAAAGGGGGCCGGTGTATGGACTCCGCTGAACGTCGACGCAGTGGTGGAGCAGCTGGAAGGCTTGAGGGGGAATTCCGGGGGATGACGCGGGGAAGGTGGCGATGAACACCCAAGCACCAGAACGCCTCGGGCCCTACCGCCTGGTCAGGAAGATCGGCGAAGGTGGCATGGGGGTCGTCCACCTCGGCCTCGACGGCGCGGGCAGGGAAGTCGCCATCAAGGTCCTGCATCCCCACGTCGCCGCCGACCTCAAGGCGCGCGACCGGCTCACCCGCGAGGTCGAGACCATGCGCAGGGTGCGCAGCCCCTACGTAGCGGAGGTCATCGACGCCGAGCTCGTGGGCGGCCAGCCGTACGTCGTGACCAGGTTCGCGCCGGGCCGCACGCTCGAGGACACCGTGCTGACCGAGGGGCCGCTGGAGGCCCGCCAGGTCATCAGGCTCGCCCAGGGGCTCTGTCAGGCGCTGGTGGCCATCCACGCGGCCGACGTGATCCACCGCGACTTCAAGCCGTCCAACGTCATGCTGGTCGACGGCGAGCCGCTGGTCATCGACTTCGGCATCGCCCACCTGGTCAACGCCACCCGGCTGACCCAGACCGGCATGTTCGTCGGCACGCCCGGCTATCTCGCGCCCGAGATCATCCGCGACTCCGAGATCACCCAGGCCGCCGACGTGCACGCGCTGGCCTCCACGGTGTTCTTCGCCGCCACCGGGGCGCCGCCGTTCGGCACGGGGACGTTCGAGTCGGTCTGCTTCAACATCATGGAAGGGCGGGCCCAGCTCGACAAGGCGCCCGCCTGGCTGCGCGGCTGGCTCAGCAGGGCGCTCCACGTCGACGCCGAGGCCCGGCCGAGCGCGCCCGAGCTGCTGCGCATGGCAAGGGCGCTCGACCCGTCGGTGACGACGTTCAACGAGGCGTCCTTCGACGGGCCGACCGGCACCAAGCGGCTGGCCGACCGCACCCGCACCATGGACACCTTCTCCGACCTGCTGCCGCCGGTCGAGTACGGCAAGGCCGCCCCGCCGCCGCCCGCGCCCTCGCCGACGCCCACCAGGCGCGAGGAGCGCCCGCCCCCCTACGTGCCCGCGCCGATGGCCGCCAGGCCGCCCGCGCCGCGCCCCGACCAGCGCGTGGCCGGTTACCCTGCGCCCCAACCACAGCCAAAGCCACAGGCCAGGCCCTACGAGCCGCCACCGCCGCAGTACACCCCGCCCGCCGAGCGCAAGCGCTACCTGTTCGGCAGCCAGGTCGTGGGCCTGCTGCTGCTGGTCACGCTGGTGGCGCTGAGCGTGATGATGCCGGTCATGGCGGGCGCGATCGCCGTCGCGCTCGCGCTCGTCCTGCGCATCGGCGAATACCTGTTCGGCGACATGGTCAAACGGCGGCAGGTGCGCGGCAGCAGCGCCGCCGACCCGCTGCTCGTCCTGGTCGGCACGCCGTGGGCGCTGATCAAGTCCGCGCTCGTCACGGTCGTGCACGTGCCGCTGGCCCTGCTGTTCGGCGTGTGCGTCTGGGGCGTGCTGCACCTCGCCGGGCCGTTCACGCTCAACGAGGCGGCCGCGTACGCGGCGGGCGCCTTCACCGCCGGCCTGTTCGTGCTGCCCGGCGGCGGCGCCCCGCGCAAGGCCGTCACCCGCACGCTCACCGGCGTGCTGCGCAGTCCAGGCGCGGCGCTGATCGCGGTGCTGCTGGTGGGCACCGCGGCGCTGTTCGCCGTCATGTTCGCGATGGGGCAGGCCACCGACTGGTATCCGTGGCGGGCTCCTGAATCGGTGATCGACGGCCTCGCCAACGAGGCCAGGCAGAGCACGATCGGCCTGATCACCGGCCTGATCGGCAGCCTGATGGACGGTCTGGGGCTGAGCTTCCTGAATCCCTGGTCCTGAGTGTCCGCCTGGTCCCACGGGGGGAGAGATGAAGTATGAGCGAGCACCTCGGCCCGTACGAGCTTCTCTCCCGTCTCGGGTCCGGCGGCTTCGGCGAGGTGCACCTGGCGCTCGACGCCGATGGGCGTACGGTCGCGGTCAAGGTGCTCCATCCCCATGTCGCCGCCGACGGCGGGGCACTCGCCAGGCTGGCCCGCGAGGTCGAGACCATGCGCATCGTCGGTGGTCCGCACATCGCCGAGGTGCTCGACGCCTCGCTCGACGGTGACCGCCCCTACCTCGTCACCCGCTACGTCCAGGGCCGCCCGCTGAGCGCCGTGCCCGTGCCGGTCGCCGACCTGCGGCGGCTGGCCGCCGGGCTGGCCGACGCGCTGCTCGCCATGCACGAGTCGGGGGTCGTCCACCGCGATCTCAAGCCGGCCAACGTCATGATGACCGAGGGCGAGCCCGTCGTGATCGACTTCGGCATCGCCAGCGCGCTCGACTCGCTGTCCGTCACCGCCTCGGGGGCGGTCGTCGGCACGCCCGGCTACCTGGCGCCCGAGGTGCTGGAGGGGCGGCTCGCCGGGGTGGAGGCCGACGTGTTCTCGTTCGGGGCGACGCTGGCGTACGCGGCCACCGGGCGGCAGCCGTACGGGCAGGGTCCCGCCTCCGCCGTGGCCTACCGGGTCGTGCACCACCCGCCCGACCTGGAGGGCGCGCCGGGCTGGCTGGAGCCGCTGTTACGCGAGTGCCTGTCCACCGACCCGGCGCGGCGGCCCACGGCCGCCCAGATCTGCGACCGGCTCGGCGTGGCGCCCGTCGCCCACGTGCCGCCTCCGCGCCTCGGGCCCGTACGTCCCCGGGCCGCCGAGCACGACGAGATGAGCACCAGGGAGATCCGGCCGCCGGCCAAGGAGCAGCACCGGCGCTCTGTGGAGGAGTCCAGGGCGCGGCACCGGGAGAAGGTGCGCAGGCGGTGGCTGATCGGGTCGGCGCTGTTCGTGGCGCTGCTGGCGGCGGCCGCGCGTGAGCCGCTGCCCGAGGTGTCGTTGTTCCTGCTGGCGGCGTACGCGCTGGCCGTGGTGAGCGACGCGGGGGTGGCGCTGTTCTCGAAGGGCCCCTACCGGCGCAGCCGGATGATCGCGGACCTGCTCAGCGTGGCGGGGACGGTGGGGCTCTGCTTCGGGCTGGCGACGTGGTTCAGCGCGTTCACGCTGGCGCTGTTCGCGGGTACGGCGCTGGTGGTGGGGGTCGTGTTCCTGTTGTCGGCGTAAGAGATGTCACAGGTGCTGACCGAATAAAGTTCGGTATGGTAGGGGCAAGCCGCCGTGCTCGGTTTGCGCGGAAGCTACCCATGGGTAACATAACGGCGAAACCTCGGCAGACCCTCTGTCGGATGCCCCCGGGGCACCTGGCAGTCTGGACAGATGGATTCGGCGCCCACCGCAACGAGGCGGGGGCGCAGGCGAACTACGGGAGGTCGGCCACCGGCCATGAACATCGTCGTCTGCGTGAAGCAGGTCCCCGACACGGCGACCGAGCGCAAGCTGCGGTCCGATGACAACACGCTCGACCGGGACGCCGCCGACGGCGTGGTCAACGAGCTTGACGAGTACGCGGTCGAGGAGGCACTGAAGCTCAAGGAGGCCCACGGCGGTGAGGTCACCGTCCTGACCATGGGCCCCGGCAAGGCCACCGAGACCATCCGCAAGGCTCTGGCCATGGGCGCCGACAAGGCCGTCCATCTGAGCGACGACGCGCTCCACGGCTCCGACGCGCTGTCCACCTCGTACGCGATGGCGCAGGTGCTCAAGAAGATCGGGTTCGACCTGGTCATCCTGGGCTCCGAGTCCACCGACGCTCGCACCGGCATGCTGCCGGCCATGCTGGCGGAGCGGCTCGGCACCCCGCAGCTCACGCTCGCCAACAAGGTCGAGGTCGACGGCGGCACGATCACCGTGCAGCGGCTGGCCGACTACGGCTACGACCGCGTCGAGGCCACGCTGCCCGCCGTCGTCTCCGTGGTCGAGAAGATCAACGAGCCGCGCTACCCGTCGTTCAAGGGCATCATGGCGGCCAAGAAGAAGCCGGTCGAGACGCTCGCCATCGGCGACGCCTCCATCGACGCCGACCAGGTCGGCCTGGGCGCCGCCTGGTCCGAGGTGGTCGACTTCGCCCCGGCCCCGCCGCGGGCGGCCGGCACGATCGTCAAGGACGAGGGCGACGGCGGCGCGAGCGCGGCCGACTTCCTGGCTTCCAAGAAGTTCATCTGAGAACGGGGGATTCACTGATATGTCGGACATTCTCGTTCTCGTCGAGCAGGTCGACGGTGAGGTCAAGAAGGTCACGCTTGAGCTGCTGACCCTGGCCCGCGCCCTCGGCACGCCCGCCGCCGTCTGGGCCGGCCCCGGCATCACGCCCGAGGCCAAGGCCCGCCTCGCCGAATACGGCGCCGACAAGATCTACGTCGCCGCCTCAGGCGACCTGGTCGACCACGTCGTCGCGCCCAAGGCCGAGCTGCTCGCCCAGCTCGTCAGCGAGAAGTCGGCGGCCGGCGTGCTCATCGCCGCCACCGCCGAGGGCAAGGAGATCGCCGGGCGGCTGGCCATCAAGACCGACTCCGGCGTCATCACCGACGCCGTCGGAGTCGGCGATGGCTTCGTCGCCGACCAGTCCATCTTCGGCGGCGGCATCAACGTGCACGCGCGGGTTCGCAAGGGCACGCCCATCATCGCCGTACGCCCCAACTCCACCGCTCCGGTGCCGGCCGCCGGCGCGGGCACGGAGGAGGAGGTCACGGTCGCCCTGTCCGACGCCGCCAAGGCCGCCCGCGTGGTGGAGCGCGTCAAGCAGGAGAAGGGCGCCCGCCCCGAGCTGACCGAGGCCGCCATCGTCGTCTCCGGCGGTCGCGGCGTGGGCTCGGCCGAGAACTTCTCGGTCATCGAGGAGCTCGCCGACTCCCTGGGCGCCGCGGTGGGCGCCTCGCGCGCCGCCACGGACGCCGGCTGGTACCCGCACCAGTTCCAGGTGGGCCAGACCGGCAAGACCGTCTCGCCGCAGCTCTACATCGCGGCCGGCATCTCCGGTGCCATCCAGCACCGGGCCGGCATGCAGACGGCGAAGACGATCATCGCCATCAACAAGGACCCGGAGGCGCCGATCTTCGAGCTCGCCGACTACGGCGTAGTGGGCGACCTCCACCAGGTCGTCCCCCAGCTCACCGAAGAGATCAACAAGCGCAAGTAAGCGAACCACCGAAGGGGCCGGGACGACTTCCGGCCCCTTCCGCTTGCCCAGGAAAGGGGCTTCGCGCCCCCACGCCCCGGCGTCCGACCCTCTCCCGCGCACCTGCGCGTCCCGGCCCCTGCGCGGTCGCGTGGGAGTCCGGGGTCATGTGACGGCTCCCTGGGTGGTGGTGGGCGGTCAGGGTGGGCGGTCTTCGTGGGCGGGGAGGCGGATGCGGAAGGTCGCGCCTTGGCCGGGGGCCGTGCGCAGGTCCACATGGCCGCCGTGGGCTGTGATGATCGAGCGGACGATCGCCAGGCCCAGGCCGGCGCCGCCCGTCGCGCGGGCGCGTGAGGCGTCGGCGCGGTAGAAGCGGTCGAAGGCTCGGGCGGCCTCCTCCGGCGTGAGGCCGGGTCCTTCGTCCTCGATGATCAGCACCGACTCGCCGCCCTCGGTGCCGACGCCGATTCTGACCGGGGTGCCGGTGGGGGTGTGGGTGATGGCGTTGCCGACGAGGTTGCTGACGACCTGACGCAGGCGGGCCTCGTCGCCCAGGACCGGTGCGGTGCCGGCCGGGCCACTGGACGGGCCACTGGACGGGCCGGTGAAGGTGATGGGGCGGGTGGGGTCGAGGGCGGTGAGGTCGTGGCGGGCGTCGGCGGCCAGCGTACGCAGATCCATGGGGGTCAGCTCCAGCCCAGGCCCGTCGTCCTCGTCGAGCCCGGCGAGCAGCAGCAGGTCGTCCACGAGCTTGGCGAGCCGCCCGGACTCGCTCTCGATGCGGGCCAGCGCGGGCCCGGCCTCGGTGCCGCCCATGCGGTACAGCTCGGAGAAGCCCTTGATGCCGAAGAGCGGCGTACGCAGCTCATGGCTGACGTCCGCGACGAACCGCCGCATCCGCGCCTCGGAGCCGACCCTGGCGGTGACGCCCTGCTCGATCTGGGCGAGCATCGCGTTGATCGAGCGGGCCAGCCGCCCGACCTCGGTGGTGGCGGGCCCCGGCGAGGGCACCCGCCTGGACAGGTCGCCCCCGGCGATGGCCGCCGCCGTCTCCTCCACCCGCCGCAGCGGAGCCAGCCCCGCCCGGATGGCCAGCCCGCCGACCAGGGCGAGCACGGCGAGCAGGATCCCTCCGGCGACGAAACACACGACCCACATGCGATCGACCGTGGAGTGCAGCCCGTCCAGCGACACCGCCGCCACCACGCCCGTGTGCCCGACCTCGGCACTGGTACGCCGGGCCGGCAGCGCCACCGCCCGCCACTCGGAGCCGTCCGCGTCCCGCACGGTGAACGGCCGCCCGCCCCGCTGCGCGATGTCCGCCGTGTCGAGCCGGGGCAGGTCGATGCCGCTCTCGCCGAACGCGCGCAGCACCCGCCCGTCGGGCGCCAGGTAGGCCGCGTGGATCCGGCTGACGAGGTCGAGATCGGTGAGGACCATCGGGGTGTCGCCCGCCCGGGCGCTGAGCGCGGTGGCCAGCTCGGGTGGCACCGCCGACATCGCCGCGCCCATGGGGGCGAGCTGGGCGTCCACGCGGGCCGTGAGCTGCGTTTCGAGCTGGCGTACGAGCACCGAACCGATCATCGCCAGCCCTGCGACGAGCAGCAGGACCGTGATGGCCAGCAGTCGCGCGCGCAGCGAGAGCCCGCGCAGCCGGGCGATCACGGCTTCGGGCGGCGCAGGACGTAGCCGACGCCGTGCACGGTGTGGATCAGCTTGGGCGAGTCCCCGGAGTCGAGCTTGCGGCGCAGGTAGCTGACGTAGGTGTCGACGATGCTGGTGTCACCCGCGAAGTCGTAACGCCAGACGTGGTCGAGGATGCTCGCCTTGGGCAGCACCCGGCCCGCGTTGAGCACCAGGTGGTGCAGGAGCCTGAACTCGGTGGGCGACAGGCGTACCGGCCGCCCGGCCCTGGTGACCTGGTGGCCGTCGGGATCGACCTCCAGGTCGCCGACCACCAGCGTGTGGTCGCCGGCGCCGGTGCGCCGCAGGATGGCCCGGATCCGCGCCAGCAGCTCCTCCAGGTCGAACGGCTTGGTGACGTAGTCGTCGCCGCCCAGCCGCAACCCGTTGATCTTGTCGGTCTTGGCGTCGCGGGCGGTCAGGAAGAGCACCGGCACCGGCCGGCCGTCGGCCCTGGGCAGGGCGCGCAGCCGGCGCAGCACCTCGAACCCGTCGAGGTCGGGCAGCATGACGTCGAGCAGCACCAGGTCGGGCGGCTCGTGCCGGGCCTCCTCCAGCGCCTGGACGCCGTCGGCCGCCGAGCCCACCTCGAAGCCCGCGAAGCGCAGCGTCGCCGACAGCAGCTCTCTGACGGTGGGCTCGTCGTCGACCACCAGCAGCCGCTCGGCCAAGTGAGCCACCTCCCGGAGTCCAGGGTAATCAGGCGTCCCGGTTCCTGAACCGGGCGAAGGCCACGGCCACCATGACCGCGACGAAGACCACGACGATCCCGTACGCCGCCGGTTCCGGCAGCACCGACGACCCGTAGATCGCCTTGAAGGGCGCGGCGTTGGGCCAGAACGATTCGACGAAGCCCCCCACGGCGGCGGGCATCACGTCCGACAGCGCGGGCAGCAGCAGGAAGGCGATGGCGACGTTGACCGCGGCGGCGGTGCCGCGCAGCAGGAAGCCGAGCGCCAGCCCGAACAGCGCGATCAACGTCAGCACGACCGGCCCGATGAACAGGATGCGCAGCGCGATCGGCTCGCCCGGCATCGCGGCCGGCGCGCCGCTCGACGCCAGCGTGCTCTGGCTGACCGTGAACATCAGCACGACCGACGCCACGCTCACCGGCAGGGCGGTCAGCACCGTCATGCCCGCCTTGGCGGCCAGCAGCCGGCTGCGCCTGCCGACCGCGGCCATGCTCGCCGCCATGGTGCCGGAGCCGTACTCGGAGGAGACGACCAGCACCCCGATGCCGGCGATGAGCAGCTGGACCAGGAACACCCCACGCATGCCGCTCTCGACGGGGGAGAAGTCGAGCCGCTCCTGCGGGGTGGAGGTGGCGTAGTCGATGGCGGCGGCGTTGCCGAACATCCAGCCGAGGAACGCCGACATGGCCACCGCCGCCGGCGACAGCACCATGGTGGCCCGGACGCTGCTGAACTTGGTCCACTCCGCCTTGAGCACCGGGGTCGCGATCATCGGGCCGCTCCGTACTCGACGGCGCCGCGGGTCAGCTCCATGAACGTCTCCTCCAGCGAGGGGCCGCGGATGCTCAGCTCGTGCAGGGTGACGTTCTCGGCGGCGGCCAGCCGGCCGACGTCGGGCGCGGTCATGCCGGTGACCAGCAGCTCGCCGGAAAGGCCAGGATCGACGCGGGCGCCCGACAGCTCCAGCCGCCGGGCGAAGGAGCCGGCGTCCGGTGTGCGGACCACCACCAACTGGTCCGAGCCGGTGAAGTCGGCGATGTCGCCCTCGGCGAGCAGCCGCCCCTTGCCGATCACCACCAGCCGGTCGGCGGTCAACGCCATCTCGCTCATCAGGTGGCTGGAGACCAGCACCGTACGCCCCTCGGCCGCCCACCCCCGCATCAGCGTGCGCGCCCACCGCACGCCCTCGGGGTCCAGCCCGTTGATCGGCTCGTCGAGCAGCAGCACCGGCGGGTCGCCCAGCAGCGCGGCGGCGATGCCCAGCCGCTGGCCCATGCCCATCGAGAACCGGCTCGCCCGCCGGTCCGCCGCGTCCGCCAGCCCGACCAGGTCGAGCACCTCGTGCACGCGGGTGTCCGGGATGCCGTTCGTCTGGGCAAGGAAGAGCAGGTGCTTGTACGCGGACCTGCTCGGGTGCACGGCGGAGGCGTCCAGCAGCGAGCCGATCGCGCGCAGTGGGTGCCCCAGCTCGCGGTACGGCCGGCCCATGACCGTGGCCGAACCGGACGTGGGCAGGTCGAGGCCCAGGATCATGCGCATGGTCGTGCTCTTGCCGGCGCCGTTGGGGCCGAGGAATCCGGTGACGAGGCCCGGCCGTACGGTGAAGGTGAGATCATCTACGGCGGCGTGCTCGCCGTAGCGTTTGGTCAGTCCATTGAGCTGGATCATGCGACCCAGCCTGCGGCGGCCGTCTGGGGGCGTTCTGAGCTGTCCTGTGAGTTCTCTGTGAGCGCGGACGGCCCCACGTGGTGACGTGGTGGCCGCCCGCGCGGAACCCACAGAGAACTCTCAGGCGGCGGCCCTGACCGGCTCGGGCTCGGGCTCGGGCAGGTGGGTCACCGTGGCCGGCTCGCGGCCCGGGAGCAGCCGCGACGACAGCGCGATGAGCAGGCCCAGGAGGACGCCGATGCCCAGCGCCGTACGCAGGCCCGCGGCGTCCGACAGAAACCCGATCACCACGGGGCCGAGCAGCAGCCCGGCGTACCCCATGGCGCCGGCCTGCGCGATCGCCGGCCCCGGCGTGTCGGTCGCGGTGCCCGCGAGCGACAGCGTCAGCGGCGAGATCGTCGCCACGCCGAGCCCGACGAAGAACATCGCCGCCACGGCCACCACCGCTGCGGGAGCCAGCAGCACGACCGCGAAGAACCCGGCCGTCGCCACCCCCGACACGGTCAGCATGCCGCGCACCCCGAACCTGACCCGCAGCCGGTCACCGGTCAGCCGGGCGATGAGCATGCCCACCTCGAACACCGGGTAGCCGAGCGCCGCCACGGCCTCGGGCGCGCCCAGCTCGTCACGCAGGTAGAGGCCGTTCCAGTCGGCCACCGTGCCCTCGACCATGAACGCGAAGAACATGATCGCGCCCAGCAGGTAGACGACCGGCGGCAGGCGGCGCCGCCCCTGCGTCCTGGCCTCGACGGCCGGCGGCTCAGGCAGGTACGTGCGGCCGAGCAGCACCATGACCGGCAGCGAGAGCAGGCCGATCAGCGTGACGTGCGCGGTGAACGGCAGCCCGGCGGCGATGGCCAGGGCACCCAGCGCGCCCGCCGAGATGGCGCCCACGCACCAGCCGGCGTGCATGCCGTTCATCAGCGGCCGCCGGTACGCCTGCTCGACGGCCGAGCCCTGGGCGTTCATGGCGACGTCCATGACGCCGAAGGCCATGCCGAACAGCACCACGGCCGTCAGCAGCAGCGGCAGGTCGGGGGCGAGGCCCACGCCGAACAGGCTCAGCGCCGTCAGGGGACCACCTGCCCGCAACACCGCCCTGCTGCCCACGCGCGCCATGACGCGGCGCATGGACTGCATCGTCACCAGGGCGCCCAGGCCCCATGCCAGCAGGATCGTCCCGACCATGGCCTCGGAGAGGCCGAGCTTGTCGGTCAGGGCGGGGATGCGCACGGTCATCGTGCCCACCATCAGGCCGGCAAGGACAAAGGTGAGGACCGCCCCGTAACGGGCACTCCTCAGCTCGCGGGTCATAAGGCCACACCTCACTGAAGTCGTACGTGTGCTTGGTCATGTGTCAGAGCGCGCCGGATCGTTCCGGCACGCCGAGCGCCGCACCGGGAGCCGGTGCGGCGCACGTCAAAGGGGCGCCGTAAAGGCGCCCGTGGGGGGAGGGGGAAGGCGTCCGGGGCCGTGCCCGGGAGGGGCGTCGGCTCAGCCGGGGGCGAGCAGCGCGGACAGGCGGCGTTCGAGGGCCTGGAGGTCCTCTTCGCTGTTGAGCTCGGGGTCGTGGCTCGCCACGTCCCACAGCCCTTCACACGCCAGCCGGACGATCTGCGCGGCCAGCGGATCGGGCTCGTCGCTCAGCCCCTCGCGGTGCCATCGGGCCATCGCCTCGCGCAGCGGCGCGAGCAGGAACAGGTTGCCCGACGCCCCCGTGACGACGGCCCACCGTCGCAGGCGGCCGGAACGTACGGCGGCCAGCGTCGCGCCCAGATAGCGCTCGGTGTAGGTCGCGCCCGGCTGGGCGGCCACGAGCTCGTCGAAGTCGTCGATCAGCCGCTCCACCATGCCCCTGATCAGGTCATCCTTGGAGCCATAGTGATAGAGCAGGCCGCCTTTGCTCACGCCCGCCCGTTCGGCCACCGCGGCCAGGGTGAGCGCGGTCGAGCCCTGGTCGCAGAGGAGCTCCTCCGCCGCGTCCAACAGCTCGTCCCTTCGCATGCCTCAACTGTACCGTCCGGACGGTACAGTTGCAAACGAGATACCCTGAACGGGTGACCAGACCGTCGGCCTATCTTGATCATGCAGCCACCACCCCCATGCTGCCCGAGGCGATCGAGGCCATGACGGATCAACTCAAACGCGTCGGAAATGCTTCCTCGCTGCACGCGGCGGGTCGCCAGGCGCGCAGGGTGGTCGAAGAGGCCCGGGAGACGATGGCCGACGCGCTCGGCGCCCGGCCCAGCGAGGTCGTCTTCACCTCCGGCGGCACCGAGGCCGACAACCTCGCCATCAAGGGCCTCTACTGGGCGCGCCGCCCGCGCCGCCGGGTGCTCATCAGCTCCGTCGAGCACCACGCCGCGCTCGACCCCGCCCACTGGCTGGCCGGCAGCCAGGGCGCCGAGCTGGAGCTGCTCGAGGTCGACGAGCTCGGCCGGGTCCACCCCGACACGCTGCGCGCGGCCATCGAGCGCGACCCCGACGACGTCGCCATGGTCAGCATCATGTGGGCCAACAACGAGGTCGGCACCGTGCAGCCGGTCCACGTGCTGGCCGCCATCGCCCACGACCACGGCATCCCGTTCCACAGCGACGCCGTGCAGGCCGTCGGGCAGCTGCCGGTGTCGTTCTCCGGCTCGGGCGCCGACGCGGTCACCATCAGCGGCCACAAGGTCGGCGGGCCCATCGGGGTCGGGGCGCTGCTGCTGGCCAGAGGGGTCACTCCGGTGTCCGTGCAGCACGGCGGCGGCCAGGAGCGCGACGTGCGCTCAGGCACGCTCGACGCGCCGGCCATCGCCGGGCTCGCCGCCGCCGTCTCCGTCGCCGTACGCGAGCAGGAGACCCTCGCCCGCCGCCTGTCGGCGCTGCGCGACGAGCTCATCCTGCGCGTCCGCGACGCCGTGCCCGGCGTGGTGCTCAACGGCGACCCCGACGACCGGCTGCCCGGCAACGCCCACTTCTCCTTCCCCGGCTGCGAGGGCGACGCGCTGCTCATGCTGCTCGACGCCAAGGGGGTCGAGTGCTCCACCGGGTCGGCCTGCTCGGCCGGGGTGGCGCAGCCGTCCCACGTGCTGCTGGCCATGGGCGCCGACGCGGCCACCGCCCGCGGCTCGCTCCGTTTCACCCTCGGCCACACCTCCACCCGCGAAGACGTGGACCGCCTGATCGAGGTGCTGCCCGCCGCCGTCGAACGCGCCCGCCGCGCCGGCCTCAGCTGACCCCGCCTCAACCGGCCCCGTGCCGGCCCCGTGCCGGCCCCGTGCCGGCCCCGTGCCGGCCTCAGCCGACCGCCGCCCCAGGCTCAGGTCAGGAAGGGGGCGATGGCCGTCCAGGCCGGGTCGTGGGCGACGTCGACCCGCGGCTCGCCCTCGTCCCAGCCGGCGGCAAGCTCCTCGGCGTGGGTGACGGCGTCGCCGGCCGGGTCGGCGTAGACGTGGACGACGCGGTGCCCGTCGGCGCTGAGGTGCACCGCGATCACCGCCTCGTCGCGCCGCTTGGCCAGCCGCGCGGCCAGCCGCTCCTCGAAGTCGCGCAGCGCGGTCACCGAGTCGCCCGCGGGCAGGCCGTCGTCGTCGCGGTGCGCGTAAGGGAGCGTGATCGCGATGTGCCGGTCGCAGAGCGGATGATCGACGGGACGCAAGGGATAGCGGGCGGTGGCCACCAGCGCGGCGCCGCCGGTCTGACCTTCCATCAGCACGTACTCGTCGTCGCCGGCCCCGGAGGCCCCGGAGGCCACGTCGGCGACGACGGCGGGCAGGTGGACGGCCGCGACGGCGTCGATCGGCTCGAACGTGACCGCCGTGATCTCGCCCACCCACCGGGCGACGTCGTCCTCGCCGAGCAGCCAGTCGAGGGCGAGCAGCGCGCTCTCCAGCCGGGTGTCCTCGTCGAGCTCGCCGAAGATCGGGTGGTAGGCGGCGACGTCGACCCTGGCCTGGTTGCGCGGCACCCGCAGCCCCAGCGTCAGCCTGTCGAGCCCGAACGTCAGCCCGCCCACGTCGAGGGTCAGCTCGCCGGCGCGCGGATTGGCCTGGCGCGACGGGTGGAACTCCCACAGCAGGTCGGCGGGCGGCGCCGCCTTGACCCAGCGGTGGGCCAGCGAGCGCAGCTCGGCGTCGCCGGCCGCGGTCACCACGAGGGCGTGCGCGGCCTCCTTGCCGGGCGCCACCTCCCAGACCAGCCCTGGATCGACCGCGGAGACCGCGGGAGCCAGCAGCTCCTCGAGGTCGCCGGTCTCGCCGGATGCCACCAGCGAGTCGAGCCGCGGCCTGGTCTCCTGCCACCACGTCCAGAATCCGGCGATGGCCTCGCCCTGCCGGCCCGCCCCTTCGTCTGCGTCTTTGCGCCCGAACAGTCGCATGGCCGAATCCTTCCAGACCGAGCCCATGGTCGCGCACTCCCGGCCGGACAGTACGCTGGAAGCGTCATGGGACTGCGAGTGCTTGCCGCCATGTCGGGCGGCGTCGATTCAGCGGTGGCCGCTGCCCGCATCGCGGAGCAGGGTCACGACGTCACGGGTGTGCATCTCGCGTTGTCGGCCAACCCCCAATCCCATCGCACGGGAGCCAGGGGCTGCTGCACGATCGAGGACTCCCGTGACGCGCGCCGCGCGGCCGACGTCATCGGCATCCCGTTCTACATCTGGGACATGGCCGAGCGTTTCCAGCGCGACGTGGTGGAGGACTTCGTCGCCGAATACGCCGCGGGCCGCACGCCCAACCCGTGCCTGCGGTGCAACGAGAAGATCAAGTTCTCGGCGGTCCTCGACCGCGCGCTGGCGCTGGGGTTCGACGCGGTCGCCACGGGCCACCACGCGAGGCTGGTCGACGGCGTGCTGTCGCGCAGCGTCGACGAGGGCAAGGACCAGTCCTACGTGCTGGGCGTGCTCACCCGCGAGCAGCTCGGCCACGCGATCTTCCCGCTGGGCGACTCCACCAAGGCCGAGGTGCGCGAAGAGGCCGCCCGGCGCGGCCTGACCGTGGCCGACAAGCCCGACAGCCACGACATCTGCTTCATCGCCGACGGCGACACCCGCGGCTTCCTGGCCGAGCGCCTCGGCTCGGCCGAGGGCCCGATCGTCGACCAGAGCGGCGAGGTGGTGGGCAGCCACCAGGGCGCGCACGGGTTCACCGTCGGCCAGCGCAAGGGCCTGCGCATCGACCGCCCGGCGCCCGACGGCCGGCCCCGCTACGTGCTGTCCATCGAGCCGGTCTCCAACACGGTCACGGTGGGCCCGCGCTCGGCGCTGCAGGTCACCACGATCGTCTGCGGCCGCCCGGTGTGGAACGGCCCGTCCCGCTTCGACGACCTGACCGTGCAGCTCAGGGCGCACGGCGAGGTCTATCCCTGCCGGCTCGACGAGACCGGCGGCGGGCTGACCATCGAGCTCGACCGGCCCGCGACGGGCGTCGCCGCCGGCCAGGCCGCCGTGCTCTACTCAGGGCCGACGGTCATCGGGTCGGCCACGATCATGTCGGCCGGCTGATCGTCACCGACTCGCCGACCGGGATGCGGCGGATGTCGGCCCGCTGCTTGTCGGCCTCCATGCGCAGCCAGTTGTCCACGAGGCCGAGGCCGATCTCGCTGTAGAGGGCGTCGTGCGTCGAGTACGCCCGCGCCGGCCGGAGCTTGCGCAGATATTCCACCACCTCGCCGAGCTTGAGCCACGGAGCACCCGTCGGCACCAGCAGCGTGGGCACATCGACGCCGGGGTCGGTCAGCGCGTCACCCGGGTAGAACACCTCGTCGTCCAGCAGGAAACCGACGTTCTGGACGATCGCCATGTCGGGGTGGTTGAAGGCGTGCCACTCGCCGAACACCCGCACCCTGAACCCGGCCGCCTCGAAGCCGTCGCCCGCGCGGACGACCTGGACCTTCCCCGGCACCTCGGTCAGCCCGGCCGCGACGGCCTCGCACGTGTAGATCTCCAGGCCGGGCGATGCGGCCTTGAGCTTGTCGACGTCCACGTGGTCGGCGTGCTCGTGGGTGATGAGCACCGCGTCGGCGCCGTCGAGCACCGGGCCCTTCGTGAACGCGCCCGGGTCGATGACCAGCACCTTGCCGTTCTTCTCCACGCGTACGCAGGCGTGGTCGTGTTTCGTGAGCTTCATGCGGCAGAGCCTACGCTTGTGCCCATGTCTACTGAGCCCGTGTCCACATGGGAAGCCTCAGGGGTCGGCTCGCACCCCGGCACTGATCATCTCGAGGCTGTCAGAGTCGTGTTCGGCGAGGTGCCGGGGCTGCCGTACCTCCCCGAGCTGCCCGCCAGGGGCGTCGGCGCCGACATGGTCGGACGGACGGCGGCGCTGCTCATCGACCTGCCCGTCGAGGTGCAGCCGTCGGGCTGGCGGCTGACCGACCGGCCGGGGCGCGACCACCAGCGGGCCGTCGATCATCTGCGGCGCGACCTCGACGGGCTGGAGGAGGTCGGCCACGACTACGCGGGGCCGCTGAAGCTGCAGGTCTGCGGGCCGTGGACGCTGGCGGCGACGATCGAGCTCAAGCACGGCGACAAGATGCTCTCCGACGCGGGCGCCGTACGCGACCTGACGGCCTCACTGGCCCAGGGGGTGGCCGAGCACTGCGCGGAGGTGCGCAGGCGGCTGCCCGGGGTGACGGACATCGTGCTGCAGCTCGACGAGCCGGGGATGCCTGGGGTGCTGGCCGGCACGGTGCCGACGGCGTCCGGGTTCGGACGGCTCGCGGCGGTCGAGGAGTGGCGGGTGGAGGAGTCGCTGCGCTCGTTCGAGGCCGCGGTGGTGCACTGCTGCGCGCCCGGGGTGCCGTACGCGCTGCTGCGGCGGGCCGGCGTGCGCGGCGTGTCGGTGGACGCCTCGCTGATGCGGCGGCGCGATGAGGACGAGCTGGGCGAGCTGTTCGAGGCGGGGATGACGCTGTTCATGGGCGTCGTGCCCGGCAGGGACACCCGGCTGCCCGACGTGGGCGTGGTCGCCAAGCCGGCCGTCGAGCTGTGGCGGCGGCTCGGGTTCGCCGCCGACCGGCTGGCCGGGCAGGTCCTGCTGACCCCGGCGTGCGGGCTCGCGGGCGCGTCTCCCGCGTACGCGCGGGCGGCGCTGGCGGCGTGCAGGAAGGCGGCTCAGGTGCTGCGCGACGATCCCGCGAACCAGGGCGGCTGAGGCATGGTTTTGTCGGTGGTCGGCGGTAGCGTTTGCTCAGGTCGTCGTACGGAAGGAGACGCTGCGTGAGTGAGCCAGGCGCCGAGGTCGAGGGCGTGCCGGTGGCCGCGCTCAAGCGGCATGCCGAGCTGAGTGATCTGGTCGACGACGCGCGCTGGCGCTACTACGTGCTCGACCAGCCCACGGTGAGCGACGCCCAGTTCGACGAGTGGTTCAAAGAGCTGCTGGCGCTGGAGGAGGCGCACCCCTCGCTGCAGACCCCCGATTCGCCCACCCAGAAGGTGGGCGCGCCGGTGTCGGGCGACTTCGCGAAGGTCCAGCACCTCAACCGCATGGAGAGCCTCGACAACGCCTTCAACGCCGACGACATGCTCGCCTGGATGCAGCGGGCCGAGCGGCTGGCCGAGGGTGACCCGGGCCCCTATCTCTGCGAGCTCAAGATCGACGGGCTGGCCATCGCGCTGGTCTACCGCGACGGCAAGCTGGAGCGCGGCGCCACCCGCGGCGACGGCCGCACCGGCGACGACGTCACGGCCAACGTCCGCACGATCAAGGGCATCCCCCACCGGCTCAAGGGCGACGACGTGCCGAGCCTGGTCGAGGTGCGCGGCGAGGTCTACATCCCGGTCGAAGACTTCAAGAGGCTCAACGAGCAGCTCGTCGAGCAGGGCAAGCCGCCGTTCGCCAACCCGCGCAACTCCGCGGCCGGCACGCTGCGGCAGAAGGACCCGCGCATCACCGCGCAGCGGCCGCTGCGCATGCTGGTCCACGGCATCGGCGTGTGGGAGGGCGCGGCGGAGCCGCGGGCCCAGTCCGAGGTCTACGACCGGCTGCGCGAGTTCGGGCTGCCGGTCAGCGACCTCTACAAGGTGGTGCCGGGGCTCGACGAGGTCAACGCGTTCATCGAGCACTACCGCGTGCACCGCCACGACCCGCCCTACGAGATCGACGGCGTCGTGGTCAAGGTCGACGACTTCCGCACCCAGCGGGAACTGGGCTCCACCTCGCGGGCGCCGCGCTGGGCGATGGCGTACAAATATCCGCCCGAAGAGGTCAACACCAAGCTGCGCGACATCCAGGTCGGGGTCGGGCGCACGGGGCGGGTGACGCCGTTCGGGGTGATGGAGCCGGTGTCGGTGTCCGGCTCGACGGTCGAGCGGGCCACGCTCCACAACGCCGCGATCGTGAAGAAGAAGGGCGTGCTCATCGGCGACACGGTGGTGCTGCGCAAGGCCGGCGACGTCATCCCCGAGATCGTCGGTCCCGTCGTGCCGCTGCGCGACGGGTCGGAGCGCGAGTTCGTGATGCCGACCCACTGTCCCGAATGCGGCACGCAGCTGGCGTACGAGAAGGAGGGCGACGCCGATCTGCGCTGCCCCAACGCGCGCGGCTGCCCCGCGCAGATCCGTGAGCGGCTGTTCTTCGCCGCCGGGCGGCGCGCCCTCGACATCGACGGGCTCGGCTACGTCGCGGCCACCGCGCTCAGCCAGCCGCTCCCGCCGCAGGAGCCGGTGGTGCGCACCGAGGCCGACCTGTTCGACCTGACCCTCGATCGGCTCATCCCGATCAAGTCGGTGGTGCGCGACCAGGAGACCGGGCTGCCCAAGATCGACCCGAAGACGGGTCAGGAGAAGGTCGTCACGTTCTTCTCCAACATCAACGGCGAGCCCAGCCAAAACGCGCTGCGGCTGATGGAGGAGCTCGACCGGGCCAAGGAGTCCTCGCTCGCGCAGGTGCTGGTGGCCCTGTCGATCCGGCACATCGGCCCGCCCACCGCCCGCGCGCTGGCCGACGCCATGCGCTCGATCGAGGCGATCATGAACGCCTCCGAGGAGGAGCTGGCCGCCGTCGAGGGCATCGGGCCCAGGGTGGCGGCCACGATCAAGGAGTGGTTCGAGGTCGACTGGCACCGCGAGATCATCGAGCGGTGGCGGGCGGCCGGGGTCCGCATGGAGGACGAGCCCGCGCCCGAGAAGGGGCCGCAGACCTTGGAGGGCCTGACCTTCGTGGTGACCGGCACCCTCGAGGGCTACACCCGCGACACCGCGGCCGACGAGCTGACCAGCAGGGGCGGCAAGGTGTCCAGCTCGGTGTCGAAGAAGACCTCGTTCCTGATCGCGGGGGAGAACGCGGGCTCGAAATACGACAAGGCGGTCGATCTCGGGGTCCCCATCCTCGACGGCGCCGGCTTCGAGGTGCTGCTGAACGACGGCCCTGAGGCAGCGGCCGAGGTCGCCACCAAACCCGAGGCCTGACGGAGGCAGTGATCGGGGGTTCGCTCGCGGACGCGGGCGGACCCCCTTTCGCTTGGCGCGGTCCCGGGGACGACCCGCGGAGCCCTGAGGCCGTCGCGCCGGCCGGAAACCCGCGTCGGCACGCTCTTCACAAGACCGACCCCGACCTGCGTGTCGCCGACGCCGCTCGGAGGGTCAGGGGGCGGGTCCCCAGCGGAATTTCGGGTCGTTGTGTTGTGCGGCCGGCGGTTCTTTTTCGGGGGTGTGGGGGTGCCGGACCGGTCCGGCGGGTCGTCGTAGTGTGCTCGGTTTGCTACAGAGGGTGCTTTTTGGGTATATGTCGGAAAGGAGAAGTGACGGAACGTACGCGCTTGGTTTCGCGAAGTGGGGTGAAGGTCGTACCCTCCCATAGTGACCTAATGGGGGTTCTGTTACCGATGACTGACCCAACCGACACCCGCGACACCGGACCACGCGTCGGCACGCCGCTGTGGAGCTATCTCGCGGGCGTCACCGTGATCGGCTTCACCGGCCTCGTGGTGGCCATGCTCCGGCTCGACCCGTCCGGTCTGGTGGAGCTCGCCCGCACCCCGCTGTTCTGGGTGCTGGCGGTGCTGGTGATCCTGGGCGAGCTGCGGCCCGTCATGGTGTCGTCAGCGACCGCCGTGGGCGGCACGTACCCGTCCACCATGTTCACCTTCGCGGTGCTGCTGCACCTTGGGCTGCCCGTGGCGGTCCTCATGCAGGCCGTGGCGGTCACCATCAATGGCGTGGTGACGCGCAAGTCGTGGCATCGGGTCATGTTCAACATCGCTCAGTCCTCCCTCGCGCTGATCGCGGCGGCCGTGGTGCTGGGGACGTTCGGCATCGTGCCGAGCCCGGCCGTGCCGTGGGTGCCGAAGGGCGGCGATCTGCTCGCGATCGCGCTGTCCGGCGTCGCGTACTTCCTGGTCAGGGGCGCCCTGGTGTGCAGTGCCGTCGCGCTGCACGAGCGGCGCTCGCTCGTGCGCGTGCTCAGGGCCAGCGTCGGCCCGCAGGGCCTGGTCTACATCGGCCTGCTGGGCCTGGCGCCGCTGGTGGTGGTCGTGATGAGCCATTCGCCGGGGCTCGTCCCGTTGTTCGTGGCGCCGCTGGCCGCCGTCTACTTCACCGCCACGCTGTCCATGCGCCGCGACCACCAGGCCATGCACGACGAGCTGACCGGCCTGCCCAACCGCAAGATGCTCGTGGTCAGCACCGAGGAGGCGCTGGCCGAGGTGCGTCACGACGAGCGGGTGGGGCTGTTCCTCCTCGACCTCGACCGGTTCAAGGAGGTCAACGACACGATGGGCCACCCGGTCGGCGACCGGCTGCTGCAGCTCGTCGCGCACCGGCTCACCCACTCCGTACGCCCCGGCGACGTCGTGGCCAGGCTCGGCGGCGACGAGTTCGCCGTGCTGCTGCCCTCGATCAGGGACGCCCACGCGGCCAGGGAGGTCGCGGCCCGGCTGCGCGCCGCCCTGACCGAGCCGGTACGCCTGGAGGGCATGACGTTCGACCTCGACGCCTCGGTCGGCATCGCGCTCTATCCCGACCACGCGCCCGACTTCGAGCTGCTGCTCCAGCGGGCCGACGTGGCGATGTACCTGGCCAAGGAGGGACGGACGGGCGTCGAGCTCTACCAGCCCGACAAAGACCGCAACTCACCCGAACGCCTGACCTTGCTCGGCGACCTGCGCCGCGCCATCGACAACCACGAGCTGCGCCTGCACTACCAGCCCAAGGTGGCGCTCGGCACCGGCGACGTGCAGGGGGTCGAGGCGCTGCTGCGCTGGCGGCACCCCGTGCACGGGCCCGTGTCGCCGGCCGACTTCGTGCCGCTGGCCGAGCAGTCCTACCTGATGCGGCAGCTCACGGCGTACGTGATCGAGGAGGCCCTGCGGCAGGCCGCGTCCTGGTGGCACACCGGGCTGCGGGTGCAGATCTCGGTCAACATCTCGGCCCGCGACCTGCTCGGCTCCGCGCTGCCCGAGCAGCTGGAGGTGGGCCTGGCGAAATACGCGCTGCCGCCCGCCGCCATCCAGCTGGAGGTCACCGAGCGCATTCTGACCGGCGACCAGGCGTACACGCAGGAGACCATCAAGGCACTGGCCGCGCTAGGCGTGCCGCTGGCGCTCGACGACTTCGGCACCGGCTACTCCTCGCTCATCCGGCTGCAGCGGCTGGCCGTCTCCGAGGTCAAGATCGACGCCTCGTTCGTCCGCCGGATCGCCGAGTCGGAGGACGACTACCGCATCGTCCGCTCGATCGTCGACCTCGTCCGCTCGCTGGGGCTGCGCTCGGTGGCCGAGGGCGTCGAGTCGGACGACGTCGCGATGCGGCTGGTCGAGCTGGGCTGCGACGTGGGGCAGGGCTGGCTGTTCTGCCAGCCGATGCCGGCCGACGAGACCGCCGTCTGGCTGCGCGACAGGACCGGGGGGTCGGTGGAGTACGAATACCAGCCGGAGGTCAGCTCCGCCTGACCGGATAATGCGTTCAGGGCTGCTACGTCAAGACCCCTAGGATGGCAGTGTCCAAGACTCCATCCACGAAACGGGTTCAACGACTCATGTCCGCCATAACCCGCGACGAGGTCGCACACCTGGCCCGGTTGTCCAGGCTGGCGCTCACCGACGACGAGCTCGATCACTACGCCACCCAGCTCGATGCGATCATCGAGTCGGTCGCGAAGGTGGCCGAGGTCGCCGCCGAGGACGTGCCGCCTTCGTCGCACGCGCTTCCGCTGACCAATGTCTTCCGTGCCGACGAGGTGCGACAGTCCCTCACTCCCGAGCAGGCGCTCTCCGGCGCGCCCGCCGTCGAGGACGACCGCTTCCGGGTGCCGCGCATCCTCGGGGAGGAGGCATGAGCTTGATCCGCAAGACCGCCGCCGAGCTGGGCTCGATGATCGCCGCAGGTGAGGTGTCGGCCGTCGAGGTGGCCGAGGCGCACCTCGACCGCATGGCCGCGGTCGAGCCCAAGGTCCAGGCGTTCCTGCACGTCGATCGGGAGACGACGCTGGAGCAGGCGCGGGCCGTGGACGCCCGGCTGCGCGCGGGCGAGAAGCTGGGGCCGCTGGCCGGCGTGCCGATCGCCCACAAGGACATCTTCACCACGCGCGACATGCCGACGACGGCCGCGTCCAAGATCCTCGAGGGCTGGCAGCCCCCCTACGACGCCACCGTCACCGCCCGCCTGCGCGAGGCCGGCCTGGTCATCCTGGGCAAGACCAACCTCGACGAGTTCGCCATGGGCTCCTCGACGGAGAACTCCGCCTACCAGGTCACCCGCAACCCGTGGGACCTGAGCAAGGTGCCCGGCGGGTCGTCGGGCGGGTCGAGCGCCGCCGTGGCCGCGTACGAGGCGCCGCTGTCCACCGGCACCGACACCGGCGGCTCCATCCGGCAGCCCGCCTCGGTCACCGGCATCGTCGGCATGAAGCCCACCTACGGCGGATCGTCGCGTTACGGCCTGATCGCCTTCGCCAGCTCGCTCGACACGCCAGGGCCGTTCGCCCGTAACGTGCTCGACGCCGCGCTGCTGCACGAGGCGTTCTCCGGCTACGACCCGATGGACTCCACCTCCATCGACGCGCCCGTGCCGTCCGTGGTCGAGGCCGCCAAGCACCCCGACGTCGCGGGCATGCGCATCGGCGTGGTGAAGGAGTTCTCCGGCGAGGGCTACCAGGCGGGTGTGCTGGCCCGCTACCACGAGGCCGTCCAGCTGCTGGAGTCGCTCGGGGCCAAGGTCGTCGAGGTGTCCTGCCCGTCGTTCACGACCGCGCTGCCGGCCTACTACCTGATCGCGCCGTCCGAGTGCTCGTCCAACCTGGCCCGCTTCGACGCCATGCGCTACGGCCTGCGCGTCGGCGACGACGGCACCCGCAGCGCCGAGGAGGTCATGGCGCTGACCAGGGCCGCCGGCTTCGGTCCCGAGGTCAAGCGGCGCATCATGCTCGGCACGTACGCGCTGTCGAGCGGCTACTACGACGCCTACTACGGCCAGGCGCAGAAGGTCCGCACGGTCATCGCGCGCGAGTTCGAGGCCGCCTACCAGCAGGTCGACGTCCTGGTCTCGCCCACCACGCCGACCACGGCCTTCCCGATCGGCGAGCGCGCCGACGACCCGATGGCGATGTACCTCGCCGACCTGTGCACCATCCCGTCCAACCTGGCGGGCAACGCGGCCATGTCCGTGCCGGTCGGCCTGGCCGACGAGGACGACCTGCCGGTCGGCCTGCAGATCATGGCCCCGGTCCTGGCCGACGACCGCTGCTACCGCGTCGGCGCGGCCGTGGAGCAGGCCCTGGAGAGCCGCTGGGGCGGCGGCCTGCTGGCGAAGGCACCGCAGCTGTAGGGCGAGAGGAGGGACGGCGGCATGCTCACGCGCATCGAGATCGACGGGTTCAAATCGTTCGCGCGATTCAAGCTCGACGTGCCGCCGTTCCTCGTCGTCATTGGTGCGAACGCCAGTGGCAAGTCCAACTTGTTCGATGGGATTCAGCTGCTTCGCCGACTCGTCGACACCGCCGGCCTCTACGACGCCTTCGCGGCGGCCAGAGGCGACTTGGGTGAGCTGTTCAGACGGCGCGGGGACGGCCAGGTGGTGGACCGCATGACGTTCGCGGTCGAGGTCCTCCTGGACCCCAAGGTGGTGGACCAGTTCGGCGCGGAGCTCGAGGTATCGCACACCCGCATCCGCTACGAACTGGAGATCGTGCAGCGTCAGAGCGAGGATGGGTTCGTGCGGCCCTACGTGGCCAGGGAAGAAGCCTGGCCGATCAGGGCAGCCGAGGATAACTGGGCCCGGCGGCAGCGGGTAGGAAGGGGCTTTCGGTCCACATTCCTCCGTTACAAGCGACAGTCGCCGCTGCTCGAGACGACTGTGGACGACGCAGGCCGTCAGGTCTTCCGCATCGCGCAAGAAGGACGGCAAGGGCGTAAGCGCGAGCTGGCCGCTCATGCAGCGGAGTCCACCGTCCTATCGAGCATCACCTCGGCGGGAGAGTTCCCTCTTCTGTACGCGCTCAGGAGGGAGATCGCGTCGTGGCGGTTCCTCCAACTGGACCCGGCCTCCCTCCGTATGCCTAGCTCACGCCATCAGAGGGGAGAGCAGCTCGATCCGAGCGGGGCGAACCTCGCCAAGGTCCTGCGCAGGATCGAACAGACGACCGCCGACGAGTACGGCAGCTCGCTGAATGAGATCGCGACGGACATGGCACGCATCGTCCGCGGCTTCGCCGGCATCGAGGTGGAGGAGAACGCCGCCAAGGAGCAGTGGGAGATTTATCTCCGCACCCGGGACGAGGGCAGGGTGAGCGCCCGGGTCGCCTCAGATGGCACGTTGCGGGTCCTGGCGTTGCTCGCGGCGCTCTACGATCCCGCTCATCGCGGACTGATCTGCTTCGAGGAGCCTGAGAACGGCATCTATCCGCAGCGGCTGCGGGAACTCGTTCGTCATCTGAGGAAACTCGTCACGGATCCCACCGGGGACGTAACGGAGGAAGAGCCTCTCGCCCAGCTCATCATGAGCAGCCACTCGCCGCTGATGCTCGTGGCCTTCGACGACCGCGAGGCACTTCTGGTCATGGACTGGATCACGGTGCCGGAGCCCGGCGAGCTGGGCGTCAGGAGCCGGGTCTCACGTGCCCGCCGCTTGGCGCCGGTCTCGCCCGGTGGGACGCCACCCCTTGACGAGGTCGGTCTAGTAGTGCCTGAGCCCGAGTGGCGTGCTTTCGCGGCCATCTCGGAAGAGGACGCACATCGCCGAAACGATGAGCCTGCACTACCTGGAAAGCGTGCCCTCGTATCGTCTGTGGGTCACCGAGACGTGCGAGGCTCTGAAAGAACTGAGGTTGATCCGTGATTGACACAGCAGGAACGATGCCGTACGACGAAGCGCTCGAGCGCTTCGAGCCGGTGCTCGGCCTTGAGACGCATGTCGAGCTGGGCACCAAGTCGAAGATGTTCTGCGGCTGCAAGACGACCTTCGGCGCTCCGCCCAACACGCAGGTCTGCCCCACCTGCCTGGCGCTCCCCGGGGCGCTGCCGGTGGCCAACGCGCAGGCCATCGAGTCGACGATCCGCATCGGCCTGGCGCTGAACTGCTCGATCGCCGAGTGGTGCCGCTTCGCCCGGAAGAACTACTTCTATCCGGACATGCCGAAGAACTACCAGATCTCCCAGTACGACGAGCCGCTCTGCTTCGACGGCTACCTCGACGTCGAGGTCGACGGCCAGACGATCAGGATCGGCATCGAGCGGGTGCACCTGGAGGAGGACACCGGCAAGTCCACCCACGTGGGCGGCGCCACCGGACGCATCCACGGGGCCGACTACTCGATCGTCGACTACAACCGCGCCGGCATCCCGCTGGTCGAGATCGTCACCAAGCCCATCCCCGGCACCGACCGGCTCGCGCCCGAGGTCGCCAAGGCGTACGTCACCGAGCTGCGCGAGATCATGCGCTCGCTGGGCGTCTCCGACGTGCGCATGGAGGAGGGCTCGCTGCGCTGCGACGTCAACGTCTCGCTGATGCCGCGCGGCTCGTCCGAGTGGGGCACCCGTACGGAGACCAAGAACGTCAACTCGCTGCGCAGCGTCGAGCGGGCCGTGCGGAGCGAGATCGAGCGGCAGGCGGCGGTGCTGGCCGACGGCGGGAAGATCATCCAGGAGACCCGCCACTTCCACGAGGACACCGGCACCACCACGTCCGGCCGGTCCAAGGAAGAGGCGCAGGACTACCGCTACTTCCCCGAGCCCGACCTGGTGCCGATCGCGCCCGACAAGGCGTGGGTGGCCGAGCTCAAGGCCGCGCTGCCCGAGCTGCCGTCGGTCAAGCGCAAGCGGTTGCAGACCGAGTGGGGCCTGTCCGACCTCGACATGCAGGCCATGCACAACGCCGACGCGATCGAGCTGGTCGAGGCCACGGTCGCGGCCGGCGCGCCGGCGGCCGACGCGCGCAAGTGGTGGATGGGCGAGCTGGCGCGGCGGGCCAACGAGAACGGCGTCGCGCTCGCCGACCTGCCGATCACGCCCGAGCAGATCGCCCGGGTGACCGAGCTGGTCGCCTCCGGGGCGCTCAACGACAAGCTGGCGCGTGAGGTGCTCGAAGGCGTCATGGCCGGCGAGGGCGCGCCCGACGAGGTCGTCGAGCGGCGCGGGCTGCGCATCGTCAACGACGAGGGCGAGCTGTCCGCGATCATCGACCAGGTGATCGCCGACAACGCCGACGCGGCCGACAAGGTCCGCTCCGGGAAGATCGCCGCCGCCGGTGCGCTGGTCGGTGGCGTCATGAAGGCCAGCAGGGGCAAGGCCGACGCGGCCAGGGCCCGGCAGCTCATCCTGGAGAAGCTCGGCGTCCAGGAGTGACCCTTGCCAGGAGGGCCCCGCAACGTCGGCGGGGCCCTCCTGGCGTGTCTGGCCCGGTTCCTGTCAGGGGCGAGTGCTGGTGGTGTCTGCGTCGGTCCTGTTCCTGGTGCGGCGGGCGTACCGGGTTCTGAGGAGTGGGGTCAGGAGGGCGAGTACGGAGAGAAGGAGCAGGACGACGGCGACCGGGCTGCGGATCAGGACGGTCACGTCGCCCGCGCCGATGGCCAGGGCGCGGCGGAGCTGGATCTCGGCCATCGGGCCCAGGATCATCCCGATCACGGCAGGCGCGACCGGCAGGCCGAAGCGGCGCATGGCGTAGCCGAGCAGGCCCAGGACGTACAGGACGAAGAGGTCCACGATCGTGGCGTTCAGCGCGTAGACGCCGAGCGCGGCGAACAGCACGATCCCGGCGTACAGGTACGGCCGGGGGATGCGCAGGATGCGCGCCCACAGCGGCGCCAGCGGCAGGTTGAGCACCAGCAGCATCACGTTGCCGACGAACAGCGACGCGATCATGCCCCACACCAGCGCCGGGTTGTGGTCGAAGAGCTGCGGTCCGGGCTGGAGGCCGTACTGCTGGAAGGCGGCCAGCATGATCGCGGCCGTGGCGGACGTCGGCAGGCCCAGCGTGAGCAGCGGGACCAGGGTGCCGGCCGCCGAGGCGTTGTTGGCCGCCTCGGGCCCGGCGACCCCCTCGATGGCGCCCTTGCCGTACTCCTCCTTGGCGACGCCCTTGGCCAGGCGCTTCTCGGCCGCGTACGACAGGAAGGTCGGGATCTCGGCCCCACCGCCGGGCAGCGCGCCGAACGGGAAGCCCAGGGCGGTGCCGCGCAGCCACGGCAGCCACGAGCGCCGCCAGTCGGAGCGCCCCATCCAGGCCCGGCCGACCGGCACCACCTCGGGAGGGGCGTGCCGCAGGCGGGAGGCGACGTACAGGGCCTCGCCCAAGGCGAACAGGCCGACCGCGACGATCACCACGTCGATGCCGTCGAGCAGTTGCGGGATGCCGAGCGTGAGCCGCGCCTGCCCGGTCTGCTGGTCGATGCCGATCAGCCCGATCACCAGTCCGAGGCCGAGCGAGGCGAGGCCGCGCACGATCGAGCGGGACAGGACGGAGGACACGGCCGTGAAGGCGAGGATCGCCAGCGCGAAGTAGTCCTCGGGCCCGAACGAGATCGCGAAGGCCACCACCGCGGGCGCCGCCACGACGAGCAGCGCCGTGGCGATCGTCCCCGCCACGAACGAGCCGATGGCCGCGGTGGCGAGGGCCTGCGCCGCCCGCCCGCGCCTGGCCATCTTGTTGCCCTCCAGCGCCGTGATCATCGAGGAGGACTCGCCGGGCGTGTTGAGCAGGATGGAGGTGGTCGAGCCGCCGTACATGCCGCCGTAGTAGATGCCGGCGAACATGATGAACGCGCTGGTCGGCGGCACCGTGAAGGTGATCGGCAGCAGCAGCGCCACGGTCATCGCGGGCCCGATGCCGGGCAGTACCCCGACGAGGGTGCCGAGGGTGACGCCGATGAGCGCGTACAGGAGGTTGACGGGGGTGAGGGCGGCGGCGAAGCCGTCGAGCAGGAGCTGGAACGAGGTCACCTCAGATCAGCCCCTCCAGCGGCCCGCCCGGCAGCGACACGCCGAGCCCCTTGACGAACAGCAGGTACGTCGCCACCCCCATGACCACCGCGATCCCGGCCGCGCGCAGCTTGTGCCCGGCCCCGAGCGCGACGGACAGGCCGAAGAACAGCAGGCTCGCTCCGATGATCCAGCCGAGCACGTTCAGCAGTGCGGCGAAGGCCAGGAAGATGCCGCTGACCAGGCCGAGGCTGCGCCAGTCCGTGGGCGCGTCGGCGTCCACGTCCTCGCTCTCCTCGGGGTCGGCGCGGCCGCCGCGCAGCACGTCGGCCACGTAGAACAGGCCGATCACCACCATCGCGCCGCCCACCAGCATGGGGAAGAAACGCGGCCCGAGGCCGAGCTGGGAGGCCGCGGCCGACACGTCGAGCGTGCCGACCACGACGAGCACGCCCAGCACCAGCACCACGACCGCCAGCCCGAGCTCGGGCCGCCACCGGCGAGCCATCAGGAGACGAGCCCCATCTCGGCGATGATGCCCTTGACCCGGGTCTGCTCGGCGGCGAGGTAGTCGGCGAACTGCTGCCCGGTCTGGAAGGAGTCGATCCAGCCGTTCTTGGCCACCGCGTCCTTCCACGGCTGCGCATCGTGCATCTTGGTGACCAGGTCGGTCAGGGCCTGCTTGTCGGCGTCGGAGAGCCCGGCGGGGGCCACGAAGCCGCGCCAGTTGGACAGCTCGACGTCGAGGCCGGCCTCCTTCAGCGTGGGGACGTCCAGGTCGGGCAGCCGCTCGCCCGAGGTGACGCCCAGCGCCCGCAGCTTGCCGGACTTCACGTGCTCGGCGAACTCGCCCACGCCCGAGATGCCGGCGCTGACCTTGTTGCCGAGCAGCTCGTTCAGCGCCTCGCCGCCGCCGGAGTGCGCGATGTAGTTGACCTGCTTGGGGTCGACGCCTGCGGCCTTGGCCATCAGGCCGGCCACGATGTGGTCGGTGCCGCCCGCCGAGCCGCCCGAGATCGACACCTTCGCCGGGTCGGCCTTCCAGGCCGCGACCATGTCGGCCAGCGACTTGAACGGGGACTCGGCCGGGACGACGACGATCTCGTACTCCTCGGTCAGCTTGGCGATGGGCGTGGTCTCGGCCAGCGAGACCTTCGACTTGTTCTGCTCGATGGCGCCCACCATGACCAGGCCCATCGTCATCAGCAGGTTGCCGTTGCCCTTCTCGCCCGCGAGCTGGGCCAGGCCGATCGTGCCGCCGGCGCCCGGCACGTTGTACACCTCGACCTTGCGCTGCGGGTCGGCGGCCTTGAGCGCCTGCTCGGCCACGCGGGAGGTCTGGTCCCAGCCTCCGCCCGGCGCGGCGGGGGCCATGATGCGCAGCGTGGCGTTCGCGGACGTGCCGCCGCCCGTGTCGCCGCAGGCCGTCAGCGCGCCGAGGGAGAGTGCCGCGAGGGCGGCGAATACGCGCAAGCGCATGATCACTCCAAGGGGGATCTCACAGTCGTCAGGACTGGCATGGTGAGGTTCGTTCCCCGCCGGCGTCGAGCCTTTGCGTGGTTGCCGTCGTAGTGGTCGTATTGGTCGCGACCCGGACGTGACCTCCGTTTGTTTCCATGTGCAGGGTGAGACGGGTTCGTGACGCCTCCCTCGGGACCCAGCTGTTCGCGCTCCAGATGGTGATCGTGCTGCTCGCCGTCGGGGGCACGGCAGGCGTGTGGGCGGAGCACACCCGCGACCAGCTCGACGCGCTGCACGAGCAGCGCGCGCTGGCGATCGCGCAGTCGGTGGCCGCGCTGCCGCAGGTACGCGAGGCGTTCGAGCTGGAGCGCCCGGAGAGCGTGCTGCAGCCGCTGGCGATGAGCGTGCAGCAGGAGACCGGCGCCGACTACGTGGTGATCGCCAACACCGCCCAGCGGCGCTACGCCCACCCCAACGCCTCGCTGATCGGCAAGCGGTTGTCGACCGACGGCAGCACGGTCCTGCGTACCGGCAGGAGCTGGGTCGGCACCGAGACGGGCACGATCGGCACCACGGTCAGGGGCAAGACGCCCATCAGGGACGAGTACGGCGAGATCATCGGCCTGGTCTCCGTCGGCGTGCTGGAGACCACGGTCATCAGCCAGCTCTCCGACGCCCTGCCGCCGCTCATCTGGACCGCGCTGGCGGTGCTGCTCGCGGGGCTGGCGCTGGCGGCGTTCATCACGGCGCGGGTGCGCAGGCAGACGTTCGGGCTGGAGCCGCGCGAGATCGGCGCGCTGCTCGAGCAGCGCGAGGGCGTGCTGCACGGCGTCAAGGAGGGCGTGCTCGCCCTCGACATGGACGGGCGCGTGACGCTGGTCAACGACGCCGCCCGCGAGCTGCTCGGCGACGTGGGAGAGGACCTCACCAGGATGCCCGTCTCCGACCGCATGCGGGACGTGCTCGGCGGCGCCGACCCCGGCGAGGACCGCGTCGTGCTGCACGGCGAGCGGGTGCTGGTGCTCAACCGCACCCCCGTCTGGGTACGCGGCCGCCAGCTCGGCTGGGTGGTCACCCTGCGCGACCGTACGGAGCTGGTCCGCCTGGCCCGCGAGCTGGACGACACCAGCAGCGCCACCGACGCGCTGCGGGCGCAGGCGCACGAGTCCGCCAACCGCATGCACACCGTGGTCGGCCTGCTGGAACTCGGCGAGCACGAGGCCGCGATCGGCTTCATCACCCGCAGCACCCACCACACCAACGCCATCGACCTGCGCGAACGCGTCCAGGACCCGACCCTCGCGGCCCTGCTCATGGCCAAGTCGGCCGAGGCGGCCGAGCGCGGGGCCGGGTTCGTGCTCTCCGACGACTCCTCGGTGCCCGAGGGCGTGCTCGGCGACCCGCGCGACGCGGTCCTGGTGGTCGGCAACCTGGTCGCCAACGCCATCGACGCGCTCGACGGCGCCGAGGGCACGATCGAGGTCTCGGTACGGGCCGACGCGGACGGCTTGCACGTGCGCGTCGGCGACTCAGGCCCCGGCATCGCGCCCGAGCTGGTGGAGGAGGTCTTCAGGGAGGGCTTCACCACCAAGGCCGCCCACTCGGGGCCGCGCGGGCTGGGGCTGGCGCTCACCCGGCAGGCGTGCCTGCGCAGGGGCGGATGGGTGCGGGTACGCAACAGCGGCGGCGCGGTCTTCACCGCCCTGCTCCCGGCGAGGGCCGCCTCATGAGCGGCCGCGCGCTGCGTCCTGAGGGGGCGGTCTCATGACCGACCGGGACATCCGCGTCCTCGTCGTGGACGACGACTTCATGGTGGCCCGCATCCACAGCGGCTACGTAGGCCGGGTCCCCGGCTTCGACGTGGTCTCGGTCGCCCACAGCGGCGCCGACGCGCTCGCCGCCGCGAAGGAGTTGCGGCCCGACCTGGTGCTGCTCGACGTCTACCTGCCCGACATGTCGGGCCTGGAGGTGCTCAAGGCGCTGCACGACGTGGACGTCCTCATGATCAGCGCCGCCCGTGACGTGCCCACGGTCAGGGAGGCCATGCGGGGCGGGGCGGTCAACTACCTCATCAAGCCGTTCACCGCCGCCGCACTGACCGAGCGCCTGCGCCAGTACGCCGCCACCCGCGAACGTCTGACCGCCATCGGCCCCGAGGCGCGCCAGGACGACGTGGACCGGCTCTTCGGCGTCCTGCCGTCCGCCGCCCCCATGCCGAAGGGGCTGTCGCCGGCCACCTGCGCGCTGGTCGCCGACACGCTGCGGGAGGCCGGCGGCGACCTGTCCGCGGCCGAGGCCGCCGAGCTCACGGGCCTGTCGCGGGTCAGCGCCCGGCGCTATCTGGAGCACCTGTGCGCGGTCGGCCAGGCCGAGTTGCGGCCTCGTTACGGCACCGCTGGACGGCCCGAACATCGCTACCGGTGGCTAGGTTGACACACTTCCGTAGCCATTTCCCGTGACATATGCGGATCTGCGTGCCTTACTGTTGCCTGAGACTTGGCTGCGGACCGGGAGGAGATTGAGGCGTGCGAAACGCCGGACCGATCGAATCACCGACCGACCCGTTCGCCTCGGTGCCCTTACCTACGTCGGGCGTCTCCAGGAAGCCGCGGATCGAAGGGCTGCCCCCCGGGGTCTCCCGCGACATCTTCGGCCCGCCGGAACGTCAGGAGCCCCGACCGGCCCAAGGTCCGAGCGCCGCGGGCGGTACGCCGGGCAAGGGCGGGCTGCCACCGGCCGCTCCGCCGGCCCAGCCCTGGCCCATGGCCTCCGAGAAGGAGCCCGCGCAACCCGCGCCCGTCTTCGGGACGCCACAGCGCCCGTCGTCGTACGAGCCGGAGCCGCCCCGCCGTCGCCGGCTGCTGCCCGCGATCATCTCGCTGGTCGTGATCCTGGCCGCGCTCGCGTACGTGGTGCCGGCCGTGCTCATGTCCGGCTCCGTGCTGCGCGGCACCCGGGTCGCCGGGGTGGACATCGGCGGGCTGACCGTGACCAAGGCCGCCGACAAGCTGCGTACCGAGCTGGCCAGCAAGCTCAGCAAACCCGTCATCGCCGACGTCGGTGAGCAGAAGGAGACGATCCAGCCCGACGAGGCCGGGCTCGAACTCGACGTCGTCGGCACCATCGGGCAGGCGCCCAGCGGGTTCCCCACGCCTGAGGAGGTCTGGCGGGGGCTCACCGGCACCACCGACCTCCCGCCGAAGATCACCCTGGACGCCGCCCAGCTCACGCGGACCGTCGAAGGGCTCGCCGGGTCCGTCGACAAGCCCGCTCGGGAGGGGCGCATCACGTACTCAGGGCTAGAGCCCCAGGCGCGGACGCCGGCGAACGGGGTGCTGCTCGACCGCGAGGACGCCGTACGCAGGATCGGCGCCGCCTTCCTCAGCGGTGGCGGGTCCGTCGTGCTGACCCTCCGGCCGGCCAAGCCCGTCACCAGCTCGGGGGCCGTCGAAGAGGCGCTGACCAAGGCCAGGGCCGCCGTCGCCGCGCCGCTGACGCTCACGCTCGGGCCCAAGCAGGTGCAGATCCCGCCGGCCATGATCGCCGCCAACCTCACGTACGGCGTGGACGGCGAAGGGCGGCTCGTGCCCCGGTTCAACGCCAAGGCCGTGCTCGAACAGGTCGAGGGCGACCTGGTGGACGCGGCGCAGCAGCCGCGTGACGCCACGTACGAGATCGTCGATGGCAAGCCCGTCCTCGTGCCCTCGCGGCCCGGGCGGGGCGTCAACGACAAGCTGCTCGCCAGGGACGCCGAGAAGGTCTTCGACGAGGGCGGCAGCCGGGTCGTCGCGGTCCGGCTCGGCACCGTCGCGCCGACCGTCGAGACCTCCCGCATCGAAGGGCTCGGCATCAAGGAGATCGCGGCGTCGTTCACCACGACGTTCGACTGCTGCCAGCCGCACGTCACGAACATCCAGCGCATGGCGCAGAAGCTCGACGGGTACGTGGTCAGGCCGGGCGAGACGTTCTCGCTCAACGACGCGCTCGGAGAGCGGACCGTCGAGGACGGGTACGTCCAGGCCGGGCAGGTCGTCGGCGGGCGTACGGTCAACGTCGTCGGCGGGGGCGGGGCGCAGTTCGCCACCACCATGTACAACGCGGCGTACTTCGCCGGGTTCGACGACGTCGAGCACCAGCCCCTGGACTACTTCTCCTCGCGCTACCCCGCCGGCCGCGACGCGACCCTCCTCTACCCGGAGCCCGACCTGAAGTGGCGCAACGACTCGGAGAACGGGGTCCTCATCAAGACCGCGTCCACGCCGACGTCGGTGACCATCACGCTGTGGGGCGTCAAGCGCTACGACAAGATCGAGGCCGTGGAGTCGGAACGCCGTGCCTTCACCCCGTTCCGCCGCGAGGTGAGCTCCGCCCCGGATTGCGTCCCGACAACCGGCGAACAGGGCTTCACCATCGACGTGACCCGCGTCTTCCATAAGGACGGCGAAATCCTCAAGAAAGACAAGAAGGTCACCACCAAGTACCGCCCCCGCCCCCAAACCGTCTGCACCCGCTGACGGCGTGCGGGAGGACCTCAGCTCTCAAGGGGCTGAGGTCCTTGCGGCGTGCGGGCGGGATGCGGCACCCCCTCGGTCCGGCGGTCCACAGCGCGGCTCGGTGTCCATGGGCGCGGGCGACTTCTGATGCCCCCTGGCCTGCCCCTCACCCCTCTTCACCCGAAGGACCTCGACCCCTGCGACGGGAGAGACAGGGGCCCGTCTTCACCGTGTGTGAAGGGTGGATCGGTGGGTTCAGGCGGTGGTCGTGGGGGAAGGGGCGACTGCCTGTATGCGGAGGTTGGGGAGGCAAGGGGGAAGGGTGCCGCGACAACGGTTCGGGTCAGGTGGGGGGCAGGGTCATGAGGCGGTCGTCGCCGGGGTTCGGCGAGCCGCGGCCGTCCTTGTTGCTGGTGCCTATCCACAGGGTGCCGTCCGGTGCGGACGCCACCGCGCGGAGGCGGCCGTAACGGTCGGTGAAGTGGGCGGTCGGGGTGCCGGCGGAGCCGTCCTGGCTCAAGGGGATCTGCCACAGACGCGCGCCGCGCAGGGCGCCGACCCACAGCGAGCCGTTCGCGTAGGCCATGCCCGAGGGGGAGGCGTCCGAGGTGGGCCAGGTCAGGATGGGGTTGATGTAGCGCTGGTCGGAGCCGCGGCCTTCGACCTCGGGCCAGCCGTAGTTGCCGCCGGGCCTGATCAGATTGACCTCGTCCCACGTGTTCGCGCCGAACTCCGAGGCGTAGAGGCGCCCGGACGGGTCCCAGGCGAGGCCCTGGACGTTGCGGTGGCCGTAGCTGTAGACGAGGGTGCCGAACGGGTTGCCGGGCGCGGGGGCCCCGTCCACGGTCATGCGCAGGATCTTGCCTCCGAGCGAGTCGCGCTGCTGCGCGAGGTCGCCGTCCCCGACCTCGCCGGTGGTGGCGTACAGGTGGCCGTCGGGCCCGAAGGCGAGCCGGCCGCCGTTGTGGATGCCGGCCTTCGGGATGTCGCGGACGAGCAGGTGCTCGTCGGTGAGCGCGTCGCCGGCCAGGCGGTAGCGCACGATGCGGTTGTCGGTCTCGGCGGTGTAGTACAGGAAGACCTGGTCGTCCTTGACGGCGACGCCCATCAGCCCGCCCTCGCCGTCGGGCCGCGCCTCCCGGACGGTGGCCAGCTCGGTGACCCGGCCGGCGGGCGTGACGCGGAGCAGCCGGGCGGTGTCGCGCTCGGTGACGAGCGCGTCGCCACCCGGCAGGTACGCGATCCCCCACGGCACGGACAGCCCGGTCGCGACGTCCTTCGGCTCGCCGGGAGCGGCGGCGGCGGACACCGCGGCCGTGGGCAGCACCTCGCCGTCACCCGCGGAGCACGCGGTCAGGACGGCCAGCAGCATGATCGTCCAGAGCTTCCTCATGTGTTCCATCCTGCCCCCGGAGTCGTAAGGTTCTCGGCATGAAGACCTGGGTTCCGTCCGATTCGGTGGCAGATGCACTTTCAGACCTCCCCGGCGTCGAATGTGCCGTTTACAACAGCAAGATCCCGATGCCGGACGGCGTGGAGGACGTCGAGGTGTGGGTGCCGCCCCTGGTGACCGTGCCCGACGTGCCGGGGACGCTGGCGAGGATGACGTCGTTGCGGCTGGTGCAGACGGTGACGGCGGGCGTGGAGCCGTACCGTCCGCACATGCCGGAGGGCGCGGTGCTGTGCAACGCGCGCGGCGTGCACGACGCGGGCACCGCCGAGTGGGCGGTGGGCGCGATGATCGCGGTGCTCAGGGAGTTCCCCGGTTTCGTGGACGCGCAGCGCAGGGGCGAGTGGACCTATCACCACACCGGCGTGCTGGCCGACTCGCGCGTGCTGATCGTCGGCTACGGCTCGATCGGGTCGGCGCTGGAGCGCCGGCTGGAGGGGTTCGAGGTGGAGGTCGTCAGGGTGGCGAGGAGGGCGCGCGACGGCGTGCACGCCATGGACGAGCTGCCCGCCCTGCTGCCCGAGGCGGACGTCGTGGTGCTGCTGGTGCCGGCCACCCCCGACACCGCCGGCATGGTCGACTCCTCGTTCCTCGCACGCATGAAGGACGGCGCCGTGCTGGTCAACGCGGCCAGGGGCGGGATCGTCGACACCGACGCCCTCCTCGCGGAGCTGAAGACGGGCCGGCTGCGCGCCGCGCTCGACGTGACCGCGCCCGAGCCGCTGCCCGAGGGCCACCCCCTCTGGAGCGCGCCGGGCGTGTTGATCACGCCGCACGTCGCGGGCAGCACCCCCGCGTCCGAACGGCGGACACTGCGTCTCATCCGGGCTCAGCTGGAGCGCTACCTCGCCGGCGAAGACCTGGTCAACGTCATAACCGACGCGTACTGAGAGGATCCCGGAACGTGGCTGGTCCGTGACCTTCGGTGCGTACGGTTACGTTTGCAGGGAGTTCCTGACTCACTGTCAAGGAGCTCTTGGCGGCAATTGGTCTGTCTGGTTATCAGATCGGTGACGACATCGGCGTTGTCACCACCCGCGCACCTTCGACCGCACACACTGGCAAAGGTGATCGGCCGGGCTTCGGCGGTCGCGGGTGCAGAGTTCGAGACGGGATGGGCAACGACTGTGATCCGCTGGCGTGATCCTCGGGTGCCGCCGGCCGCAGCGGCGGTGGCAGGCGCGGTGGCGTTCGCCGCCGTCCTCCTGGCGCAGACCCCTGCCACGATCACCGGCGCGATCGCCGGTGGGCTCGCGGCGCTGATCGCCGCCGCCTCCCTGCTGATCGCCTCGGTACGACGGGTCGCCACGCACCGCCCCTCGGCGGCGGGCGCCCGCTGGATGGGCGGCGGCGCGGTCATCTGGGCCGCGGGCGTCACGCTGCGGCCGTTCGCCGACGGCTTCGTCGTCAACTTCGCGGACATGTTCGTCCTGCTCGGCACCGTGGTCACGGCCGGCGGCGCGCTGATCGCCGCCGACCGCAGGTTCCCGGCCAGGACGGCTTTACGGCAGCTCACGGACTCCTACCTGTGCTCCGTCGCGCTCTTCCTCATCGGCTGGGTCATGGCGCTGCGGCACGTCTACGCCGACTCCGCCGACCCGGTCGGGTTCACCCTGGCCCTGCTGCCGCCGATGATCGCGCTGCTGGTGACCTGCTCCATGATCCCGTCGGTGGTCACCAGCAAGTCGCCGTCGTGGCTGCTCGGCCTGGCGGGGCTGGGCGTGCTGGCCACCATGACGGTGGCGGGGGTGGGGTCCGCCGTGGGCCGGCTGCTCGAAGGCGAGCCGCAGCTGTGGAGCGTCATGCTCGCGCCGGTCGCGTTCCTCTTGCTCGCCGCGGTGCCGTGGGGCCCGAAGGGCAGGGCGGCGACCCGGCCGGCCATCGGCCACGCGGTCAGCCTGGCGCCGCTCGCGCTGGTCGCGGTGGCGGTCCTCACGATGCTGATCCACCAGATGGGCAGCCGCCCGGAGCCGCCGGTCGCGGGCGTCGCGGCGCTTGAGGCGTCGGTCGTGCTGCTCCTCCTCGTGCGCCTGTTCGTGCTCGCGGCCACCAACGTACGCCTGCGCGGCCAGGTCAAGCTGGGCCGCCGCCAGCTCATGGACCTCGCGGAGAGCACCGGCGACGTGGTGTTCACCTGCGACTACGAAGGCGTCGTCCGCGAGATCGGGGCCGGCGTCGAGGCGACGTACGGCTACGCGCCCGCCGACGTCGTGGGCGGCTCGATCTTCGACTACATCCACCCGGAGGACGTGCCGGGCATCCAGGTCGCCATGCGCGCCCTGACCCTCGACGACGAGCCGGCGGCGCCGGGCGCGTGCCTGATCGCCTGCCGCGTCCGCGCGGCCGACGGCACCTGGCGGCCCACCGAGTCGGTGGCCACCCGCCAGGTCGGCGGCGACGACCTGCTGCTGGTCACCACGCGCGACGTGAGCGACGAGGAGGCGCTGCGCAACCAGGTGGCCCACCTGACCTTCCACGACGGCGTGACGGGGCTGCCCAACCGCGCCTACTTCGAGGAGCGCACCAGGGAGGTGCTGTCGGGGCGCACGTCGGGCAACGTCGCGGTGATCTTCCTCGATCTCGACGGGTTCACCTCGGTCAACGACTCGGTCGGGCACGCCAGTGGCGACTACCTGCTCGGGCAGGCGGCCAGGCGGCTGCGCGGCGCCGTACGCGCGGACGACACGCTGGCCCGGTGGGGCGGCGACGAGTTCGCGGTGCTGGTGGAGACCGGAGGAGACGCGCAGGTGGCGGTCGATCTGGCCGAGCGGCTGGTCGGGGCGGTCTCGCAGGAGCCGTTCCGCGTCGCCGACCGCGACGTGGCGCTGACGGCGAGCGTCGGGGTGGCCTTCACCGAGGACGGCATGCCGGCCGGCGATCTGATGCGCAACGCCGATGTGGCCATGGCGCGCTCCAAAGAGCTGGGCGGGCGCCGGGTCGAGGTGTTCGCCGCGCAGATGCACGCCGACGTCGTACGCCGCCTTGAGCTGGCGGCCGACCTGCAGCGGGCGCTGATCGAGCAGCAGTTCGCCATCGAGTACCAGCCGGTGGTCGACCTGGCCACCTCGCGGGTGACCGCGGTGGAGGCCCTGGTGCGGTGGTGGCGCGGCTCGGTGTTCGTGCCGCCGGAGCAGTTCCTGGGCCCGGCCGAGGACACCGGGCTGATCGTGCCGCTGAGCGAGTGGATCCTGCGCGAGTCGTGCAGGGAGGTGGCGGCCTGGCGGGCCTCGTCGTGGGACATCGGGCTGTCGCTGAACCTGTCGGCCCGGCAGATCATGGCGCCCAGGTTCGTCGAGACGGTGGAGGAGGCGCTGCGCGAGAGCGGGCTGCCCGCCTCGTCGCTCACGCTCGAAGTCATCGAGGAGATGCTCGTCGAGGACGCCGAGGAGACGATCAAGCGGCTGTCGGAGCTGCGCTCGCTGGGCGTGCGGCTGGCCATCGACGACTTCGGCACCGGCTACGCCTCGCTGGCCTTCCTGCGCCAGCTCCCCGTCGACATGATCAAGATCGACCCGTCGTTCGTGTCGGGGCTCGGCAAGGACGACACGCTGACGCTGCTCACCCGCACGATCGTGCGGCTGGGGCACGACCTGGGGCTTATCGTGGTGGCCGAGGGGATCGAGCGTCCTGAGCAGCTCGAACTGCTCAAGCAGATGGGCTGCACGCGGGGGCAGGGCTTCCTGGTGGCACGGCCGATGGCGGCGCGCGGGGTCGACTCGCTGATGCGGACGAGTCTCACGGTTTGAGACATGTGTCCACCAAGTTGACACTGGGGCGTTCGGAGCGGCTATCGTGTAAGCCATGCTTCGCAGTGAGATTCTCGTAGTACTTCGCCGGCGCGCAGGCCGATAGCGAAGCACGACGACCTGCGCGCCGCCCCAGACCCGCCGTTCCGGCGGAGAGGGGCATTTTTTATGTCCTTAAGCGAGTAGCCACGCAAGGAACGAGCCGATGACCGAACGGATGACAGGTGCACAGGCCCTGGTCAGGGCGCTGGAGCACGTCGGAGTCGACACAGTGTTCGGGATCCCGGGCGGTGCCATTCTTCCGGCCTACGATCCCCTCTACGACTCGACCAAGGTCCGGCACGTGCTCGTACGTCACGAGCAGGGTGCGGGTCATGCGGCCGAGGGCTACGCGCAGGCCACCGGCAAGGTCGGGGTGTGCATGGCGACCAGCGGTCCTGGCGCCACGAACCTGGTGACACCGATAGCCGACGCGTTCATGGACTCGGTGCCGATCGTGGCGATCACCGGACAGGTGGCCGCGCCGATGATCGGCACCGACGCTTTTCAGGAAGCCGACATCTCCGGCATCACCATGCCGATCACGAAGCACAACTTCCTGATCACCGATGCCGGCGAGATCGCGCGTACGATCATGGAGGCCTTCCACATCGCCTCGACGGGGCGTCCTGGCCCGGTGCTGGTGGACATCTCGAAGGACGCGTTGCAGGCCGAGACCACGTTCAGCTGGCCGCCCACCATGCAGCTGCCCGGCTACCGCCCGGTCACCAGGCCACACTCCAAGCAGATCCGCGAGGCCGCCAAGCTCATCGCCGAGTCCCGCAGGCCCGTCCTGTACGTCGGCGGCGGCGTCCACAAGGCCGGCGCGGCGGCCGAGCTGCGTCAGCTCGCCGAGCTGACGCACATCCCGGTCATCACCACCCTGATGGCCCGCGGCACGTTCCCCGACAGCCACCCGCAGCACATGGGCATGCCCGGCATGCACGGCAGCGTCGCGGCGGTCGGCGCGCTGCAGAAGTCAGACCTGATCATCGGCCTGGGCGTGCGGTTCGACGACCGGGTGACCGGCAACCTGTCGTCGTTCGCGCCGCACGCGAAGGTCGTGCACGCCGACATCGATCCGGCGGAGATCTCGAAGAATCGCCACGCCGACGTGCCGATCGTGGGCGACTGCAAGGAGGTCATCAGCGACCTCGTCTCGGTGATCCAGGCGTCCGGCCAGCAGGGCGACTACGACGAGTGGTGGACGCTGCTCAACGGCTACAAGGAGACCTACCCGCTGGGTTACGAGCAGTTCGAGGACGGCTCGCTGGCCCCGCAGTACGTCATGGAGCGCCTGAGCGCCATCGCGGGCCCCGACACCTACTACATCGCCGGCGTCGGCCAGCACCAGATGTGGGCCTCGCAGTTCATCCACTACGAGAACCCCGGCACGTTCATCAACTCTGGCGGCCTCGGCACGATGGGCTTCGCCGTCCCGGCCGCGATGGGCGCGAAGATGGGCCGCCCCGACGCCACGGTGTGGGCGATCGACGGCGACGGCTGCTTCCAGATGACGAACCAGGAGCTGGCCACCTGCGCCCTGGAGGGTGTGCCGATCAAGATCGCGGTCATCAACAACGGTAATCTCGGCATGGTTCGTCAGTGGCAGACCCTGTTCTACGACGAGCGCTACTCCAACACCGACCTGCAGACGGTCCGGCGGATCCCGGACTTCGTCAAGCTGGCCGAGGCCTATGGCTGTGTGGGCCTGCGATGCGAGCGTCCCGAAGACGTGGACGCCGTGATCAAGAAGGCCATGGAGATCAACGACGTGCCCGTCGTGGTCGACTTCGTCGTCCACCAGGACGCCATGGTCTGGCCCATGGTGGCCGCGGGCACGAGCAACGACGACATCAAGATCGCCCGTGACATGGCGCCGAAGTGGGAGAACGAGGATGACTAGGAGCGCGACGCGGTGCCCGCGCGGCGCACGAAGGAGAGTGAGCGAGCGATGAGCCGTCACACGCTGTCCGTGCTGGTCGAGAACCGGCCGGGTGTCCTCGCGCGCGTCTCCGCGCTGTTCAGTCGCAGGGGGTTCAACATCGACTCCCTCGCCGTCGGGCCGACCGAGCACGACGACATCTCCCGCATCACGATCGTGGTGAGCGTCGAGGAGCTGCCCCTTGAGCAGGTCACGAAGCAGCTCAACAAGCTGGTGAACGTGCTCAAGATCGTCGAGCTGGACCCGTCGCAGTCCGTTCAGCGCGAGCTGATGCTGATCAAGGTCAAGGCCGACGCGGAGAGCCGCTCCCACGTGCTGGAGCTCGTCCAGCTCTTCAGGGCCCGCTGCGTGGACGTGGCGGCCGACGCCGTGACCATCGAGGTCACCGGCACCCCCGACAAGCTCGAGGCGTTCGTGAAGGTCCTTGAGCCGTTCGGGATCAAAGAACTCGTCCAATCGGGCATGGTGGCCATCGGCCGCGGCGCCCGCTCCATCACCGACCGGTCCCTCAGGGCACTGGACCGTACCGCCTGAAAGGTTTAGCAAGTGACCGAGATCTACTACGACGACCAGGCCGACCTCTCGATCATCCAGGGACGTCACGTGGCCGTGCTGGGGTACGGCAGCCAGGGCCACGCCCACGCGCTCTCCCTGCGTGACTCGGGTGTCGACGTGCGCGTCGGCCTGCCCGAGGGCTCCAAGAGCCGCGAGAAGGCGGAGAACGACGGCCTGCGGGTGCTCACCCCGTCCGAGGCGGTCGAAGAGGCCAACCTCACCATGATCCTCGCGCCCGACCACATCCAGCGCGACCTCTACACCCAGCACGTCGCCCCCAACCTGGTGGAGGGCGACGCGCTGTTCTTCGGCCACGGCCTGAACATCCGCTACGGCCTCATCGAGGCGCCCGAGGGCGTCGACGTCTGCATGGTGGCCCCCAAGGGTCCCGGCCACCTCGTGCGCCGCCAGTTCGAGGCCGGGCGCGGCGTCCCGGTGCTCGTGGCCGTCGAGAAGGACGCCTCGGGCAAGGCGCTCGACCTCGCCCTGTCGTACGCCAAGGGCATCGGCGGCACCCGCGCCGGCGCGCTGCGCACGACGTTCAAGGAGGAGACCGAGACCGACCTGTTCGGCGAGCAGGCCGTGCTGTGCGGCGGCGTCTCCGAGCTGATCAAGGCCGGCTTCGACACCCTCATCGAGGCGGGCTACCAGCCCGAGGTCGCCTACTTCGAGTGCCTGCACGAGATGAAGCTGATCGTCGACCTCATGTACGAGGGCGGCATCTCCAAGATGTACTGGTCGGTCTCCGACACGGCCGAGTACGGCGGCTACACCCGCGGCCCGCGCGTGGTCAACGACGAGACCCGGCAGGAGATGCGCCGCATCCTGGGCGAGATCCAGGACGGCACCTTCGCCCAGCAGCTCGTCAACGAGTTCGACAGCGGCCAGAAGGAGTTCCAGCGCTACCGCGAGGAGCTCTCCGAGGACGCCATCGAGAAGACCGGCGCCACGCTGCGCCCGATGATGAGCTGGCTCAAGGGCTGAGCCGGGCCGCATCAGGCTGAGCGCGGCGGGCGAGGGGGAGCACCCCTCGCCCGCCGCGCTTTTTCGTGCCCCCCACAGGAGGCCATGGAGAGGTAAAGTCGTCATATGTCAGAAATTCCTTTCAGGTGTAAGAGAGGGCGCTATGACGATGCAAGCCATCCGTTACCGGGCTTACGGCCCGCCTGAGGTCGTCGAGCTGCACGAGGTGCCCATACCCGTGCCGGGCGAGGGCGAGGTGCTGGTCAGGGTGCGGGCCGCCGCGGTCAACCCGGGCGACTGGCACTTCATGCGCGGCAGCCCGTACGCCTTCCGCGCCGTCGCGGGGCTCACCCGGCCGAAGGCCCCCGAGCTGGGCAACGACTTCGCGGGGGAGGTCGAGGCCGTCGGCAAGGGGGCCGGCGGGTTCCAGCCGGGCGACCGGGTCTACGGCTGCCGCAGGGGCGCGTTCGCCGAGTACGTCACCGTGGCCTCCGACGGGCCGCTCACGGCGATGCCGGGCGGGCTGGGGTACGAGGAGGCGGCGGCCATCCCCACGTCGGGCCTGACGGCCTTACAGGCGCTGCGCGACAAGGGCGGAGTGCGCGAGGGGCGCCGGGTGCTGGTCAACGGGGCGTCGGGCGGGATCGGCACGTTCGCCGTACGGCTGGCGAAGGCGTACGGGGCCGAGGTGACCGGGGTGTGCGGCACCCGGAACGTCGAGCTGGTCCGCTCGCTGGGCGCCGACCACGTCATCGACTACACCCGGCAGGACTTCACCGCGTCAGGCCGGCGCTACGACCTCGTCCTCGACAACGTCGGCAACCACGCCCTGCGCGCTCTGCGGCGCGTGCTGGCACCGGGCGGGACGCTGATCCCCAACAGCGGCGACGGCGGCCGCTGGTTCGGCCCGATAGGTCGCATGATCGCCGGGCACCTCACGTCGCGGTTCGCGGGCCACCGCTTCGCCACGTTCCTCACCAGCGAGAACGCCGCCGACCTCGCCACCCTGCGCGAGCTGGCCGAGTCGGGCGCGCTCACCCCGGTCATCGACCGCACGTACCCGCTGCGCGAGGCCGCCGCCGCCATCGCCCACCTGGAGGGCCGGCACGCCAGGGGCAAGGTCGTCCTCCTCGTCTGAAAAGAAGTCCGCGCGGCGATCGCCGAGCGTGCGTCCCGAGGGGAGCCTCGTGCTGCGTCCCGTTCTGGACGCCCGGCAAGAAGGGGCTGGACTGATCGGCGCGTGACTCCTCCCCGGTGTCGTCATGCCCATGGAGCGTGATAATAATACCGGTATAGTTATCGCTTAGGAGGAGCCGTGATCGAGCTCAAGTCAGCCGGGGAGATCGCCGCCATGCGTGCGGCGGGCCGGGTCGTGGCCGCCGTGCACGCCGCCACGCGGGCGGAGGCCGGCATCGGGGTGACGCTGAAACACCTCGACGACGTGGCGCGGACCGTCATCGAGGAGGCGAAGGCAGGGGCGTCGTTCCTCGGCTACCACCCGTCCTTCGGCGCCACCCCCTACCCGGGCGTCATCTGCACCTCCGTCAACGGGGTGATGCTGCACGGGCTGCCGACCCAGTACCGGCTGCGCGACGGCGACCTCATCAGCGTGGACTGCGCGGCGTACGTGGACGGCTGGCACGCCGACGGCACGGTCAGCTTCACCGTCGGCACGCCGCGCGCCGAGGACCTCAAACTGATCAAGGTCGCCGAGGAGACGCTCGGCGCGGGCATCGAGGCGGCGCGGCCGGGCGGCAAGATGGGCGACATCGGCCACGCGATGTCCACGGTCGGCCGGGGCGCCGGCTACGGCATGCAGAACGACTTCGGCGGCCACGGCATCGGCCGGGCCATGCACGAGTCGCCGTGGGTGCCCAACGAGGCCCGTCCCGGGCGCGGGCTGCGGCTGCGGCCAGGACTGGTGATCGCCATCGAGCCCAGCCTGATGGCAGGGGGCGGCAACGACTACTACATGGCCGACGACGGCTGGTCGGTCTGCTCGGGCGACGGCAGCAGGAGCGTGCACGTCGAGCACACGGTCGCCATCACCGAGGATGGGCCGGTCATTCTGACTTGTCCGTGAAAGCCCGCTTGTACGATCTCCGCGGCCCCCGCCGCGCGGTCACGAATCGGCAAGGGTGAAGGCTGCTCGGGTTCATCGGGGCACACCTGCTCGTCAAGCGAGGTGATCTTCGGTATTCGTTCGGCCAGACGCCGTATTCGTCCTGGTCAAGAGCGAAAATATGGGTGTTTGTCGAACTTGGGCGAGGGGCAGATCTTCCTCCGATAGCTACGGAGAGTAGTCGAGAGGTATCAGGGGGAAACACTATGTATCGCAAGGGACTCGTCCTGGCCGGGCTCGTCGGCGGGATGGTCATGTTCGGAGGTACCGCGCTCGCCGCGTCGCCCGTCGTCACGGCCGAGTCTTCTCAGACTCGCATCCTTCCTGGCCCGAACCACGGCAAGGACGATGCCAAGTGGGACTTCGGCGAGTGGAACAACTTCGGTGAGGACAACGACATCCTCGACCTGGACCTCCTGAACCAGCTCCTCTCCCGCGTGCTGAGCGGCTGACGGGACACATACGAAGGGGCTCGCCCACTGAGGGCGGGCCCCTTCGCCATGCTCACCCCCACGCTCACCCCCGCTCAACCCCGCTCACCCTTCGTACGCGAAGGAAGCCTCGAACGAGTTGCGGGCGATCCCGTCGAGCTGGTCGTCACTCATCCCCAGCTCCCCTGCTCAGTGCCGCGTAGTTGTCCTCCACGTAGCCGCCGAAGTAGGCGGGGTCGTCGGAGTTGACGGTGACGAGCAGGCCCTCGTCCAGCATCGCGGGCAGGATGTGGTCGCGCAGCGACGGCACCACCCGCAGCCGCACGTTCGACAGCGGGCACACCGTCAGCGGGATGCGCTCGGCCCGCAGCCTGGCCACGAGCTGCGGATCCTCCATCGCCCTGATGCCGTGGTCCACCCGCTCGACGCGCAGCACGTCCAGCGCCTCCCCCACGTAGTCGGGCCCGCCCTCCTCGCCCGCGTGCGCCACCCGGTGCAGCCCCTCGGCGGCGGCGATCTCGAAGACCTTGCGGAACAACGACGGCGGATGGCCCACCTCCGCCGTGGCCGGGTGGTGGCTGGCGCTTGAGGCGTTCGGCATCAGCCCGCTGGTGGGCAAGCGGCCGCCGCAGGTCTGGGAGTATCTGACGTCCGCGCAGGAGCACCAGGACGCGGTGTTCGGCGCGCTGGGCATCACGGTCAGGGACGCCGCCGTCGGCTTCGTCTCCGGCATGGTCGCCGCGACCGTGGTGGCCGTGCTGTTCGTGCTGTTCAGGACCGTCGAGCAGACGTTCATGCCGGTCGCGATGCTGCTGCGCTCGGTGCCGCTGGTCGTGATGACACCGCTGATCACCCTGATCTTCGGGCGCGAACTGCTCGGGGTGGCGGTCATCGGCGGCATCGTGGTGTTCTTCCCCGCGCTGGTGAACATCGCCTTCGGCCTGCGCTCCGCCTCGCCGCAGGCGACCGACCTGATCATGGCGTACGGCGGCACGCGGATGACCGTGCTGCGCAAGGTGGCGGTGCCGACCGCGATGCCCTCGGTCTTCGCCTCGGCCCGCATCTCCGTGCCCGCCTCGATCATCGGCGCGCTCATCGCCGAGTGGCTGGCCACCGGCGAGGGCATCGGGGCCGAGATCCTGCGGGCGATCGGCGGGTTCCGCTACGACGAGGTGTGGGCGGACATCGTCGTGGTCACGGGGGTGTCGATCGTGGCGTACGCGGTGGTCGGCGTCGTCGAGTCGCTGGTCCTGGCCCGTTTCTCCGACCGGCCACAAGGGTCATGAGCCTGGCTCGTGTTGTGCGGACCCGGCCGCGGTCCTGTGTGCGGGGGGAGGCGCGGCCGGGTCCGCCCGAAGGGGAGCGCTTGGGCGTGCGGTGGGATACCGGCTCGGGGTGGGGCCGGTGAAAGCCCGTTCGCTCCCATGGTCTGCGTGAGCGTCGGCGGGCGGGCCAGAAGGACACTCAATGTCGAATTCTGTCCTGGCCGGGCCGCGTTTGTAGGGAAATGGCCGACTAACCTGGAGCTCCAAGTAGCCGAATCGTGATGACAGCCGTTCTCACCTCGGTAAACCCCGGCGGCTTTCCGCGCGTCCGCGGTCGGCCGCCGGGGTTTCTCCGGTCAGCAGGAGGCCGGCTTCATCCAGGAGCACTCGAGGTCGCCCGCCTGGGCGCCCTCAGCCGCACGGAGCTGCGTGGTGTCGGCGACCGCCGTCGTCCGCGAGAACTGGGCGAGCCGGACCGCGATCTTGTCCTCGATGTCCTTCGGCGAGCCCGACAGGTACTGGTTCAGCATGATCGAGAAGATCAGCGGCTCGCCGTCCGCGCTCGTCACATAACCGGACAGCGCGGTGACCCCGGTCAGCGAGCCGGTCTTGGCGTGCACGTTGTTCGCCGCGGGCGTGCCCTGCATGCGGCTGCGCAGCGTGCCGCCGGTGAACCTGTCGCTGTTGCCGGCGATGGGCAGCGACTCGTACCAGGTCGAGAACCAGGGCTTGCCGCGTACGGACGACAGGAGCTGCACGATCGAGGCCGGCGAGAAGCCGTCACGCCGCGACAGCCCCGAGCCGTCCCGCATGTTGAGCAGCTCGACGCCGTTCGTCTTGGCGAAGTCGGTGGTGACCTTGAGCCCGGCCGACCACGTGCCCCGGTCCGACACCTTGCGGCCCATCGCCTTGGTGAGGATCTCGGCGTGGATGTTGTTGCTCAGCTTCATGAACGGCACCAGCAGCTCGCCCAGCGGCATCGACTCGTGCTCGGCCAGCTTCTTCGCGCTCTCCGGCGCCGCGCCCGCCTCGGTCCGGCCGAGCACCTTGACGCCGTGCTTGCTCAGGCCCTTGCGGAAGAGCGAGGCGGCGTAGGCGGTGGGATCGTCGACCGCCACCCACTCCTGGTACGAGCCCGCGACCGTGCCGGTGATGACCACCGTACGGGTGCCGTGCTGCCGCTCGATGAGCACGTCCGTCTGGTCGCCGACCGTGGCCTTGTTGACGATCTTCAGGTAGTCGGTCTCCGGCGTCGTGGTCACCTTGACCTCGCCGCCGCTCGCCGACACCGTCACGACCACCGAGCCCGCGTCGTAGTCGCGATCGGGAGACGCGGTCAGCGCCGAGATCGGGGCGGCGTAGTAGGCGGTCTCGTCGTCCCACGCCCAGTCGTTGCCGAGCCGCTGGCCGTCGAACCACGTGTCGTCGGCCACCAGCTTGCCGGTGACGACCTTGACGCCCGCCTTCGCGACCTGTGCGGCCAGCGCCTCGTAGTCCTCGGCCAGCATGGTCGGGTCGCCGGTGCCGCGCAGCACCAGGTCACCGGTCAGCACGGCGCCCGCCTTACGGCCGGTGCTCAGCACGGTGGTGGGGAAGCGGTAGTCGAGTCCGAGCGTCTCCGCGGCGGCGGCCGAGGTGAACAGCTTGGTGTTGGACGCGGGGATGAGGAGTTTGCCCGCGTCGGTGGCGTACAGCTCCTCGCCGGTCTCGGCGCTCCTGACCACGACGCCCGCGCGGGCGATCGTCAGCCGGGAGTCGCTGAGGATCTGGTTGATGTCCTGGGTGAGGTCCGCCACGCCCACGGAGGGGTCGAGCGCGACGGCGGGGGATGAGGGGCCTGACGCCCACGCGAGGGCCGCGACGAGCGCGCCCGCGACGAGGGATGCTGAGGTGCGCCGCATGGGGTCTCCAAGTGACTGGGGGATCGCAGAAGAGCATGATTCAGCGCAGGCAGCCTGTAATCCGCAAATATCCGTATTTATCCGAGACCCCGCCGTTGTGAGACCTCGCCGGCCCCCGCCCGCCCGGCCCGCCTAGTCCGAAAATCGGAGAATTAGTGGGCAGGCGGCAGCGGACCCCGGCGTGCTGTGGCTGGTCGGGGTCGGTAACCAGCTGGCCGGATCAGGC
>NZ_JBEXLH010000005.1:0-218883 GCF_040609855.1 Nonomuraea sp. NPDC004580 | reverse complement strand
GACACGCCGGCGCCGCCGATGCTCTCCAGCGTGCGCTCCTGCCGGGCGGCGGGCACGGCCGCCTTGGGGGCGTTCGCGCCGAAGGTGAGGATGAGCGGGATGGTGGCGCCGAAGTCCTGCTCGGCCAGCGCCGTCACGTCGAACAGCGCGGGGTCGAGCCGGCCCGGCACCAGGCTCGCGACGTCGTCGGGGATGACGGTGACGCCGCGCTCGGTCTCCATCACCTGGAAGGTGGGCACGGAGCCGTCGGCGCGCCGGGCGGGCGTGACGGTGACCGCGTGGTGCCCGCCGTCCACGTCGCGCACCTGCACCCGGTCGCCGGTGATCAGGGTGATCTCGTCGCTCGCCGCCGCGGCCGTGAAGGGCCCGGCGCTTTCGGCGTACGCGGCGGGCGCCGCGAGCAGCGCGGCCGCCATGACCGTGGGGAGCGCGAGCGCCGACCCCCACTTCAACCGGCTTAAGCCACGCAGCATGGGACGACCTCCAGAGAATCGGTAAGCACGAATACCGGATTTCTAATGGTCCCGAACTGCGGTGTCTATGAAATGGGAGTGGCCACATCCTGACTTGTCGTGAATCCGCCAGCTACCCCTTCGTCGCGCCGCCGAGGTTGAACGACCCCGCGAGGTACTTGTTGACCGCCACGTAGAGGATCACCGCGGGCGCCGTGTAGAGGATCGAGAACGCGGCCAGCTGCCCGTAGGCGACCTGCCCGTACTGCGAGAAGAACGTGTAGATGGTCACCGCGGCCGGCTGCTTCTCCGGCGCGTCCAGCAGCACGAACGGGGCGAAGAAGTTGCCCCACTGCCCGACGAAGACGAAGATCGCCACCACCGCGATGCCCGGCGCCATGAGCGGCCCCACCACGGCGCGCAGCGACTGCACCCACCCGGCGCCGTCCACCCAGGCGGCCTCCTCCAGGCTGACCGGCACGCCGTCCATGAAGTTCTTCATCATCCAGATGGAGAACGGCAGCGAGCTGGCGGTCAGGAACAACACCATCGCCGGCACCGAGCCGTACAGGTTGAACCGGAAGAACATGGCGTAGACCGGCACCAGGATCGCCGTCATCGGCAGGCCCGTGGTGAACAGCAGCGTCAGCATGAAGTGGCGGCGGTAGCGCAGCTGGTAGCGCGAGAGCGGATAGGCCGCGAGCCCGGCCACCACCACCGTCAGCAGCGCCGTCGAGCCCGAGATGACGACCGAGTTGATCAGCGGGAGCACGATCGTCTCCCAGGTCAGCACGGCCTTGAAGTTGTCGAGGGAGAAGGTCAGGGTCGGCGCGGCGGCCAGCGTCGCCTCCGGCTGCACCGAGGCGATGAGCACCCAGATGAAAGGCCCCAGGAACGCCAGCACGATCACCAGCAGCGACAGCGTGGCCGCGCCCCTCGCGGCGAGTCTGGTCATGCGTCCTCCACCTTGATCAGACGCAGGTAGATCAGCGAGAACAGGGCTCCGATGACCAGCATGACCAGCGCGATGGCCGAGCCGTAGCCGATCTCGAAGTAGCGGAACGCCTGCTCGTACATGTAGAGCGGGGTCGTCTGGCTGGCCGTGCCAGGACCGCCGCCGGTCAGGGCGTAGATCAGCCCGAAGCTGGCCAGCGTCTGCAGCGTGATCAGCATGAGGTTCGCCATGATCGAGCGCCGGATCAGCGGCAGCGTGATGTGCAGCAGCCGCTTGCCGGGACCCGCGCCGTCCACCGCCGCCGCCTCCACGAGGTCCTTCGGCACCTCCGACAGCGCCGCCGAGTAGACCAGCATCGAGAACGCGGTGCCGCGCCAGACGTTGGCCAGGATCACCGCCAGCATCGGCGCGGTGTAGAGCCACTCCTGCGAGACGCCGAGCACGGTGTTGAGCGTGCCCTCCTCGGCGAGGAAGGAGAACCAGCAGGCCGCCGCCACGATCTCGGGCATCACCCAGGCCGCGATGACCACGCCGTTGACCGTGCTGCGCGTCACCCTGCCGCGCCCGCGCATCAGCAGCGCGATGATCAGGCCCAGCGTGTTCTGGCCGATGACGGCCGAGCCGATCACGAAGACGAACGTGAGCAGGAACGAGTTGATGAAGTCCGGGTCGTCGAAGAGCTTGACGAAGTTGTCCAGCCCGACGAACTGCGAGTTCACCGAGGCCGAGCCGGTCAGGGTCTCGTTGGTGAACGCGATGTAGACGCTCCACAGGATGGGCCCCGCGAGGAACAGCGCCAGCAGCACCAGCGCCGGGCCCAGGGGCAGCAGCCAGCGCATGACCCGCCGCCGTGACGGGCCGCCCGCGGGCGTGCCCGTCACGGGCGGGGACGGCGCCGTGGCGACCGTCATTTGGCGACGACCTTGTCGGGGCCTCCGACCGCGCCGGGCAGCGCCTTGGCGTAGGCCGCGGTGGCCTCCTCAGGCGTCTGCGAGCCGGTGGTGACGGCCTCCATGGCCTCCTGGATCTGCGCCGACACCTTCGGGTACGCCTCGTAGGCGGGCCGGTAGTGCGTCACCTCGGCGAGCTCGGTGAAGAACTTCACCGACGGGTTGTCGGCGGTGTACTTCGGGTCGGCCGCGACGTCCTTGCGGACGGCCAGGTCACCGGTGCTCACGGAGTACGTCATCGCGTTCTCCTTGTTCATCGCCACCGTGATGAAGTCGAACGCCTCCTGCTTGAGCTTGGTGTAGGAGCTCATCGCCATGACCCAGCCGCCCGACATGCTGACCGCGCCGGGCTCCTCGCCGTTCTGCGTCGGCATGGCCGTCCAGCCGATCTTCTCCTGCCAGGCGGGCCACGGCTTGGTGCTGGTCTCCTTCCAGGCCGACGGCGTCCAGGCGCCGTCGAGGGAGATGCCGATCTTGCCGGACGGGAACCACTCGTGGTTGACCTTGTCGGCGAGCTTGGCGTTGTGGGCGTCGGCCTGCTTGGGGCCGAGCTCCTCGCGGTAGATCGTGTTGATGAAGGTCAGCGCGTCGGTGAAGTTCTTGCCGCCGCTCACCCACTTCTGCTGGGCGCTGTCGTACAGGGTGCCGCCGGGGGTGCCGTACAGGAGCATCTCGAAGCCCTGCATGGTGGACGCCTCGCCGTGGATCTTCGTGGAGTACATGCTGAAGGGGACGGCATCCGGCACCTTCTGCTTGATCGTGCGGGCCGCGGTCAGCACGTCGTTCCAGGTCTTCGGCTCCCACGGCACGGGCAGTCCCGCCTTGGCGAAGACGTCCTTGTGGTACCAGAGGCCGCGCGTGTCGGTGCTGATCGGCACGCCGTAGATCTTGCCGTCGGCGCCCTTGGCGGCCTCCTTGACCGAGTCGGGGAACTGGGAGCTCCAGTCGGGCCACTTGGTCAGGTATTCGTCGAGCGGGGCCAGCTTGCCCGCGGCGACGTCGGCGTTCACCTGGAAGGTGTCGTGGTAGTAGATGTCGGGCGCCGAGTCCGCCGAGCGGTTCAGCAGCGCCAGCTTCGTGTAGTAGGCCTCGTTGTTGCCCTGCACCCCGGTCAGCTTGATCGTGACGCCGGGATGGCTGGATTCGTACTGCTTCTTCGCGTCCGTGAGCATCTTCTCCAGGTGCGGCCACGTGGGCTCGACCTTGTAGAGGACCTCGAGCTCCTTGGTTCCTGAGGCTTCTTCGGCGGCGCCACCGCCGCAACCGGCTGCTGTCAGCGCTGTCAACAGCAGGAGGGAACCGGCCAGCCTACGTGTCATCACGGCCTCCCCTTGTTTCCTTTGGGTTGCGGAGAACGTAAGTCTTTTTGATTTACTAAGTCAACACTTTGTGGTGATATGACTCACATGCAGCAGGGCACCAACCTGCCCAAGGTCGGCAGCTACAACCGGGCCGTGGTGCTGGAGGCCATCCAGGCCTCCGACGGGATCAGCCGCGTCCAGGTAGCGTCCGTGACGGGGCTGACGGCGCAGACGGTGTCGGTGATCGTACGCAGGCTGCTGGAGGAGGGCCTGGTCGTCGAGGACGGCTCGGCGCCGTCGCGCGGCGGCAAGCCGGCCACCATCCTGCGGGTCGACGCCGGCGCCGGCTACGCGGTCGGCGTGCACTTCGACCCCAAGGCGCTGTCGTGCGTGCTGGCGGACCTGGCGGGCCGCCCGGTCGCCCGGCTTCACCTGCCCGTGCGCCCGCGGGCCAGGCCCGACGCGGTGGTCAGGCAGATGGCGCGGGCGGCCAGGCGCATCCTGCGCGAGGTGGGGGTGCCGGACGGCAAGGTGCTCGGGGTGGGGCTGGCCTGCCCGGGGCCGCTCGACGGCGACGGCGTGATGGTGAGCCCGCCCCGGCTGCCGGCGTGGGCCGGCACGCCGATCAGGGAGTTACTCCAGGAGTACACCCGCTTCCCGGTGACCGTCGACAACGACGCCACGGCGGCGGCGATCGGCGAGAGGTGGGCCGGCATCGCGCGCTCCGCGCCCAGCTTCGCCTACCTCTATCTCGGCACCGGCATCGGCGGCGGGCTGTTCCTCGACAACCAGGTCTACCGCGGTCGCTCGCTCAACGCCGGCGAGTTCGGGCACATCACCGTCGAGCCCGACGGGCCCGAGTGCTACTGCGGCAACCGGGGCTGCGTGGAGGCGGTGTGCTGCCCGAGCGCGATCGAGGCGGCCTCGGGCGGCGCCGACCACGCCGACGTCTGCGCGGCCGCGGCGCGCGGGGAGCCGGCGGCGCGCGCGGTGATCGAGCGGGTGGCCGACCGCCTCGCCGTGGCCGCCGTCAGCGTGGTGAACATGCTGGACATCGACCTGCTCGTGCTGGGCGGGCCCGCGCTGCGCGACGTCGGCGGCATCTACCGGGAGGCGATCGCGGCGGCCGTGGCGGGGCGGACGATGGCCAGGCGGCTGCACGCCGTACGGGTGGAGACCTCACCGATCGCGGCCGACGCCGCCGCGATCGGTGCGGCCTCCCTTGTCTTCCACGCCACCTACGCCCCCCGCCTCGGCACGCTGCTCAGCGGCTGAACCCGCCGGACGCTCAGGCCCGCCTCACGCGCGGCCGGGCCCCGGCGCGCGGTTTCCCGGCGCCGGGCTCTGCCAGTGCGGGCTCAGGCCCGCTTCATGCGCAGCGTGACCAGCTCGAACGGGCGCAGGCCCACGGCGATCTCGTCGCCGGGCCGCTCGGGCTCGCCCGTCGGCCGCTCCAGCAGGTCGGTCGTGACGACCTCCGCGACGGGGAAGCCGGGACGCAGCGTGGCGCGGGCCCGGCCGCCGCGCGACTCGTGGAAGCGGACCACCACGTCGCCGCTGCCGTCGTCGGCCAGCTTCACCGCGGTCACCACCACGGCGTCGTCGTCCACCGTGACCAGCGGCTCGACCGGCGCCGAACCGGGCACGCGGCGCTCGGGCTGGTTGATGAAGTGGCCCTCGCGCACGGCGTCGCCGATCGCCGCGCCCGGCACCAGCGCATGACGGAAGCGGTGCGCGCCCTGGTCGGTCTCGGGGTCGGGGAAGCGCGGCGCGCGCAGCAGCGAGACGCGCAGCGTGGTCGTGGTGCCGTGCTCGTCCACGTCGCGGGTGACGTCGTGGCCGTAGGTCGAGTCGGTCACCATGGCCACGCCCCAGCCGGGCTCCTCCAGGTGCACGAAGCGGTGGTTGCAGGCCTCGAACTTGGCGGCCTCCCAGCTCGTGTTGGTGTGGGTGGGGCGGAAGGTGTGGCCGTACTGGCTCTCGGAGGCGTACCGGTCGGCGCGTACGTCGAGGGGGAAGGCCAGCTTGAGGAACTTCTCGCTCTCGTGCCAGTCGACCTCGGTGTCGATCTCCAGCCGCCCCTCGGCGAGCGTGAGCCGCTGCACCATCGACGAGGCCCCGAACGAGCGCTCGACCACCACCGTGACCCCGTCGAGGCGCACGTCGTCCGCCTCCGTCAGGTCGGTCACCGTGTTGCGGTAGAACTCATCCACGTCCCAGGCGTCCCACTTGTTCGGGAAGTCCGGGTGCAGCTGCGGCAGGCAGGCCGCCCGCCCGGGCGCGACGCTCTCGCGCCCGGCCCGCAGGTCGCGGGCCGACACGACCAGCCCGCGCCCGTCGATCTCGACCCTGAGCAGCCCGTCGTCGAGCACGAACCCGCCCTCGGGCCGCGGCGCCGCCTGCACGGCGGCGGCCGGGCTCTCGGGGGCGGCACCGCCCGCGGGCACGCCGCGGCGGGCGTGCGGGGCGCCGTTGAAGACCAGCGTGCCGCCGGACGGCTCGCCCGCCAGCGCGCGCTGCGCGGTGCCGATGATGCCGTCCAGCTCCTCGGTCACCAGCTCGTACGTCCTGCGCGCCTCCCGGTGCACCCACGCGATCGAGGAGCCGGGCAGGATGTCGTGGAACTGGTGCAGCAGCACCGTCTTCCACAGCCGGTCGAGCGCCTCGTACGGATAGTCCGCCCCCGCCCGCACGGCCGCCGTCGCCGCCCACAGCTCGGCCTCCCGCAGCAGCGCCTCGCTGCGCCGGTTGCCCTGCTTGGTCTTGGCCTGACTGGTCAGCGTGGCCCGGTGCAGCTCCAGGTAGAGCTCGCCCACCCAGACGGGCGGGGCGGGGTACTCGGCCTCGGCCTTGTCGAAGAACTCGGCGGGCGTCTCCCACGTCACGGTGGGCGAGCCCTCCAGGTCGCGGACGCGGAGCGCCCTGGCCACCATCTCGCGGGTGGTGCCGCCGCCGCCGTCGCCGTGCCCGGTCGGGGCCAGCGAGTGCCTGGCCACGCCCTTGTCCTTGAAGTTGCGGGCCGCGTGCGCCAGCTCGCCGCCGCGCAGGGAGGCGTTGTAGGTGTCGATGGGCGGGAAGTGGGTGAAGATCCTGGTCCCGTCGATGCCCTCCCACAGGAAGGTGTGGTGCGGGAACGTGTTGGTCTGGCTCCACGAGATCTTCTGGGTGAGCAGCCGCTTCGACCCGGCCGCCTTGATGATCTGCGGCAGCCCGGCCGCGAACCCGAACGTGTCGGGCAGCCACACCTCCTCGTTGTCCACCCCGAACTCGTCGATGAAGAAGCGCTTGCCGTGCACGAACTGCCGGGCCATCGCCTCGGAGCCCGGCATGTTCGTGTCGGACTCCACCCACATGCCGCCCGCGGGCACGAACCGGCCGGTCGCCACCGCCTTGACGACCTTGGCCCACACCTCCGGCCTGTGCTCCTTCAGCCAGGCCCACTGCTGGGCCTGCGACATCGCGAAGACGAAGTCGGGGTCCTCCTCCAGCAGCGTGGTCATGTTGGAGGCGGTGCGGGCCACCTTGCGCACGGTCTCGCGCAACGGCCACAGCCACGCCGAGTCGATGTGGGCGTGCCCGACGGCGCTGATCCGGTGCGCCGACGGCACGGCCGGCGCGGCCAGGACACCGGTCAGCTCGGCCCTGGCCGCGGCGGCGGTGCCGTTCACGTCCTGCAGATCGACGGCGTCCAGCGCGCGCTCGATCGCCCGGAGGATCTCCCAGCGGCGGGCGCCCTCGACGGGCAGCTCCTGCATCAGCTCGCCGAGCACCTCCAGGTCCATCACCAGGTCCCACACCGTCTTGTCGAAGACGGCGAGGTCCATGCGGGCCAGGCGGTAGAGCGGCTCGGTGCCGGCCGTCTCCTTGTCGCCCAGCCGCGTCGGCAGGAAGGGGTGGTAGTCGAGGATGACCGGGTTGGAGGCGGCCTCGATGTGCAGGCGCACCTCCTCGCCGCCCTCGGCGGGGCCGGCGATGCGGACCCACTGCTGGCGGGGGTTGAGGCTCTTCACGGGGGTGCCGTCGGGCCGGTAGACCAGCCCCTCGCACTGGAAGCCCGTCTTGTCCGGGTTGAACCCGAGGTCGAGCACCGCTTCGACGATCTTGCCCGTCCACTCCATGGGGACGGTGCCGCTCACGGTGAACCAGCTCGTGCCCCACGGCGGCCCCCACGGCGTGCCGACCGCGATCGGCTCGCGCGGCGCGGCCAGGCCCTTGGCCACCGGTACCGGCTCGCCCGGCGCGTGCCACACGCCCACCTCCAGCGGCACCGACTCGGGATAGACCGCGGGGCGGATCCGCTCGGTCAGTACGCGCTTGAGACGGGCTTCGACCAGGGTGCGGTCGTCATGCATCAGGCAGGCTCCTCAGCAGATGGAGAACGGCGGGCCGCTGGCAGGGCGGGCACCAACAGCACGTTATGCATCCCCATCATTTCCGGCAAAGCCACCCCCTCTTCTCAAAAGGGGAGAGAATCCCCTGGGGCGGTTACCGGTGCCGGGCGGGCAGTCGGGCAGGCCCCAGGGGATCCCCGATCAGGCGCAGGTGTAGCCGGAAGGCGTCTGCGTGTTCCCGTTCGGACGGTTCACCTGGAAGCCGAACGTGGTGCCGGCGTTCGGCGCCAGGTTGCCGTTGTAGCCGGCGTTCCTGGCCGTGACGGTCTGCCCGCTGACGGTCACGGACGCGTTCCACGAGCCGGCCAGCGTGTGCCCGGAGGGGAGCGTGAAGGTGACGGTCCAGCCGTTGATGGCCGAGGTGCCGGTGTTGGTGACGGTCACCGGCTGGACGACGTAACCGTTCTGCCACTGGGTCTGCACGGTGCCGGTGGCGGTGCAGCCACCGCCGCCGACGGGACCCTCGGACGTCGTGAACGTGGCGGTCGGCGAGTTGCCGGACAGGTTCCCGGCGCCGTCACGGGCGCGCACGTAGACCTGGTACTGCGTCTCCGGCGTCAGCCCGGTCAGGTTGATCGAGGCGGTCGTGCTCTGCCCGAGCAGCGTGTCCGTGGCGCCCTGCTCGCGGTAGACGTTGTAGCCGGCCAGGCCGCTGCCGCCGCTGTCGGTCGAGGCGCTCCAGGACAGCGTCGCCGAGTTGGAGGTGACGTTGCTCGACGTCGGCGTGCCCGGCGTGGTCGGCGGCGTGGTGTCGTTGCCGCCCGTGCCGGCCGCCAGCGCGTCGTGCACGGCGGTGTAGGAGCCCTTCTTCTGGTAGTTCTCGTCGTAGATGAGCGCCGCGCCCTGGCCGCTGAAGGTGTCCGGCACCCACGAGTACTTGTCGGTGAAGCCCCAGATCGTCACGCCGGCGCAGGCCGTGACCGCCAGGCAGGCGTTGACCACGTTGCGGTAGTAGGTGGCCTGGGTGGCGTCCTTGGAGGAGTCGCGCGGCATCTGCATGCGGATGTCGAGCTCGGTGATGCGCACCTGGACGCCGAGCGCGGCGAAGCGCTCCAGGTTCTGCTGGAGGTCGTTCGGGAAGCCGTACTGGATGGCGAGGTGGCCCTGGAAGCCGACGCAGTCGACCGGCACGCCCTGCTGGCGCAGCGAGGAGACCAGGTTGTACATCGCGGTGCTCTTGGCGTTGATGCCCTCGACGTTGTAGTCGTTGATGCACAGCCGGGCGTCGGGGTCGGCGGCGCGGGCGGCCCTGAAGGCGTCGGCGATGTAGCTCTGGCCGAGCGTGTTGTACCAGAACGAGCTCCGCATGCTGCCGTTCTCTTCGAACACCTCGTTGACCACGTCCCACGAGACCACGGCCGGGTTGTCGGCGTAGCGGCCGACGACCTGCGAGATGTGGTTCTGGATCGCGCTGCGCATGGCGCCGGCGCCGAGACCCTGCACCCAGCCGGGAGTCTGCTGGTGCCAGATCAGCGTGTGGCCGTGGACCTGCTGGTTGTTCTGCGTGGCGAAGTCGACGATCGCGTCGGCGCCGGAGAAGTTGAACTGGTTCTGGCTGGGCTCGGTGGCGTCCCACTTCATCGCGTTCTCGGCGGTGATCTGGTTGAACTCCGTGGCCGCGATGTTGCGGTAGGCGGTCTCGTTCGACAGAGGGCTGGTGGCGAGCGCCGCACCGATGAACTTGCCCTTGGAGGCCGCGTGCGTACGCAGCGGCGCCGATGCTTCCGCCGGGACGGTGGGTAGGAGGAAGGTCGCGAGTAACCCCACTAACGCGAGAGGTCTGAGGAGCGAGGACGAACGCACGGGCATCTACCTCCGGAGGCAGGCACTCGATTCCGAAAGTTTCGGCCCCGATGGGACCATGGAGCAGACGGTATTGACATGCGCGCGAGCGGGTCAACCAGGCGCTCGGGCCGGGGCCAAATGAGCAGTTGGCGGGCAGAAAGTATCGGTACATCCGTGAAACTTTCATCCACGTAGCGCCGGAGATCGGGCGTCTAGCGCACGTACCGGCCGGTCGGTACTGTGATTGTCCGGAACAATCGTCCACTGCGGGAGTACTGCGGATGACTCTTTCGCACGCCCAGGTCCAGGCCCAGCTCACCGGTCCCGGCCAGCTCTTCGAGATGGAGGAGATCGGCGAGACCGGCGTACGCACGTGGAAGCACGCCCCGCCGCACTACCGGGCCCTGCTGGAGATGAGCAGATTCCACGGCGACAAGGTCTTCCTCGTCTACGAGGACGAGCACATCACCTTCGAGGACCACTTCCGCCGCGTCGCCGCCCTCGCCCGCCGGCTGGTCGAGGACTACGGCGTGAGCAAGGGCGACCGGGTGGCCGTGGCCATGCGCAACTACCCGGAATGGGTGATCTCCTTCTCGGCCGTGCTGGCCGCCGGGGCCATCGCCGTACCGCTCAACGCCTGGTGGACGGAGGCCGAGCTGGCCTACGGCGTGACCGACTCGGGAGCCAAGGTGCTGATCGCGGACGGTGAGCGCGCGGTCAGGCTGGCCTCGACCGGCGTGCCGATGATCGTCACCAGGGGCGACGTGCCGGACGGGGCGCGCGCGTTCGACGACGTGCTCGGCGAGATCCGGGCGGACGTCTCCCTCCCCGAGGTCGAGCCGGCACCCGACGACCCCGCGACGATCTTCTACACCTCCGGCACGACGGGCAACCCCAAGGGCGCGCTCGGCAGCCACCGCAACATCGGCCAGTCCCCCATGACCGTCGCCTACGGCCTCATGCGCGCCGTCGCCCTGGCCGGCAAGGACGTCGGCACGGCGGCGGGCACCCGCAGGATCACCCTGCTGACCGTGCCGCTCTTCCACGTCACCGGCTGCTTCTCGGCGATGACGACCACGATGTTCAGCGGCGGCGGCCTGGTGCTGATGTACAAGTGGGACCCGGAGAAGGCGCTGCAGCTCATCGAGCGCGAGCGGGTCACCGCCATGATCGGCGTGCCCACCAACGCCTGGCAGCTCATGTCGCACCCCGACTTCGGCAAGTACGACCTGTCCTCGCTGTCCACCCTCGGCTACGGCGGCGCCCCCGCCCCGCCCAAGCTGCTGGAGCGCATCAGGACGAACCTGCCCGACCGCGCGCCCTCCAACGGCTACGGCATGACCGAGACCAGCGCCCTGGCCATCGGCAACGGCGGCGCCGACTACCACGCCAGGCCCGACAGCATCGGCCTGCCCTCGCCCGTGGTGGACGTGCGGGTCGTCGACCCCCTGGGCGACGAGCTGCCCCGCGGCGAGGTCGGCGAGCTGTGCGTACGCGGCCCCAACGTCATCCTCGGCTACTGGAACAAGCCGGAGGCGACCGCGCAGACGTTCGTCGGCGGCTGGCTGCACACCGGCGACCTGGCCAAGATCGACGAGGACGGCTTCGTCTACATCGTGGACCGCGCCAAGGACATGGTGATCAGGGGCGGCGAGAACGTCTACTGCGCCGAGGTCGAGGCCGCCCTGTTCGAGCATCCGGCGGTGGACGACGCTGCCGTGATCGGCGTACCGCACGACGAGCTGGGCGAGGAGGTCGGCGCCGTGCTCCGCCTGGCGCCCGGCGCCTCGCTCACGCCGGACGAGCTGCGCGAGTTCCTGTCCTCCAGGATCGCCAAGTTCAAGATCCCGGTGCACGTCTGGTTCCGCGAGGGCGAGCTGCCGCGCAACCCCGGCGGCAAGATCCTCAAGACCCACCTGCGCCGCGAGATCCTCGGCACCTGACCCGCTCCCGCGACGGCTCCCCGGTGTGCTTCCGGGGAGCCGTCGTCGTGTGACGGCCTTCACACCATCCGCGTTCCCCCTGCTCGGACGGCCCTTCCGGGCTCCCGCTTACCCGCCGGGTAATCGCGGCACCTACCCGCGTCCTGACATCGTTCCCGGTGTCAGCACGACGTGGTCGCCGCGAAGGAGCCCGACATGACCGCCCTGCCCATCACCACCGACCGTACGAAGTTCCTGCGCCTGACGCTGGCCGCGGACGCCGCCGTGACGGGCGTCAACGGGCTGGCCTACCTCGCCTTCGCCGGCCCCGTCGCCGCGCTGCTCGGCCCGGACGCCGCCGCGCTGCGCGGCATCGGCGCCTTCCTCCTGGCGTACGGCGCCGCCGTCGCCGTCCTCGCCACCCGCCGCGACATCAGCCGCACCGGCACCAGGGCCGTCATCGCCCTGAACGTCGCCTGGACCCTGGGCAGCGTCGCCGCCGTCGTCACCGGCGCACTCGGATTCACCACGATCGGCGCGGTCTGGGCCGTCGCCCAGGCCCTCGTGGTGGCCGTCTTCGCCGAACTCCAGCTCACCGGCCTGCGCAAGAGCCGCTGACCCTTCCCCGCTGACCCTGCGATAAGGAGACAAAGATCATGACCCTCATCGACCGCTACCTCGCCTGCTGGAACGAGACCGACCCCGAGGCGCGCGCCAAGGCCGTGGCCGAGCTGTGGACCGAGGACGGCACCTACACCGACCCCCTCGCCGACGTCACAGGACACGCCGCCATCGCCGCCGTGATCGAGGGCGCGCAGTCCATGTTCCCCGGCCTCGTCTTCACCCCGGGCGACCTGTACGACAGCCACCACCACGTCGCCCGCTTCACCTGGCACCTCGGCCCGGAGGGCGGCGACCCCGTCGCCACCGGCTTCGACGCGGTGGAGCTGGACGAGGACGGCCGCATCCGCAGCGTCCTGGGCTTCCTGGACAAGATCCCGTCCTGACCACCCTCGCGACGACCTCCGGGAGCCTCCCGGAGGTCGTCGAGTCGTCGCCGGGGGCCTTGCCGCATCGACGGTCAAATTGATTTGCCCACGCCGGCCGCCATCACGGACAATTGCCACTCGTGCCATCAGCATTGAAGCGCCTGCTCCGCCACCTCGCGCTCGACCTCAGCCCGCTCCGCGACTCCCGCGACTACCGGTTGCTCTTCGGGTCCGGCGTCATCACCATGTTCGGCACGCTGATCACGATGGTCGCGGTGCCGTACCAGATGAAGCAGCTCACCGACTCCTACCTCGCGGTGGGCCTGGTGAGCCTGGCGGAGTTCGTGCCGATGGTGGTGTGCGGGCTGTGGGGCGGCGCGATCGCCGACGCGCTCGACCGCCGCAAGATCATCGTGATGAGCGAGCTGGGCCTGCTGGTCACCTCCGCCGCGCTCATGCTCAACGCGATGCTGCCGAGCCCGCAGATCTGGGTCCTGTACGTCGTGGGCGCGGTCTCCACCGGCATCGGCTCGCTCCAGCGCCCCAGCCTTGAGGCGGTGATGCAGCAGGTCGTCAGGCACGACCAGCAGGCCGCCGCCGCCGTGCTGTCGAGCCTGCGCTGGAACTTCGGCGCCATCGTGGCCCCCGCCCTGGGCGGCCTGATGATCGCGTCGTGGGGCGTCACCTCCGCGTACGTCCTCGACACGCTGACCTTCCTGCTGTCGATGTTCCTGCTCTGGCGGGTCAGGTCGCTGCCCCCCGCCGAGAACGCGGCGCCCGCCTCGATCAAGTCGCTGGTCGAGGGCATGCGGTACGCGATGAGCCGCAAGGACCTGGTGGGCACGTACCTGGTGGACATGGCCGCCATGGTGTTCGCGATGGCGAACGCGCTGTTCCCGTTCCTCGCCGAGGAGCTGCGGGCGCCGCAGGCGCTCGGGCTGCTCTACTCGGCCTCCGCGGTCGGCGCGCTGATCGCCTCGCTCACCGGCCGCTGGACGGCCCGCGTACGCCGCCACGGCCTCGGCGTGATCGTGGCCGCCGCCTTGTGGGGCGTCGCCGTGGCGCTGACCGCCGTGGCCCCGAACATCTGGCTCATCGTCGTCTGCATCGCGTTCGCGGGCGCCGCCGACATGATCAGCGGCATCTTCCGCATGACCATGTGGAACCAGACCATCCCGCCCGAGCTGCGCGGCCGCCTGGCCGGCATCGAGCTCCTCTCGTACGCCAGCGGCCCCATGCTGGGCAACGCGCGGGCCGGCATGATGGCCCAGCTCGGCGGCACCCGCTTCGCACTCGGCGCGGGCGGCGTGCTGTGCGTGGCCGCCGTCCTGAGCCTGGCCGCCGCGCTGCCGAAGTTCCGCCGCTACGACGCCACGACCGACGAACACGCCCTGGCGGAGAAGGCCCGCCGCGAAGCCGCCACCTTCGCCTGACCACTGAGGCCGGCTGACGAGGCGGGCCGGCCCTGCGGTCAGCCCGCCTCCCGCCACCCGTCGTACCGCTCGACCAGCTCATCGACCTTGCCCAAGGCCGCGCCGTCGAGCCCTTCGACCACGACCACCCACTGAGCGTCCTCGGCATCGTCCTCCCCCGCCAAGGTCTCCCGCACCACCCGCGGCACCCCCACCTCCGGAAACCACTCCCCCAGCGTCTCCGCCACCTCCTCGGCATCCTCCCGCTCGCCGAACACCAACAGCTCCACCATTCCATCCCTCTCAGGCGCTTAACCGTGTCTTGACTTTCACCTAGCGTGATCACAATAGGTTGGTAGCGTTCAACCATGACTGCTGAAGCGGTGATCGAAACGATGACACCTTCCCCGCTGCCCGACTGGGTCTTTCCGCCACCGCAGGGCTTCACAGCAGAAGATCTCGATCACATTGCGGATTTGCCCGCGCACACAGAGCTGATCGATGGAAGCTTGGTCTTCGTGAGTCCCCAAGCCGCCTTCCACATGCGGGCCGTGTCGCTGCTCGAAGCCGAGCTCCGGCGCGCCGCACCGCATGACGTGCGCGTTCGCCGCGAGATGAGCGTGATCCTCGCCAAGGACCAGCGGCCCGAGCCGGACCTCTGCGTCGTGGTGGCGGAGGCGGTGCGCAGCGGTAAGGAGACCTACTACCGGGCCCAGGACGTCCTGCTCGCCGTCGAGGTGGTCTCGCCCGAATCCGTCACCCGTGACCGGCAGCGCAAACCGGAGCTCTACGCCCAGGCCGGCATCCCGCACTTCTGGCGGGTCGAGGAGGATGCGGGCAAGCCGATCGTCTACGCCTACGAGCTCGACCCGGCGATGCGCTCCTACGCGCGTATGGGCGTGCACCGCGACAGGCTGAAGGTGACGGCCCCCTTCGACCTCGACGCCGATCTCGCCGCGATCGACCGCATCTGATGCCGAAAGGGCCGGTGCGGCGTCGCACCGGCCCCCTGGAAAGACGGGTCAGCCGCGGAGCTGGGCGCCCACGCGGTCGGCGGCCATGGCCACCGCCGCGTCGCGGGCCGCCGTCGTCTCCTCGACGGTCAGCGTACGGTCGGGCGCACGGAACCGCATCGAGTAGGCGAGCGACTTGTTCCCCTCACCCACCTGCTCACCCGCGTAGACGTCGAACAGCCTGATCGACTCCAGCAGCTCCCCCGCCCCGTCGCGCAGCGCCGCCTCGACGTCGGCGACCGGCGTGAAGTCGGGCACGATCAGCGCGACGTCCTGGGTGGCCACCGGGTAGGCGGACACGGCGGGCGTATCGACAGGACCCGGCATGGCCGCCTCCAGCCGCGACAGCTCCAGCTCCATCGCCGCGGTGCGGGCCGGCAGCCCGTACGCCTCGATGACCCGCGGGTGCAGCTCACCGGCGTGCCCCACCAGCGTGTCGCCCACGTAGAGGGCGGCGCACCGGCCGGGATGCCACGGCTCGTGCTGGTCGGCGCTGATGGACAGCTCAAGCCGCGCCTCGGCGGCGACCAGCCGGGCCGCCTGCACGGCGTCGGCCCACGAGGCCGCCCGCCCCGCGCCCCACCAGCCGGACCGCTCGAACTCGCCGGCCAGCACGACCGCGACCCGCAGCGGCTGGTCGGGCAGCGCCGACTCGATGGTGGCCAGCTCGTCGGCGGTGGGCCGCCGCTCGACGCCGAGCACGGGAGCGGCCTCGGGCGCGTCCTCGCGGGGCCGGTAGACGGCGCCGGACTCGAACAGCGCGACGTCGGTGAAGCCGCGCCCGACGTTGCGTACGAGGGTCTTCAGCAGCCCCGGCAGCAGCGTCGTCCGCATCAGCGGCTCGTCCTCCGACAGCGGGTTGGCCAGCCGCGCGGCGCGGCGGCGCGCGTCCTCGGCGGGCAGCTGCATGCGGTCGAAGTCGTCCGGGCTGATGAACGGGTAGCTGAGCACCTCGACGTAGCCGCCTTCGGCCAGCGCCCGCCCGGCCCGCCGGCGCAGCCGCTGGCCCTCGGTGAGCCCGGCGCCGGCCGGGGCGGAGGGCAGCACCGACGGGAGGTTCTCGTAGCCCTCCAGCCGGATGACCTCTTCCGCCAGGTCGTTGGGGTCGGTCAGGTCGGGCCGCCAGGACGGCGGGGTCACGGTGATCATGTCATCGCCGGAGACGGCCAGCCTGGCGGCCAGCTCGCCGCCGGTCACCACGCCGGTCGGGGCGACGCCGCCCTGCCGCACGGCCGGGTCGGCGCCGTCGGTGACGACGCAGCCGACCTGCCGCAGGCGGGTGACCACCGTCTCCTTGGAGTAGGGGACGCCGGCCACCCGGCCCGGGTAGCCGGCCGGGATCGCGATGCGCGCCGGCGACACCTCGACCTCGGCGTGCGTGACGCCGGGCGGCACGGTGGCGCCGCCCAGCTCGGCCAGCAGCCGCACGGCCCGCCACGAGGCGACGAGCGGCAGCTCGCGGTCGACGCCGCGCTCGAACCGCTTGGACGCCTCGGAGACCAGCCCGTGCCGCCGGGACTCGCGGGAGATGCCGGTGGCGGAGAAGTGGGCGGCCTCGATGACGATGTCGGTGGAGGAGCCGGAGATCTCGGTCTCCAGGCCGCCCATGGTGCCGGCCATGGAGATCGGCCCCGACTGGTCGGTGATGAGGATGTCGTCGGGGTCGAGGTCGCGTACGACGTGGTCGAGCGTCTCCAGCCGCTCGCCCGCCGCGGCCCTGCGGACGACGATCTCGCCGGTGAGCTTGCCGCGGTCGAAGGCGTGCAGCGGCTGCCCGAGCTCCAGCATCAGGTAGTTGGTGATGTCGACGGCCAGCGAGACCGGGCGCATGCCGGCCCGGTGCAGGCGTACGCGCATCCACAGCGGCGTCTGCGCCTCCGGGTCGAAGCCGTGCGCCTCGCGCAGCACGAACCGGTCGCAGGCGGTCGGGTCGGCGATCGAGGCCGGCCACGAGGGCCCGGTCTCGGCGGGCACCTCGACGTCGGCGGGGTCGCGGAAGGCCACCCCGAACGCCGTGGCCACCTCGCGCGCCACGCCGCGGATCGACAGCGCGTAGCCGATGTCGGGGGTGATCTCCAGCTCGATGACGTCGTCGCGCAGGCCGAGCAGCTCGACCACGTCGGTGCCGATGGGCGTGCCCTCGGGCAGCACCATGATGCCGCTGTGGTCGTCGCCCAGGCCCAGCTCGCGCTCGGAGCAGATCATGCCCTCGGACATCCGCCCGTACGTCTTGCGCGCCCCGACCTCGAACCCGCCGGGCAGCACGCCGCCGGGCAGCACGACGGGCACCCGGTCGCCGGCGGCGAAGTTCGTGGCGCCGCAGACGATCTCGCGCGGCGTCGCCTCGCCCACCTCGACCTTGCAGTGCCTGATCGGCTTCTTGAAGCCGGTCAGCTCTTCGACCTCGAGCACCTCGCCGACGACGACGTTCTTGACGTCGTGGCCGTGGGAGGTGATCGACTCGAGCTTGAGCCCGGCGGCCGTGAGCTTGTCGGCCACCTCGTGGGCGGTGACCGCCGGGAGATCGACATACTCCCGCAACCAGGAAAGCGGGACCCTCATCAGATCTCCATTCCGAACGGGAGCGTGAAGCGCACGTCTCCCTCGACCATGTCACGCATGTCCTCGGCGTTGTGGCGGAACATCAGCGTCCGCTCGATGCCCATGCCGAAGGCGAACCCGGAGTAACGCGCCGGGTCGACGCCGCACGCGATGAGCACGCGCGGGTTGACCATGCCGCAGCCGCCCCACTCGATCCAGCCCTCCGACTTGCAGGTGCGGCAGGGCGGGTTGCCGGGCACCGCGGAGGCGCCGCGGCAGACGAAGCACTTGAGGTCCATCTCCGCGGACGGCTCGGTGAACGGGAAGTAGTTGGGCCGGAACCGCGTCGTGATGCCCTTGCCGAACATGACCTCGGCGAACCGGTCGAGCGTGCCCTTGAGGTGGGCCATGGTCAGGCCCTCGTCGACGGCCAGGCCCTCGGTCTGGTGGAAGACCGGGGTGTGGGTGGCGTCGAGCTCGTCGGTGCGGAACGTCTTGCCCGGCGAGATGACGTAGACCGGCAGCTCGCGCTGGAGCAGCGCCCTGATCTGCACCGGCGAGGTCTGCGTGCGCAGCACCATGCCGGAGTCGGTGGAGCCGACGAAGAACGTGTCGTGGTCGGAGCGCGCCGGGTGGTCCTTGGCGATGTTGAGAGCGTCGAAGTTGAACCACTCGCCTTCGAGCTCGGGCCCCTCGGCCACTTCGTAGCCCATGGCGACGAAGGCGTCGGCGATGCGCTCCTGCAGCGTGGTGAGCGGGTGGCGGGCGCCGCGCGGCCGGCGGTCCCACGGCAGGGTGACGTCGACGGCCTCCTCGATGAGGACGCGGGCGTCGCGTTCGGCCTCCAGCTCGGCCTGGCGGGCGGCGAGCGCCTCGTTGATGGCCTTGCGGGCCGCGCCGACGCGCTTGCCGGCCTCGGCGCGGGCGGCCGGCGGCAGGGCGCCGATCTCGCGGTTGGCCAGGGCGATGGGCGAGCGGTCACCCGCGTGCGCCAGCCTGGCCTGCTTGAGTGCGTCGAGGTCGCCGGCCGCCTTGATCGCCTCGATGGCGTCGGCCTCCATCCGGGACACCTCGTCGGCATGCAACGGTGTCACCTCGACGGGATCGTAGTCAGACAAGAGTGAGCTCCGTATCCAGGGCTTGAGCGGAAAAGAGTCTAGTGGGACCCGCCCACCGGGCCCGAACGCGGCGACTAGACGCCGGCGAAGTCGGGGGTGCCGGTGGGCAAGGTAAATCGGAACTCAGCCCCGCCCTCGGGCGCGCGCTGCACCGTGATCGTGCCGCCGTGCGCCTCGACCAGGCCCTTGACGATGAACAGGCCGAGCCCCGTGCCGCCCCGGCGGCGGCTGTTGCCGCCCCGCCAGAACTGCCTGAAGACGCGCGGAGCCAGCGCGGGCTCGATGCCCTCGCCCTCGTCGCGCACCGACACGGCCACTCCCCATTCGATGGACTCGATCTCGATCGTCACAGTGCCGCGCCCGTGGCGCAGCGCGTTTTCCACCAGGTTACCCAGGATCTGGTCGATCTTGTCCTGGTCGAGCCACATCTCGGGCAGCTCGTCGTCGGCGATCAGCCGGAAGCGGTTCTCCGCCTCGCCAGCCGCGACCCGGCCCGCGATGAGGCGGCGCGCCCTGGCGGGCAGATCGACGACCTGGCGGCGCACCTCGAGGCGCCCCGACTCGATGCGGGAGACGTCGAGCAGCTCGGTGATGAGCCGCGTGACGCGGTCGGCGTCGTTGTTGACCGTCTCGAGCATGACGAGCTTCTGCTCGTCGGTGAAGCGGGTCCACTTCGCCAGCAGCGTGGCGGTGAACCCCTTGACGCTGGTCAGCGGCGAGCGCAGCTCGTGGGCGACGGTGGAGACCAGGTCGGCGCGGCTGCGCTCCAGCCGGGAGCGGGCGCCACCGTCACGCAGCGTGATCGCGACGCGCTCGACCTCGCCGCCGCGCTCCGGCTCGCGGACGAGCCTGGCCGCGACGTAGAGCTCCTGCCCGCCCGGCAGGTGCAGCGGCCGCTCCGGCACGCGGGTGCGGATGCGCAGCCCGCCCTCGGGGTCGAGCGCCTTCCACCAGTCGCGCCCGTCGTGGTCGCGGAACGGGTAGACGTCGTTCATGTGGCGGCCCACAGCGCGCTCGGCCGGGATGCTCGTGAGCCGCGCGGCGGCCCGGTTGACGGCCAGCACGCGCCCATATCGGTCGGTCACGATGAGGCCGTCGGGGAGATCGTCGATGGCTATCGTGCACGCGGCCGCGACTACTCGCCCGTCGGTGTCTGCGCCGTGCACGCCTCGCCTCCTCCGCCTACAACGCCGACAATAGCGGGTTTCCCGTCGCCTAGGGCACCCGCTGCGCCCTGGCCGAGGAGTAAAGGCATACCGCCGCGGCGGTGGCCAGGTTCAGACTTTCAGCCTGTCCGTAGATGGGCACTCTGACCACATCATCCGCTTCGGCGAGTATTTCCTCCGGCAGTCCCCAGGCCTCGTTTCCGAAGATCCACGCCGTCGGTCCCGAGAGATCGACGTCATCGAGCGTGTGCTTGCCCGCGCCGTCGGCCGCCAGCACGCGCAGGCCCCGCTCCCTGAGTTGACGCACGGCGGAGCCCACCGGTGCACCGATCGTGACGGGAAGATGGAAAAGGCTGCCGACGCTGGCGCGTACGCACTTGCCGTTGTACGGGTCGACCGACGCGTCCGTGAACACCACCGCGTCCGCTCCCGCCGCGTCGGCCGCCCGCATGACGGTCCCCGCGTTGCCCGGATCGCGGACGTGCGCCAGCACCGCCACCAGCCGCGGCTCGCCCGCCAGCGCCTCCTCCAGCGGCACGTGCACCAGCCGGCAGACGGCGACCAGCCCCTGCGGCGTCACGGTCTGTGACAGCTCGGACATGACCTCGCCGCTCGCCCGGTGGACGGGGACGCCCTTGAGCGTGGCCTCGGTGATCAGCTCGGGGTGGCGCAGCTCGGCCTCGGCCGTGCTGAACAGCTCCAGGGTCACGCCGTCGAGCTTGAGCGCCTCGCGCACCGCCTGCGGCCCCTCGGCCAGGAACTTCCTGTCCTGCTCGCGGAAGGCCCGCTTGGTGAGCCGCCGCGCGGCCTTGACCCGCGGCGATCTCACGTTGGTCAGCTCGGACCCGGCCATCGTCTCCCCCAGTCGTACGGACGCCTGCGGCCCACCGGTTCGCGTGTCCGGCCGGTGCAGACAGCAAAGGGCCCACCGTCATCGGTGGGCCCCTCGTTCAAATCAAGCGCTTCAGCTCGCGGCCGGAGCGTTCACGTTCGCCGGGAGCGCCTTCTTGGCGGCCTCGACGAGCGTGGCGAAGGTCTGGCCGTCGTTGACCGCGAGGTCGGCCAGGATCTTCCTGTCGACCTCGATGTTGGCCAGGCGCAGACCCTGGATCAGGCGGTTGTAGGTGATGCCGTTCTGCCGGGCCGCGGCATTGATGCGCTGGATCCACAGACGACGGAACGCGCCCTTGCGGTCCTTACGGTCCCGGTAGGCGTACGTCATCGAGTGGAGCATCTGCTCCTTGGCCTTGCGGTAGAGCCGCGACCGCTGGCCACGGTAACCGCTCGCCCTATCGAGGACGACCTTGCGCTTCTTCTTGGCGTTGAGCGCCCGCTTCACGCGTGCCATGTTTCTTCTCCCCGGGGGTTCGCGCTACTTGGCGAGCAGCTTCTTGATCTTCTTGGAATCGGCGTCGGAAAGGACGACCTCGTTCTTGAGACGGCGCGTCAGCGTGGACGACTTCCACTCGTTGTAGTGCGCGCGGTTGGCACGGCGACGCTTGATCTTGCCGGTGCCGGTGAGCCGGAACCGCTTCTTCGCACCGCTGTGCGTCTTCATCTTCGGCATGTCGCCGTCTCTCCTCGTTTCGGTCGTGCCGGTGGCCGGGCCGGTGCGTGTCCGGCCCGGTCGCGGCGTCTTCGTCTGCCGGTGGCTGCTGGGGTGCTGTAAGGCTAACCCCAACTGCGGGTCACTCTTCCGGTGGGGAAGGCTCCTCGCCGCCACGCTGCGCCTTGGCTGCGGCCTTTTCGGCCTTTGCCTCGGCCTTCTTCTTGTGCGGACCGATCACCATGATCATGTTACGGCCGTCCTGCTTGGCGTGGGACTCCACGAAGCCGAGCTCCTGGACGTCGTCCGCCAGCCGCTGCAGCAGCCGGAAGCCGAGCTCCGGCCGGGACTGCTCGCGTCCGCGGAACATGATCGTGACTTTGACCTTGTCCCCCGCCTTGAGGAACCGCACCACGTGACCCTTCTTGGTCTCGTAGTCGTGCGGGTCGATCTTCGGCCGGAGCTTGATCTCCTTGATGATCGTGTGCGCCTGATTCTTGCGCGCCTCGCGCGCCTTCATCGCGGACTCGTACTTGAACTTGCCGTAGTCCATGAGCTTGCACACGGGCGGTCGAGCCGTGGCCGCGACCTCGACGAGGTCGAGGTCGGCCTCCTGGGCGAGCTTCAGCGCGTCATGAATGGAGACGATGCCTACCTGCTCGCCGTTCGGGCCCACGAGGCGAACCTCGGGAACTCGGATACGCTCGTTGATGCGGGGCTCAGTGCTGATGGGGCCTCCTAGGTTTGCGATCCCTACGTGCTCGTCGTATCGGGGCTTCTCACATGAACGCGAAAAGCCCCGCACGTCGCGCATGCGGGGCCACTGAGCTCTTTGGCTTTCGTGGCCTCGAGCTCCCCGGAGTAGTCCGGCGTGATCCTGGACCCGGCCACCTCGCGGCGACTCAGGTGGGAGGGAGACCTCCGCTTGCGCGTCCAGCAAGGCATGCCGGACCGATCAGAGAGCTACATTACCACAACACCGAAGCCTGCTCGAATCTTCCCCGTAGCGCGCAGGTTCGGCGGCGGAGCAACCCGCCTCGCCTGCAGCGGGCATCAACCCATGATGCGGAGATTCAGCGCCGGAGCAGCTCACCTCGCCTGCAGCGGGCATCAATCCCATGGCGCCGAGATTCAGCGGCGGAGAAGTTCCGCCTCGCCGGCGGCGCGCATGGCCTCGACGGGTACGTCCGTCACGCCGGTCATCAGCTGCACCTGGCGTACCGCCTGGTGCAGCAGCATCTCGAACCCGCCGACCACGATGCCGCCCGCGGCCCGCACGGCCGTCGCCGCGGCGGTCGGCCAGGGCGCGTAGACCACCTCGAACAGGGCCGGCACGCGCGCCAGCCGGCCGGCGAAGGCGTCGGCGGCGCCGCTCGGCAGCGTGGAGATCACCAGGTCGACGTCGATGCGGGCGTCGAGCTTGGCGAACGTCTCCACCGCCAGCGCCACGCCCAGCCGCTCGGCCACCGCGGCCGTCTCCCCCGCTCTGGCGGGGTCGCGGACCAGCAGCGTCGCGGAGTAAAGCCCGAGGCCGCGCAGCGCCGCCAGCGCGGAGGCCGCCGTAGCGCCGCCGCCCAGCACGGTCGCCGAGCGCGGCGCGGGCACCCCCGCCTCGGCCAGAGCCCGCTCGATGCCGTAGACGTCGGTGTTGTCGCCGTGGCGCCGCCCGTCGCGGAAGACCACCGTGTTGGCGCCGCCGACCTCGACGGCCAGGTCGGAGACCGTGTCGAGCAGGGGCAGCACGGCCCGCTTGAGCGGCATCGTGAGCGACAGCCCCGCCCAGGCGCGGCCGTCGTCGCCGCCCTGCCCGCGTACGGGGGTCAGCTCGGCCAGCAGGCCGGGCAGCCGGGCCTCGTCACACTCGAACGCCTCGTAGCTCCACCCGTCGAGCCCCATCGCCCGGTAGGCGGCCCGGTGCAGGTGGGGCGAGAGCGAATGGCCGATGGGCGACCCCATCACGGCAGCTCGCATCACGCATGTCCTTTCCAACCACGCAGCACCTTACCGCCGCCCGCCACACAACCCGGACGCGCCACGGCGCGCGGGGAAAACGTCCACCAGCCCCACCGGCTCGCGGCCCACCGGCTCGCGGCCCACCGGCTTGCGGCGCCCGCGCAGCGCGTTGCGGGCGCGGGCGCCTTGGACGGTCAGCCGCCGCAGCCGCCGTTCGCCTTGCACTTGGCCACGAGCGCGTTGTGCTGGGCTTCCGTGGTGGCGAACTCGGTGACCTGGCTCTTGGGGTCGGTGGCGACGAAGAACAGCCACGGCCCCTTGGCGGGGTTGAGCGCCGCCTCGATGGCGTGGTCGCCGGGGTTGGCGATGGGCCCCGGCGGCAGCCCCGGGTATTTGTACGTGTTGTACCGGGACTTGGTGTTCCGCGTCTCGGCGAAGGTTGCGTACGTGCCCTTCTTCTTCAGCGCGTACATGACCGTGCTGTCCATCGACAGGTTCATCGGCAGCTCGAGCCGGTTGTAGATGACACGGGCGATCTTCGGCATGTCCTCCTGCCGGCCCGCCTCCGCCTGCACGATGCTCGCGATGGTGATGAGCTCGTGCGGCGTGAAGCCGAGGTCCTTGGCGCCCGACTCGATGTCGTACTTCTCGGCCGTCTGGTTGTAGCGCTTGACCATGGCCGCCAGGATCTGCTTCGGCGTCGAGTTGGGCTGGAACTCGTACGTGGCCGGGAAGGCGTACCCCTCCAGCTTGCCCTTGGCATACTTCGGCAACTCCAGGCTCTCGACGTCCTTGGCCGCCGCGTTGAACTGCTCAAGCGGCTTGCCGGTCTTCTCCGCGAGCTGCGAGAGCGTCTGGGACAGCCGCAGGCCCTCGGCGATGGTGAAGGTGTCGCGCAGCCGCTTGTCGTGGTCGAGCATCTCGACGGCGCTGGCGGCGGACATCCTCTTGCGCAGCTTGTACTCGCCGGGCTGCAGTGAGCCGCTCTTCTTCGCGTTGGCGATGGCGTTGGTGAACGCTCTGGCGCTGGCCACGACCCCCTGCCGCTCCAGCTCCTGCGCGACGTCGGAGGCGCTCTGGCCGTCCTTGATCTCGATGACGACCTCGCCGGAGCCGGCGCCGGTGTAGTCATCGGGAGTGAGCGCGTCGTTGGCCCATCGGTAGCCGAAGTAGCCGCCGCCGCCGAGGATGCCGGCCAGGACGATGAAGGCGAGCATCGGCGCGAGGAAGCCACCCCGGTTGCGGCGCCGGCGACGGCGGCGTCCGCCGCCGCGTCTGCTGCCGCCACGGGAGCGGCGCCGAGGCGAACCTTCGTCGTCCTCGGGGCCGAGCAGAGTGTTCAGATCGAGATCGTTCATAGCTGCGCTGGCCAATCTCCCGGCACTGCCCGCCAGGCGTCAAGCGGAACTGCCCAACCGGCTGGAGTCACCGAGCGAAACGGGGGAATCCGCCGGACGCACCACTCCGACCGACGGGGATCACTCTGGGTAGCCATGCTAGGGGACGGAAAGAGGACGCATGCCCCGTTTTGGGGCTTTTGCGCGGGGACAGTGCGGGTCCCAACGAACATCAGCGTGTCCCGAGGTTCTTGTTCAACTCTTCCCGGTATCTCACGAACTCGCTCTCTTTGTTGGTGAATTTGGTGATTCTATGCGCGGGATCCGTGGTAACAAACCAGTGCCAATCGCCTTCAGCCGGGTTCAGGGCCGCCATCAGTGCCTTCTCGCCCGGATTGGCGATGGGGCCTGGGGGCAGCCCTTTGTGCCGGTAGGTGTTGTAGGGAGAGTTCACCTTGGTGTCGCTCTCCGTGACTGCCAGCGTCCGCCGGTTCTGCGCGTACAGCACCGTGCTGTCGATCTCCAACGGGGTGCCCTTCGCCAACCGGTTGTAGATCACCCTAGCGATCTTCGGGTAGTCCTCGTCAGTGCCGCCCTCGGCCTGGATCATGCTCGCCACCGTGACCACTTCGAGCGGCGTCAGGTTCACCTGCGCGGCCTGCTCCTCCAGGCCCACGTGACGGGCCGCGGCCTCGAACCGCTCGGCCATCGCCGCCAGCACGTCCACGGCGGTGTCGCCGGGCTCGATCTCGTACGTGGCGGGGAACAGGAAGCCCTCGAGCCCGGGAGCGTACTTGGGCAGGCCGACGAGGGCCTTGTCCACCTTGCGCAGTTCCTCGACCGGCAGCCCGGCCAGCTTGGCCAGCCGGCTGAACACCTCCTGCACCCGCAGTCCCTCGGGCACGGTCACCCGCCGCACCACCCGCGAGGCGGGCTTGAGCAGCAGGTCGAGCGCCGCCGCCGCGGCCATGCCCTTGCGCAGCCGGTAGTGTCCCGGCCGCAGCCGGTCGCTCACCGCGCGCTGCTCGGTCACGTTCACGAACGACTGCGCGCTCGCCACCACCCCTGCCTCGGCCAGCGCCGCCCCGATCGCGTACGCGCTCGACCCCGGCGTGATCCGCACCGTCACCGCGCCGTTGCCCGGCCCCTCGAAGTCATCAGGACTCAGGTACGGCTTGACGACCGTGATGGCCCCCACACCCATCGCCAGAACCCCGGCCAGCAACCCAGCGGACAGCACCCCCACCTTCCGCAAAGCCCTCCGCCGCCCCGCAGCCACACCGTCCCCAGCGGCCTCCTCGGAAGGGGAATGGGAAGGAGGCCGGGAAGGGGGCTGCTCATCGGAGGCGCTCCCCCGCTCGGCCCCCGCCTCCGCTCCCGCAGCCGCCCGCCGCTCAGACCCCGGCTCCGCCCCAGCGGCAACCCGCTCCTCGGGGCCCGGCTGCGCAGCGGCTGCAGCCTGCCGATCGGGCTCGGCCAGCCCGTCTCGACCGGCCTCGGGCGCGGGCCGCTCCTCGTGGCCGGGCCGGGCCCCGGGCGCGGTTCGGGCCTCGGGCTCGGGCTCTGGCTCTGTGCTGCCGGGCAGGTCATCGCCGTCCTGGAAGGGGATCATGTCGCCGAGGTCGTCCTCGTCGCCCGGTGTCCTGTTCATGCGACCACCTCATCGGACACCCGATCGGAACGCTCCAAAGAGCTGCGGACAGCGGCCTCGGGACGGCACGTCCCGGCAGAGTCACTCGCCACGCGGCGCCGCGCGTTCCCGGAGGACCGGTGTGCGTCTCGGAAAAAGTGGCGGGCGTGCTCGGAAGAGGGCAGCGTGAAAGTGGTGGCCCGAGCAGCGGGCCACCCGTCACGGGATGTGGGCGTGGGCGCGTTCATGAGGCAGGTCCGTCGGCCGCGCGGGGCGGTTCGACGGGCCTGCCTGGTGGTCTCTCCGTGGCGCGCTCGGAGTCGAGCGCGTCCTGCAGCAGCACGACGGCCGCCGCCTGGTCGACGACGCCGCGCTGCTTCTTGGCCCGCACGCCGCTGGCCCGCAGGCCCTGCTGCGCGGTGACCGTGGTCAGCCGCTCGTCGAACAGGCGGACGGGCGTGGGAGCCAGCCGCACGGCGAGCCTGGCGGCGAACTCGCGCGCCAGCCCCGCGGCCTGCCCCTCACGCCCGGACAGCGAGGTGGGCAACCCCACCACGACCTCGATCGCCTCGTGCTCGGCGGCGATCGCGGCGATGCGGTCGAGGTCGCCCTTGCCCCGCCGCACGGTTTCGACCGGCGTGGCCAGCAACCCGGACGGGTCGCTGCGCGCCACGCCGATACGTACAGAACCGACGTCGACGCCGATCCGTGAACCGAACCTCATGTCAGCCGAGCTGCCCCACGATCGCGTCGTCAACCAGGCGCAGCGCGTCGCCGATCGCCTCCGGTCGTGTGCCGCCGCCCTGCGCGACATCGTCCTTGCCGCCACCGCCACCCCCAAGAGCCTTGGCGGCGACGCCGACCAGCCGTCCGGCCTTGAGCCCCCGCTCGCGTCCCGCCTCGTTGACCGCGGCAACCACCACGGGCCGGTCGGAGGGGACGCCGACGATCACCATGACCGCCGGCCGGTCGGCCGGGAACCTGCCGCGTACATCAAGCGCGAGCTTACGCAGGTCATCGGCGCCGGTGCCATCAGGCGCGCGGTGTGTCACGACGGAGACGCCGCCCAGGTCACGGGCCTGCGACACCAGCTCGCCCGCCACCTGGAGCACCTGGGCGGAGCGCAGCCGCTCCAGCTCCTTCTCGGCGGTGCGCAGCCGGGTGACGATGCCCTCGATGCGCTCGGGCAGCTCTTCGCGGCGCGCCTTGAGCTGCTCGCTGAGCTGGTTGACCAGCACGCTCTCGCGGGCGAGGAAGCGGAAGGCGTCGATGCCGACGAGCGCCTCGACGCGGCGCACGCCCGCGCCGACCGACTGCTCGCCCAGCACCTTGACCAGGCCGAGCTGGCCGGAGCTGTGGACGTGGGTGCCGCCGCACAGCTCGCGGGAGTAGTCGCCGATCTCGACCACGCGGACCTCGTCGCCGTACTTCTCGCCGAACATGGCCAGCGCGCCCATCGCCCGCGCCTCCGCCTGGGAGGTGTAGAAGGCGTTGACCTTGAGGTCGTTGATGAGCACGGCGTTGACTTCGTCCTCGACGTCGCGCAGCACGCTCGGCGGCACCGCGCCCGCCGCGGTGAAGTCGAAGCGGAAGCGGCCGGGGGAGTTCTCCGAGCCGGCCTGCGCCGCCGTCTCGCCGAGCGCGTTCTTGAAGCCGCGGTGGACGAGGTGGGTGGCGCTGTGGCTGCGCGAGATCGCGCGGCGCCGCTCGATGTCGATCTCCGCCTGCGCCTCGTCGCCTACCCGCAGCTCACCGCTGCGGATCTTGCCGCGGTGCACGATGAGGCCCTTGAGCGGCGACTGCACGTCGACGACCTCGACCTCGGCCCCACCCGTACGGATGACGCCCTGGTCGGCGAGCTGGCCACCGCCCTCGGCGTAGAACGGGGTGCGCTGCAGCACGACCTCGACCGTGCTGCCCGCGCCCGCCGCGGGGACGGGCAGGCCGTCGACGAGGACGCCGACGATGCGGGTGTCGGCCTCGGTCTCGTCATAGCCGAGGAAGTCGACCTTGCCGGCGGACTCCAGCATCTGCCCGAACACGGAGATGTCGGCGTTTCCGGTCTTCTTCGCCGCCGCGTCGGCCTTGGCCGCCGCCCGCTGCTCCTTCATGAGCCGGCGGAAGCCCTCTTCGTCGACCTTGAGGCCGTGCTCGGCCGCCATCTCCAGCGTCAGGTCGATGGGGAAGCCGTAGGTGTCGTGGAGCTTGAACGCCTGGTCGCCGGGGATCGTGGTGCCCGACTTGCGCTTGGTCTCCTCGACGGCGACGTCGAAGATCGCGGTGCCGGTGCGCAGCGTGCCGAGGAACGACGCCTCCTCGGCGTCGATGACCGCGTGGATCTGCGGCGCGTCGGCCTTGAGCTGGTCGTACTGCTCGCCCATCACGTTGATCGCGACGTCGGTCAGCTCGTGCATGTAGCGCTCGTCGCCGGAGCCGAGCAGGCGCAGGTTGCGGATCGAGCGGCGCAGGATGCGGCGCAGGACGTAGCCGCGGCCCTCGTTGCCGGGCAGCACGCCGTCGGCGACCAGCATGGTGCCGGTGCGCACGTGGTCGGCGATGACCCGCAGGCTGACGTCGGCGCGCTGGTCGCGCCCGTAGCGGGTCTTGGTGAGCTCGGCCGCCTTGTCGAGGATCTTGTAGGTGGTGTCGATCTCGTAGATGTTGTCGACGCCCTGCAGGATCGCCGCCATGCGCTCGAGGCCCATGCCGGTGTCGATGTTCTTGCTCGGCAGCTCGCCGGAGATGTCGAAGTCGGTCTTGGCCCGGACCGCGCTCAGCTGGTATTGCATGAACACGAGGTTCCAGACCTCGAGGTAGCGGTCCTCGTCGGCGACGGGGCCGCCCTCCTTGCCGTATTCGGGGCCGCGGTCGTAGTAGATCTCGGAGCAGGGGCCGCCCGGGCCGGGCACGCCCATGTGCCAGTAGTTGTCCTCGAGGTCGCGGCGCTGGATGCGGTGCTCGGGCAGGCCGACCTTGTTGCGCCAGATGTCGTACGCCTCGTCGTCCTCGAGGTAGACCGTCGCCCACAGCTTGTCCTCGGGGAAGCCGAAGCCGCCGTCGGACTCGGACCTGGTGAGCAGCTCCCACGCGTAGGGGATCACCTCGGCCTTGAAGTAGTCGCCGAAGGAGAAGTTGCCCAGCATCTGGAAGAACGTCGCGTGCCTGGTGGTCTTGCCGACCTCGTCGATGTCGGGCGTGCGGACGCACTTCTGGGCGGTGGCGAGCCGTGACCCCGGAGGCCTGCGCTGCCCCAGGAAGTACGGCTTGAACGGCACCATACCCGCGTTGACCAGGAGAAGCGTCGGGTCCTCAGCGATCAGGCTGGCCGAGGGCACTATGGTGTGCCCACGCTCCTCGAAGAAGCGCAGGAAGCGGCGCGCGATCTCTGCCGACTCCATGGTGGCCATCCTTTGCTGTAGTCAGTCGTGTTGTCGTGTTCGTCGAGCCGCCCGCCGTCGGCGGGCGAGCGTCATCCGGCGTTTTCAGCCTTGTCGAGGCCGAACCGGGCGCGCAACTCGGTTTCGCGCTCCGCGGCCTCGCCGAGCGCGTCGTGAGTAAAGTCTCTCACCTGCCGGAGCATGCCCGCGGCGCCGTCGGCCGTCCGCCGGGCGACGTGGTCGGGGTGGAGGGCCTGCAGGCGGCGCATCACCCAGAAGGCGAGGAACGCGCCCAGCGAGACGTAGAACATGCGTCTGATCATCGTGCGCGCTCCTGAACGCGGCGCCCGTTCGTGCGCACGGGGCGGCGCGGCCGGCGGGCCTCGATGGCCCTGCGCAGGCCGTAGCTCAGTGAGGACACCTTGATCAGCGGGCCGGTGAAGATCGTCTGCGTGACCGCGCTCAGCTTGGCCGCGTGGCCGCTGACCTGCTTGACGTCCTTGGCGATGGCCTCGACGGCGACGAGCTGCCTGTTGGTCTCGTTGACCGTCACGCTCACGTCGTCGAGCAGCGGCGCCAGGCGCTTGTTCAGGTCGGAGACCGCCTTGGTGGTCTCGTTGAGCAGCCGGGCGAGCTTGACGAGCACCATGGCCATGACGCACACCAGGACCACCCAGCCCGTGGCGGCGATCAGCCCGGCGACCTCTCCAGCGGTAAGCATCCGCGCATCTCCCTACGTACGCTGGGCCGGAACGTCAAGACCCTATCGCGTTCGGGTGACAACGTTAGTGCGGACAGCTCCCCCGATCAGGCAGCCACGTCGGCTCCCCGGGTCCGCGCCGCCGCTCGCATGAGGGCGCGCGCGGCCCGGATCTCGGGCGCCACCAGCCGTTCCGGCATCGCCATGGCCGCCGCGCGCAGCGCCTTGAGCGCCGCGCCCGCCGCGTATCCGGCCGCCGCGTCGCCCGGGCAGCCGTACATGCTCCTGGCCCAGCCGGGCAGCGTGGCGAACGCGAGCGCGCCGACGGCGGGCAGGGTGCCCGGCCGGAGCGAGGGCGGTGGGGTGACGACGAGGCGCAGCAGCTCGCGTGCCTCGTCGGTGGCGTACAGGTGGGCGCGCATCCCGGTGAGGTGGTCGTCCAGCTCGCCTGCGGTGCCCGGCACGTCGGTGAGGCCGGCGAGGGACGCGGCGCGGCGCTGCTCGGCCACGTACGCGTCCCGCTCCCCCGCCGTCAGCGCCACCCCCGACAGCCGGGCGACCTCCAGGTGGGACGCCACTTCGGCGCAGTGCACCCAGCGCAGGTTCTCCGGCTCGTCCAGCCGGAACAGCGTGCCCGTCGCGGTGTCGAGCCCGATGAGGCGGGCGTGCACCTCGCGGGCCCGCTCGTACGCCTCCTCGGCCTGCTCACGCGTCCCGAACGTGCGCAGGGCGACGAAGCCGAGCCGCCGCCGCAGCCGCTCCCTGACCGCCTCGGCGTCGTCGAGCAGGTGATTCTGGACGATGCCGCGGATCGTGCGCGGGTGGAGGGCCTGGAGCTGGAAGGCGCGTACGGCCGCCGGCCAGGCGGGCGTCTCGGTGTGGACGCGCCAGGTGATCGATCGGGGCCCGAACAGGCCGCCGCCGGGGGTCACGGTCGGCTTCACAACGATCGTCATTCCCCGTGATCGCGGGACTTAGTACCACTTTGGACGATTCGCCGGCGAAGGTGTCATGACCCCCTGAGGAAGTCGCGGATCTTCGCCCACCGCTCGGCCACCGGCGCCTCGGCCCCATGGCGGGTCGGCTGGTAGTAGCGCCGCTCGCGCACCTGATCGGGCGCGTAGTCCTGGCGCACGAGCCCGTGGTCGTAGTCGTGGGGGTATCGGTAGCCGTCGCCATGGCCCAGCTTGGCGGCCCCGGCGTAGTGGGCGTCGCGCAGGTGGCCGGGCACCTGGCCGATCAGCCCCTTGCGGACGTCGCCGATCGCCGCCCCGATGGCCTTGACGACGGCGTTGGACTTGGGCGCGGTGGCGCAGTGGATGACCGCGTGGGCCAGATTGATCTGCCCTTCGGGCAGCCCGATGAGCTGCACCGCCTGCGCGGCGGCCACGGCGGTCTGCAAACAGGTCGGGTCGGCCAGGCCGACGTCCTCGGAGGCGAAGATGACGATGCGGCGGGCGATGAAGCGCGGGTCCTCGCCGGCCTCGATCATGCGGGCGAGGTAGTGGAGCGCCGCGTCGGCGTCGGAGCCGCGCATCGACTTGATGAACGCGCTGATGACGTCGTAGTGCTGGTCGCCCTGCCGGTCATAGCGTACGGCGGCCTTGTCGACGGCCTTCTCCACCACCTCCACGGTGATGTCGTCGGCCAGCAGCGCCGCCGCCTCCAGGTAGGTGAGCGAGCGCCGCGCGTCGCCGCCCGCCAGGCGCACGAGGTGGTCGAGCGCCTCGGGCGCGAGCGTGTTGCGCCCGCCGAGCCCGCGCGGGTCGGACACGGCCCGCTCCAGCACCGCCCGCACGTCGTCGTCGGTCAGCGACTCGAGCGTGAGCAGCAGCGAGCGGGACAGCAGCGGCGAGATGACCGAGAAGAACGGGTTCTCCGTGGTGGCGCCGATGAAGGTGACCCAGCGGTTCTCCACGGCCGGCAGCAGGGCGTCCTGCTGGGCCTTGTTGAAGCGGTGCACCTCGTCGACGAACAGCACGGTCTGGCGGCCGGTCATGCCGAGCTCGCGGCGCGCCGAGTCGATGGCGGCGCGGACGTCCTTCACCCCGGCGGAGACGGCCGAGACCTCGACGAAGCGGCGCTTGGTGACATTGGAGACCACGTAGGCGAGCGTGGTCTTGCCGGTGCCTGGCGGCCCCCACAGGAACAGCGACATGGGAGCCTCGCTCTCGACCAGGCGCCGCAGCGGGGTGCCCGACCCGAGCAGATGCCGCTGGCCGATCACCTCGTCGAGTGTGCGCGGACGCATGCGCACGGCGAGCGGCTGCGGGGTGGCCGCCTCGGCCGCCGAATCGAACAGGCTATCCACAACGCGAGATTACACGCTGCGGCGGGCCCGCTAGGACCACACGGCCCTGGCTCCCGAGTCCCCGGCCAGGAAGACGTAGGAAGCGGCCACGGCGGCCAGCACGACCGTCAGCGCCGCGAGGACGACCGTGACGGGCCGGCCGAAGCGGTCGCCCGGCAGGGAGTCGCGGGCGGGGCGGGAGGCGTACACGAGGAGCAGCGCGGACGCGCCGAGCCCGAGCACGGACAGCAGCAGCGGCAGGGCGAAGCCCTCGTGCGCGGAGATGCGCGCCGCCATCTCGCCCTCGACCTCGCCGAACCTGGCCTCCTTGAGGCTCTCGCCGCTCTGCCTGGCGACGAACACGGCCGCGGGCGCCGCCAGGGAGAGCAGCACGACGGCCCACGCGGTGGAGGGGCGCCAGCGGGGCACGAGCGCGTACGCGAGCGCCACGACGACGAGCAGCGGCGTGAGCACGACGGCGAAGTGGACGATCAGGGGGTGGGCCGGAAGGCCGAGGATCTCGTCGAACATGGGGACTCCTTGGTTCTCCTTCACTTACGGTCCGCGCCGCCTGCTGGTTCGCGGCCTCAGCGGTCGCTTCGCTCGGCTTTCGCCACTTACGTCCGTCACATATCGAAGGCCGGTAGCATTCGCGGAGTTGTTTGGTCATACCTTGGCAAAGACGAGAGGACATAGCGGTGAGCGGCGACGACCGCCAGAGCGAAGAGGACCGCCAGAAAGAGCTGGCGCGGGAGCACAAGGAACGGCAGGCGAAGCGCGCCGCCGCGCAGACCGCCAAGGCGAGGCGGAACACCTTCATCGGCGCGGCCGTGGCTGTCGTCGTGGTCGCGGGCGGCGTCTTCGCGGCGACCACCTTGGTCGACAACGAGCCCGACGAGGCTTCGGCGCAGGCGAGCCCCTCGGCCAGCGCCAGCACCCCGGCGACGCCCCAGACGCCCACGCCGACCAGGACCGGCCCCGTGACGTGCAACTACAAGCGGGACAAGTCGGTGCCCAACAAGTTCGTGGGCCTGCCGCCCAAGAAGCCGAACTTGAAGCTCAAGAAGATGACGATCGAGCTGAACCGCGGCAACGTCGTCGTCGACCTGATGACGAACGAGGCGCCGTGCGCGGTCAACTCGCTGAACTTCCTGTCGCGCAAGAAGTTCTACAACGACATGAAGTGCCACCGCCTGGTGACGCCCGAGGTGTCCGGCGTGCACATGCTGCAGTGCGGTGACCCGCTGGCCAAGGCCGACGGCAAGAACCCGACCGACGGCCAGGGCACCGCGGGCTACGTCTACGGCGACGAGAACTTCGAGATCCCGGTCGGCAAGGGCGTGGTGTTCATGACCCAGCCGGGTGAGTCGGCCGGGCAGAACAACAGTCAGTTCGCGATCTCGCTGTCCAACGAGAACATGCAGATCGGCGCGGGCTACTCGGTCGTCGGCATGGTCAGCGAGGGCATGGAGATGCTGGAGGGCCTGGCCACCAGCCCCAAGGACCTCATCGTCAACGAGGCCGACATCACCGGCGACGGCGGCACCACCGCGCCGCGCAAGCCGGTCGTCATCAAGCGCATCACCTTCTCCTGACACGCGGCCCTCGCCGGTATGTGAAAACGGCCCGGGCGCCCCTTCGCGGGGCGCTCGGGCCGTCCTCGTTCGCGGGACTACGCCTGCTTGGGCGCGGCGTCCACGCCCGCCTCCTTGCGCTGCTCCGTCGTGATCGGCGTGGGCGCGCCGGTCAGCGGGTCGAAGCCGGAGGCCGTCTTCGGGAACGCGATCACGTCGCGGATCGAGTCGCCGCCCGACAGCAGCATGCAGATGCGGTCCCAGCCGTAGGCGATGCCGCCGTGCGGGGGCGGGCCGTACTTGAACGCCTCGAGCAGGAAGCCGAACTTGCTCTCCGCCTCCTCCTTGGAGATGCCGAGCACGTCGAAGACGCGCTGCTGCATCTCGGCCCGGTGGATACGGATCGAGCCGCCGCCGATCTCCATGCCGTTGCAGACCATGTCGTAGGCGTAGGCCAGCGCCTCGCCCGGGTGGTCCTGGAAGTTGTCGGCCCACTCCGGCTTCGGCCCGGTGAACGGGTGGTGCACGGCCGTCCAGCCGCCCTCGCCGTCCTCCTCGAACATGGGCGCGTCGACGACCCACAGGAACGACCACTGCGACTCGTCGATCAGGTCGCAGCGCCGGCCGATCTCCAGCCGGGCCGCGCCGAGCAGGTCGCGGGCGGCGCTCTTGGCGCCGGCGGCGAAGAAGACGGCGTCGCCCGGCTGCGCGCCGACCTTGCCGGCCAGCCCGGACAGCTCCTGCTCCGACAGGTTCTTCGCGACCGGGCCGCCGAGCGTGCCGTCCTCCTGGACGAGCACGTAGGCCAGGCCCTTGGCGCCGCGCGAGCGGGCCCACTCCTGCCAGCCGTCGAGCTCCTTGCGGGTCTGCGAGGCCCCGCCTGGCATGACGACGGCGCCGACGTAGTCGGCCTGGAAGACGCGGAACGAGGTGCCCGAGAAGTAGTCGGTCATCTCGACGAGCTCCTGGCCGAAGCGCAGGTCGGGCTTGTCGGAGCCGAAGCGGGCCATCGCGTCGGCGTACGTCATGCGCGGCAGCGGGGTCGGCAGCTCGTAGCCGGCGATCTCCTTCCACAGCCGGCCGATCAGCTTCTCGCCGACCTCGATGACGTCCTCCTGGTCGACGAACGACATCTCGACGTCGATCTGGGTGAACTCCGGCTGCCGGTCGGCCCGCAGGTCCTCGTCGCGGTAGCACTTGGCCAGCTGGTAGTAGCGCTCCAGGCCGGCCACCTGCAGCAGCTGCTTGAACAGCTGCGGCGACTGCGGCAGGGCGTACCAGTTGCCCGGCTGCAGGCGCACCGGCACCAGGAAGTCGCGCGCGCCCTCTGGCGTGGAGCGGGTCAGGGTGGGCGTCTCGACGTAGACGAAGCCGAGCTCGTGCATCACCTCGTTGGCGAGGTAGGTCGCCTTGGAGCGGGTGCGCATCGCGTTGGCCACCTGCTGCCGGCGGATGTCGAGGTAGCGGTATTTGAGCCGCGCCTCCTCCGACACCCCCACGTTGCCCTCGATCGGGAACGGCAGCGGCGCCGACTCGCTCAGCACCTCGACCGTGTCGGCCACCACCTCGATGGCGCCGGTGGGCAGCTCGGGGTTCTCGTTGCCCTCTGGCCGCACCCTGACCTTGCCGACGACCTGCACGCAGTATTCGGCGCGCAGGTCGTGGGCGTGGTCCTCCTCGCGGAAGACCACCTGCGCCGAGCCGGAGGCGTCGCGCAGGTCGATGAAGACGACACCGCCGTGGTCACGGCGGCGCGCCACCCATCCTGCGAGCGTCACCTGCTGCCCGGCGTGCTCCTCGCGGAGCGACCCGGCGGTATGCGTGCGGATCACTGCACTTTCCCTTCATGCGGATGAGTGAGGGGAGGCAGCGGCCCTGGCTCGCCGGTCACTGCACCTTCCCCTTCAAGACGTCGACGACCTTGGCCAGCGGCACCTCGGTCTGCTCGGCGGTGGCCAGGTCCTTCACTTGCACGGCCTCGGCGGCCAGGTCACGCTCGCCCAGGATCAGCGCGAACGCGGCGCCCGAGCGGCCGGCGCCCTTCATCGCGCCCTTGAGCCCCTTGCCGCCGAAGGCCATGTCGGCGCTGAGCCCCGCCGCGCGCAGCTCGTCGATGAGCAGGAACATGCGGCGCCGGGCGTCGTCACCCAGCGGGACACCGTACACCTGCACGCGCTCGTGTGCCGCGTCGTCGCCGAGCAGGCCCTCGGCCTCCATGGCCAGGAACGTGCGGTCGACGCCGAGCGCCCAGCCGACGCTGGGCAGCGGCGGCCCGTCGAGCATCTCGCTGAGCCCGTCGTAGCGGCCGCCGCCGCCGACGGCCGACTGCGAGCCGAGCCCGTCGTGGACGAACTCGAACGTGGTGCGGGTGTAGTAGTCGAGGCCGCGCACCAGGCGCGGGTCGTCCTCGAAGGCGACGCCGGAGGCGTTCAGCAGGGCGCGCACCTCCTCGTGGTAGGCCCGGCACTCGGCGCACAGGTGGTCGACCACCAGCGGCGCATCGGCGAGCTGGGCCTGCACCTCGGGCCGCTTGTCGTCGAGCACCCGCAGCGGGTTGATCTCGATGCGGGCCCTGGTGTCGGCGTCGAGGTCGAGCCCGCGCAGGAACTCCTGCAGCGCGGCGCGGTAGGCGGGCCGGCAGTTCTTGTCGCCGAGCGAGTTGAGCAGCAGCCGCACGTCGCGCAGCCCGAGGGAGGCGAAGCCGCGCGCGCCGAGCACGATCAGCTCGGCGTCGAGCGCGGGGTCCTCGGCGCCCAGCGCCTCCGCGCCGACCTGCCAGAAGTGGCGGTAGCGGCCCTTCTGGGCGCGCTCGTAGCGGAACTGGCTGCCGGAGTACCACAACTTCACCGGCAGCTGCCCGATGTGCAGGTTGTGCTGGAGCACCGCACGGACCACCGAGGCGGTGCCCTCGGGGCGCAGCGTCAGCGAGCGGCCCGCCTTGTCGGGAAAGGTGTACATCTCCTTGGAGACGATGTCGGTCGACTCGCCTACGCCCCTGGCGAACAGCTGGGTGTCTTCGAAGACCGGCGTCTCGATGTAGCCGTAGCCGGCGAGGCGCAGCGGCGCGGCCAGCGCCTCGCGTACGGCGAGGACCCGCTCGGAGCGGGGTGGCAGCCAGTCGAAGGTGCCTTTCGGTGCTTGGAAGCTCATTAGATCCCTCGTGTGGGACCGGCGTGCGGCGCTGCTTCCTTGAGATATGGGTTGGTCGCGCGCTCGCGGCCGATCGTGGTCTGTGGTCCGTGGCCCGGCAGGACGACCGTATCGTCCGGCAGCGGCAGACACTTGGTAGCCAGGCTGCTCAGGATGGTCGCGTAGTCGCCGCCGGGAAGATCGGTGCGGCCGATGGAGCTGGCGAACAGCAGGTCGCCCGAGAACATGATCTCGTCGTCGGGCAGCCGGAAGCTCACCGACCCCCTGGTATGGCCTGGCGTGTGATCGACCACGAGCTCCAGCCCCGCGAGCGGCAGCACGGCGCCGTCGGACAGCTCGCGCACGTCGTCGGGCTCGCTCAGCGTGAGGCCGCCGAACAGCGACGCGCTGGTGTCGGACCAGCCCGCGGCCGGGTCGCTCAGCAGGTGGCGGTCGTCGGGGTGGATCCAGGCGGGCACGTCGCGCGCGCCGCAGACGGGGGCCACCGACCAGACGTGATCGAGGTGGCCGTGGGTGAGCAGGACGGCGACGGGCTTGAGCCGGTGCTCGCGCAGCAGCTCGTCGACGCCCTCGACGGCGTCCTGACCAGGATCGACGATGACGCACTCCTCGCCGGCCGCGGGCGCGACTACGTAACAATTGGTCTGGAAGGCCCCTGCGGGGAAGCCGGCGATGAGCATCTGCCTCAGGTGATCTCGTCGAAAAGCCAATGGGAATGTAACCGAAGGGTACCGGTGCGGGTCGCCGGGCTGCGAATCATTACCCGTTGGCCGATACGATTCGCCCACCTCAGTTGATTGACTATGGGAGGCAAAGCGGTGGCCACGGGGAAGGACCGGCAGAAGCAGCTGGCACGCGAGCACTACGAGCGGCAGATGCAGCGCCGCATCGAGCGTGAGCAGAAGGCCAAGCGCACGGCGATCATCGGCTCCACCGCGGGCGTGGTGGTCGTGGTCGGCGGCATCGTGGCCGCGGTCGCGCTGCTCGGGGGCAACGACCCGGGCACGGAGGCGGCCGCCTCGCCCTCCGCGACGGCCGCGCAGACCGCTCCGGCGTCGCAGAACACGGGGCCGAAGCCCTACGACGCGGCGACGGGCACGTGCGACTACGTCAAGGACACCTCAGGCGGTCAGGTCAAGGACGTCGGCATGCCGCCGGCCAAGGTCAAGACCGAGCCCGCCACGAAGAAGATGACGATCGACACCAACCTCGGTGAGATCGTCGTCGAGCTGAACAACGCCAAGGCTCCCTGCACCACCAACTCGCTGGAGTTCCTGGCGAAGAAGAAGTACTACGACGGCAGCAAGTGCCACCGGCTCGGCAGCGAGAAGTTCCCCATGCTGCAGTGCGGCGACCCGACCGCCAAGGCCGACGGCAAGAGCCAGGACGGCTCGGGCGGCCCCGGTTACGTCATGGCCGAGGAGAACCTCCAGGGCGCCCAGTACAAGCGCGGCGTGATGGCGATGGCCAAAACCTCCGCGCCGGGCAGCACGGGCAGCCAGTTCTTCCTCGTTTACGGCGACATCGGCCTCACCCCGGATTACACGCCGGTGGGTACGATCACCAAGGGGCTCGACATCCTGGACAAGGTGAACAAAGCAGGCGTGATCGCCGACGCGGGAGATGGGACAGGAGCACCTAAGCAAACCGTCGAAATCAAAGACGTGACAATCGCCGGCAAGAGCTGACGTAATACAAACTAGGGACGAAGTAGTCCCGAAGGGTCTGATGGATAGTGCGGGAGGACACGGTGAGCACCGACCCGTGGGGCCGGGTAGACGACGACGGCACCGTCTACGTGCGTACGGCTGAGGGAGAGCGGGCCGTCGGCTCCTGGCAGGCCGGTGAACCCGAAGAGGCACTGGCCTACTTCCATCGCAAGTACGACGAGCTGGCCGGTCAGGTCCAGCTCCTCGAACAGCGCGTCAGGGGCACCGACCTCGCTCCGGCCCAGGCCGAGGCCGGCATCGCCAAGCTGCGCGAAGCCGTGGCCGAGGCCCACGCCGTCGGCGACCTGGCCGCGCTGACGGCCAGGCTCGACGGGCTGACCGAGCTGGTGGCCCAGCGCCGCGAGGAGGTCAAGGCCGCGCGCGAGCAGGCGCGGGCCGAGGCCAGGACGGTCAAGGAGCGGATCGTCGGGGAGGCCGAGCGCATCGCCGAGGAGACCACCCACTGGAAGTCGGGCGGCGAACGGCTGCGCCAGCTCGTGGAGGAGTGGAAGGCGGCCGACCGCATCGACCGCGCCACCGAGGCCACGCTGTGGAAGCGGCTGTCCGCCGCCCGCACGGCGTTCGCCAAGCGGCGCAAGGCGTACTTCGCGGGGCTCGACGAGCAGCGCGAGGGCGTGCGCGCGGAGAAGGAGCGCATCGTCGCCGAGGCCGAGTCGCTGGCCGGCTCCACCGACTGGGGCCCCACGGCGGCCGTCTACCGCGAGCTCATGCAGCAGTGGAAGAACGCGGGGCGGGCCTCGCGCGAGGCCGAGGACGAGCTGTGGGGCCGCTTCAAGGCCGCCCAGGACCAGTTCTTCCAGGCGCGCTCGGCGGTGTTCGCCGAGCGTGACGCCTCGCTGGCGGCCAACGCGGTGGTCAAGGAGGAGTTGCTGGCCGAGGCCGAGAAGATCCTGCCGGTCACCGACGTGCGCACGGCCAGGGCCGCGCTGCGCAGCATCCTCGAGCGCTGGGAGGCCGCGGGCCCCGTGCCGCGCGACCAGCGCGACCGCCTGGAGGGCGGGCTGCGCCGGGTGGACGAGGCCGTGCGCAAGGCCGAGGACGCCGAGTGGAAGCGCTCCAACCCCGAGGCCAGGGCGCGCGCCCAGAGCACCGTCGACCAGCTGCGCACCTCCATCGAGCAGCTGGAGAAGCGTCTGGACAAGGCGCAGGCCGCGGGCCGGGCGAAGGACGTCAAGGAGGCCGAGGAGGCGCTCACCGCCCGCCGTTCCTGGCTGGCGGAGGCGGAGCGCACGCTGGCCGAGTTCAGCTGATCCGGCGCGGGGTCCCTTCTCACGAGGGCCCCCTCGCCGGTCGCCATGCGGGCCGCCGTCGCCGAATCGGGCGGCGTGCGGCGGGGCCCGCGATCTAGGCTGTGCGGCATGGATCCCGTCACCGCCGCGCGCGCCTTCGTCGAAGAGACGTTCCCGGGAGCCCTGTACGCCTTCGTCGGCGGCAGCGTGCTCACCGAGCGCCGCACCAGCACCTCCGATCTCGACATCATCGTGGTGCTCGACGGTCTCGACCGCCCCTACCGCGAGAGCCTGCGCTGGCGTGACTGGCCGATCGAGCTGTTCGCGCACAGCGAGACCAGCCTGGCGGCCTACATCGAGCGCGACTTCGCGGCCCGCAGGCCGACGCTGGCCCGCATCTGCTCCGAGGGCGCGGTGCTGACCGACAGGACCGGCGGCCGGGCCAGCGACCTGCAGGCGGCCCTGGGCGAGCGGGTCTCGGCCGGTCCCGGGGGTCAGCCCGCCGGGCAGTCGGAGCGGGCCCGCTACGTGCTGTCCGACCTGCTCGACGACCTCGCCGGCGCCACCGACCCGGGCGAGGCGGCGTTCATCGGCTGGGAGGTCGTGCAGGCCACCGCGAGAGCGGCGCTCGGCGCGGGCGGCAGGTGGCAGGGCACCGGCAAGTGGCTGCTGCGCGAGCTGCGCGCCCACGACCCCGAGCTGGCCGACGAGCTGCTGAAGGTGCACGACGACCCCGTACGCCTCACCGCCGTCGCCACGCGCGTGCTCGAACGGGCCGGAGGACGCCTCTGGGAGGGCTACCGGGATCAGGGTGACCCCTTCCACCAGACCCTGCGTCACGTGGCCGCAGGAGAGCTCTCCGGCGAGACGGCGCAGAGCTCCGGCATGCGCCGCCTGGCCGCCGTCAGCGGCGCCACCACCGGCTCGTCACGGCTGTGGATGGGCCAGACGCACGTCGCGCCCGCCACCCGCTCCTCCGACCACCACCACGGCGCCTCGGAGACAGCCATCTACGTCGTCAGCGGCACGCCGTCTTTCGTGTTCCTGGAGGACGACAGGGAGACCCGCATCGACGCGCGGCCCGGCGACTACGTGTTCGTGCCCCCGTACGTGCCGCACAGGGAGGAGAACCCCGACCCCTCGCAGGAGGCGGTCGTGGTGATCGCGCGCAGCACGCAGGAGGCCATCGTGGTCAACCTGCCGACCCTGCGCCGCTGAACCGTCAGCGCTGAACCGTCAGCGCTGAACCGTCAGCGCTGAACCGTCAGTTGCCCGCGCCGCTGACCCGGTAGACGTCGAAGACGCCCTGGATGCTGCGCACGGCCCTGAGCACGTGGCCGAGGTGCTTGGGGTCGCCCATCTCGAAGGTGAACTTGCTGATCGCCACCCGGTCGCGCGAGGTCGTGACCGACGCGCTCAGGATGTTGACGTGCTGGTCGGACAGCGTGCGGGTGACGTCGGACAGCAGCCGCGGCCGGTCGAGCGCCTCGACCTGGATCGCCACCAGGAACACGCTGTCGTCGCTCGGCGACCAGCTCACCTCGACCAGCCGGTCGGGCTGCTCGCGCAGCTGCTGCACGTTCGTGCAGTCGGCCCGGTGCACCGACACGCCGTGGCCGCGGGTGACGAAACCGACGATCTCGTCACCCGGCACGGGGGTGCAGCACTTCGACAGGCGCACCCAGACGTCGGCGTCGCCCGCCACCACCACGCCCGCGCCGCCACCGCCGCGCGGGCGGCCGCGCAGCCGGGTGGGCAACGAGGTCTCGGCGATGTCCTCCTCGGCACTGTCGACACCGCCGATCGAGGCCACCAGCTTCTGCACCACCGACTGGGCCGCGATGTGGCCCTCGCCGACCGCCGCGTAGAGCGCGGAGACGTCGGGATAGCGCAGGTCGCGGGCCAGCGCCAGCAGCGCCTCGCCGGACATCAGGCGCTGCAGCGGCAGGCCCTGCTTGCGCATCGCCCGGCCGATGGCCTCCTTGCCCGCCTCGATCGCCGTCTCACGGCGCTCCTTCGAGAACCACTGCCGGATCTTGTTGCGGGCCCTGCCCGACTTGACGAACTTCAGCCAGTCGCGCGACGGCCCCGCGTCGGGCGACTTGGAGGTGAAGATCTCCACCGTGTCGCCGTTGCCGAGCCGCGACTCCAGCGGCACCAGCCGGCCGTTGACCCGGGCGCCGATGCAGCGGTGACCCACCTCGGTGTGCACCGCGTAGGCGAAGTCGACCGGCGTGGCGCCCTCGGGCAGCGCGATGACCTGGCCCTTGGGGGTGAAGACGTAGACCTCGGAGACCGACAGGTCGAAGCGCAGCGACTCGAGGAACTCGCCCGGGTCGGAGGTCTCCTTCTGCCAGTCGAGGAGCTGGCGCAGCCAGGCCATGTCGCTGCCCGGCTTGACCTTGCCCGTGGGGCCCGGGCTGCCGACCTCCTCTTTGTACTTCCAGTGCGCGGCGACGCCGTACTCGGCCCTGTGGTGCATCGCGTGGGTGCGGATCTGCAGCTCCACCGGCTTGCCCTCAGGACCGATCACCGTGGTGTGCAGCGACTGGTACATGTTGAACTTGGGCATCGCTATGTAGTCTTTGAACCGCCCTGGCACCGGGTTCCACCTCGCGTGGATGGTGCCGAGCGCGGCATAGCAGTCGCGTACGGAGTCGACCAGCACGCGGATGCCCACCAGGTCGTAGATGTCGTCGAACGCGACGTCACGGGCGATCATCTTCTGATAGACCGAGTAGTAGTGCTTCGGCCGGCCCTTGACCACCGCGCGGATCTTCGCCTCGCGCAGGTCGCCCGAGACCTTCTCGATGACCTCCTGCAGGAACAGGTCGCGGCGCGGCGCCCGCTCCGACACCATGCGCGCGATCTCGTCGTAGCGCTTGGGGTAGAGCATGGCGAACGCGAGGTCCTCAAGCTCCCACTTGATCGTGTTCATGCCCAGGCGGTGGGCCAGCGGGGCGAAGATCTCCAGCGTCTCGCGCGACTTCTGGTGGCGCTTGTGCTCGGGGAGGTAGCGCATCGTGCGCATGTTGTGCAGCCGGTCGGCCAGCTTGATGATCAGCACCCGGATGTCGCGCGACATCGCCACGACCATCTTGCGCACGGTCTCGGCCTGCGCCGCGTCGCCGAACTTCACCTTGTCGAGCTTGGTGACGCCGTCGACCAGCGACGCGATCGTGTCGCCGAAGTCGCCCCGCAGCTCGTCGAGGGAGTAGGCGGTGTCCTCGACCGTGTCGTGCAGCAGCGCCGCGCACAGCGTCTCGTCGTCGGTGCCGAGCTCGGCCAGGATCGTCGCGACGGCCAGCGGGTGGGTGATGTAGGGGTCGCCCGACTTCCGCTTCTGGTCGCGGTGGTGGTAGGCGGCCACGTCGTAGGCGCGCTCGATCACCCGCAGGTCGGCCTTGGGGTGGGTGGCGCGGACCGTACGGAACAGCGGCTCCAGCACCGGATTCATCGCCCCACCCCCGAAACGCCTGCGGCGCACCGACGGCACACCGGGCGTCTCCGCATTGCCGGAGTCGGTTACGTCGGGCGCGACCACATCACGGGGCACACAGACTCCTCACGCAGTGGCTCCTCACGTTCGAGTCCAGATCCCCCCAGTGTATCCAGGCAGGAAACCTGGGCCGCCGCGGGCGGGCTCAGACGGTCACAAGGGAGTGCAACCGCTCTCCCCCGAGGCGCTCACGTCCCTTCAGGAAGGCCAGCTCCATCAGCACGGCGATGCCGACGACCTCGGCGCCCGCCCTCCTCACCAGCTCCACGGCCGCCTTCGCGGTGCCGCCCGTGGCCAGCACGTCGTCGACCACGAGCACCCGGTCGCCGGGCGCGAACGCGTCGCGGTGCACCTCGATCGTCGCGGAGCCGTACTCCAGATCGTAGGACTCCTCCAGCGTGGCGGCGGGCAGTTTCCCCTTCTTGCGCACCGGTACGAACCCCGCGCCCGCCCGGTAGGCCACCGGCGCCGCCAGAATGAAGCCGCGCGCCTCGATGCCCACGATCTTGTCCACCTGGTGCAGCCCGGCCAGCTCGTCCACCACGGCGGCCATCGCCACCGGGTCGGCCAGCAGCGGGGTGATGTCCTTGAACATGACCCCCGGCTTGGGGTAGTCGGGCACGTCCCTGATCCGGTCGAGGATCGTCGTGCTCAGCTCGCTCATGGTCATCCCTTCTCCGCCGGCGTGTGCCGGGCTCCATGATGGTGCATGCCGGGCCCTGACCCGTACCCGGAGCTCTCAGCGCCTCTCTGAGGCCCACGCGACCTCGGGGCGCACACAGGCAGGCGCCCCCGCCCCTTCCCGGGACGAGGGCGCCTGTTGAGCCCGCCGTACGAGCGGGTCAGCCCTTGGCTACGGCCGCGCTTTTGGGGCCTTTCTTGCCGCCGCCTCCGGTGGAGGCCAGCCTCTTGGCGATGGCCTGGTACTTCGGCTCGCGCTCCTTCAGCGTCACCAGCAGCGGCGTGGCGACGCACAGCGAGGAGTACGTACCGACGATCATGCCGACGAACAAAGCCAGCGACAGGTCCTTCAGCGTGCCCGCGCCGAGCAGCGTGGTGCCGATGAACAGGATCGCCGCCACCGGCAGGATCGCGACGAGCGAGGTGTTCAGCGACCTGATCAGCGTGTGGTTGAGGGCGTTGTTGGCCGCCATCGAGTACGTCTGCTTCGAGGTGTGGCCCAGCTTGGCCGTGACCTCCTTGATCATGTCGAACACCACGACCGCGTCGTAGAGCGAATAACCGAGGATGGTCAGGAAGCCCAGCAGCGTGGCCGGCGTGACCTCGAAGCCCGACCAGGCGTAGATGCCGGCCGTGATGACGAGGTCGTGGATGAGCGCGACGATCGCCGCCAGCGCCATCTTCGGCTCGAACGCCATCGACAGGTACAGGATGATCGCCAGCATGAACACGCCCAGGCCGATCCACGCCTTCTGCGACACCTCACCGCCCCAGGACGGGCCGATGGCCTGGATGCTCACCTGGTCGGCCGGGACGCTGAAGTCCTTCGCGATGGCGCTCTGCACCTGCGACCTGGTGTCCTCCGGCAGGCTCTCGGTGGTCGCCCGCCAGCCGTCGGTGCCGGCCTGCTGGACGATCACCTGGTGCACGCCCTCCTCCTGGACGGACGTACGCACCTGCTCGACGGTGGCGTGCTGGGCCTTGAACGAGAAGATCGTGCCGCCCTTGAACTCGACACCGAGGTTGAGCCCGTGGATGATCAGCCCGGCCAGCGACACCAGCAGCAGCAGGCCGGACAGGCTGTACCACAGCCGCCATTTGCCGACGAAGTCGACGTCGATCTCGCCGCGATAGAGGCGACGCCCCAGTCCCATCTCAGGCCTCCTGCGGAGTGGTCTTGTGGCCGGCCGTCTCGCTCATGCGCTCGGAGTCGAGCCCCGACAGCGGATGCCCCTTGGCGAAGAACTTGAGCTTCGCCAGCATGGCGATGAACGGCTTGGTGAACAGGAACACCACCACGACGTCGATCAGCGTGGTCAGGCCCATCGCGAACGCGAAGCCGGCGACACCGCCCACCGCCAGGAAGTACAGCACGATGGCGGCGATAAACATGACGGCGTCGGCGATCAGGATCGTGCGCCGGGCGCGGACCCAGGCCACCTCGACGGCCGCCCGCAGCGAGCGCCTGCCCTCCTTCATCTCGTCACGTATGCGTTCGAAGTAGACGATGAAGGAGTCGGCGGTGATGCCGATCGAGACCACCAGGCCGATGATGTGCGGCAGCGAGAGCCGGAAGTTGGCGTTGTGGCCGAGCACGACCACCGCGGTGTACGTCAGGACCGTCGCCACCACGAGGCTCAGCACCGCGACGATGCCGAGGCCCCGGTAGTAGAGCATGCAGTAGACGACCACCAGCGCCAGGCCGATGAGGCCGGCGATGAGACCGCCCTGCAGCTGGTCCTGGCCGAGCGTCGAGGAGACCGTGTCGACCGAGCTGCGGTTGAACTTCAGCGGCAGCGCGCCGTACTTGAGCTGGTCGGCCAGGTTGGTGGCGCTGATCTGGTCGAAGCCGCCGGTGATCTCGGCCCGCCCGCCGGGGATCGGGCTGATGATGTTGGGGGCGGTGATGACGACGCCGTCGAGCACGACCGCGACCTTGTTGCGCGGCTCGGGCGAGTTGTAGGCGGCGGTGGTGAGCTTGCTCCACTCGCCGGCGCCCTTGCTCTTGAAGTCGAGCTGGACGATCCACTCGGTGGTGCCCTGGCGGACACCGGCCGAGGCGGTGTCGATGTCGGTGCCGACGACCTTGGCGACGTCGAGGACGTACTTGAAGCTGCCGTCGGTCTCGCAGGCGGCATACTGCTTGTTCGGGTCGTCCTGGACGCCCTGGCCACGGTTGGACGGGTCGGCGCAGTCGAGCTTGTTGAACTGCTCGAGCACCTTGGGGTCGATGCCGGCGGTGTTGATGTCGGGGTTCTGCTGCGGGGGCTGCGCGGGCGGCGTGCCGGCCGTGGGCGCGCCCGACGGCGACGCCTTGGCGTTCTGGCCCTTGGTGTTGTCCTGGTTGTTCTGGCCGGTCTGGTTGTTCTGGCCGGTCTGGTTGTTCTGGGTGCCGGTGCGGGCCTTGCCGTCACCGTCGCCTTGCCCGTCGGGGTCCTGTTGCCGGGCCTGTCCGTCGCCCTGGCTCTTCTGCCCGTCACCGGTCTCGGTGGCCGACCGCGGCGCGCCCGCGGAGGGCGGGGTCGTCGGGGAGGTCAGCGCGGACGAGAGCGCCTTACCGGTCGGGGACGCGCTCGGCGTCGCGGCCGACTGGGAGGGCCGGGTGGACGGCTGGGCCGACGGGCTGCCCGACGGGCCGGGCGTCGGCGCGTTGGTGGCCAGGTCGGCGGGGGCCTGCGTGGCCTCCATGGCAAGCACCTGACGGAAACGCAGCTCCGCGGTGGTCGCGACCAGCTTGATGGCCTCGTTCTGGCCCACGCCCGGGATGGAGATGATGATGTTGTCGCCGGACTTGGCGACCTCGGCGTCGGAGATGCCCGTGCCGTTGACCCGGTCGCGGATGATGTTGACCGCCCGGTCGAGGATCTCCTCGGGCGGCGCCGCGTTGTTCTGGGTCACCGGGGACAACGTCACCGTCGTGCCGCCCGCTAGGTCGAGGCCCAGCTTGGGCGTGTACGCCTTTTGCAGGAACATCGTCCCGCCCAGGGCGAGGATGAGCGCCAGCAGCACCAGGAGCGTACGCCCCGGTCGGCTGTGGCGGCTGGTCGGTCGGGCCACTGGTCGTCAGTTCTTTCAGATAGAGGTTTGTGGCAGAGCTTAGTCAGGACTTCTTCGTGCTGGAGTCCTGGTCGCCGTTGCGCTCCACGGTGGCCTCGGACTCCGTCTTGCCCTCCTCGCCGAGCTCGGCCTGGTCAGCGGCCGGCTCGTCACTCGCCGGAGCGTCGCCGGGGGTGACGACGCGGCCGATGGCGGCCTTCACCCAGCGGGTCTCGATCCCTGGCGCGATCTCGAGGACGACGTCCTCATTGTCTATCGCGACGACGGTGGCGAACAGCCCGGTCGTGGTCATGACCCGGGTGCCCGGCGTCAGGGAGTTCTGCATCTGGATCGCCTCTTGCTGGCGCTTGCGCTGGGGGCGGATCAGCAGGAAGTAGAACACCACCACCAGAAGAATCAGCGGCAGGATGCTTCCGAGTTGTCCCATGTCCATAAGGGGCGACCTTCCATAGTCGTACAAGGAGTTGACACCGGCCTCGCGCCGGAGATTCCGTGCGTTGCTCCGGGCCGCGCCGCTCAGCCCGTCAGCCTACACAGCCAGCCAAGCCACGGAGTGTAGGCGCTTGTTGCGAAACGCGGCAACGAAGCAGCGTTTCGGCGCGCGGGGAAGTTCCCATATTGAAATGGTTGCAACCGATCTGTGATCAGTCGAAAAGTGACGCTCCGAACGCATCCGGCGGTGGTGTCATCCCGAGGTGGGTCCACGCCGCCGCGGTCGCCACCCGGCCGCGCGGGGTCCTGGCCAGCAGTCCTTGGCGTACGAGGAAGGGCTCGGCCACCACCTCGACCGTCTCGGGCTCCTCCCCCACGGCCACCGCGAGCGTGGACAGCCCCACCGGGCCGCCGCCGAACTTGCGCAGCAGCACGCCGAGCACCGCCCGGTCGAGCCGGTCGAGCCCCTCGCCGTCGACCTCGTAGAGGTTGAGCGCCGCCGAGGCGACGTCGCGGTCGATCACGCCGCCCGCACGCACGTCGGCGAAGTCGCGCACCCGGCGCAGCAGCCGGTTCGCGATGCGCGGGGTGCCCCTGGAGCGGCGGGCGATCTCATGGGCGCCCTCATCCGGCAGCCCGACGCCGAGCAGCTGCGCCGACCTGTGCAGCACCTGCTCCAGCTCGGGGACCTCGTAGAAGTCCATGTGGGCGGTGAAGCCGAACCTGTCGCGCAGCGGCGCGGGCAGCAGCCCCGCCCTGGTGGTGGCGCCCACCAGCGTGAACGGGGCGATCTCCAGCGGAATCGCGGTCGCCCCCGGCCCCTTGCCGACGACGATGTCGACCCGGAAGTCCTCCATCGCGAGGTAGAGCATCTCCTCGGCGGGCCTGGCCATCCGGTGGATCTCGTCGATGAACAGCACCTCGCCCTCGGTCAGCGTCGACAGGATCGCCGCCAGGTCGCCCGCCCGCTCCAGCGCCGGCCCCGACGTGATGCGCAGCGGCGCGTTCAGCTCCGCCGCGATGATCATCGCCAGCGTCGTCTTGCCCAGGCCGGGTGAGCCGCTCATCAGCACGTGATCGGGCGGCCGCTGCCGCCGCAACGCGCTCTCCAGCACCAGCGACAGCTGCTCGCGGACGCGTCCCTGGCCGATGAACTCGCTGAGGCGCTTGGGCCTGAGTGCGGCCTCGATCTGCAGCTCGTCGCCACCGGCGGCGGCCGACAGAATCTCGTCCCGCTCAAATCCCATTCCAGCGCCTCCTCTCCTCAGTCACCGAACGCCCGCCTGGGCGGCCGTCATGGCCCACCACGCCCTCACGTATCACGCCACCCCTCTCCCCCGCCACCACACACCCTCGCTCGACCCCGGGACACTCTTCGACGCCCTCGCCCCTCGCCCGACCCCGGGACGCTCTTCGGCATCCTCGCCCCTTGCCCCTCGCCCGGAGCTCAGCCGAACCCCACCTTCCCTGCTCCGCGCGGTGCGCGGGCGCGCCATGCGCCCGCGCACCGCGCGCGGCGCCGAGATGTGCGGCACGCGGCGGCTTGAGGGGGTCGGGGTGGTGGGTCATCGGATGCTCAGGGAGCGGAGTGCGGCCTTCAGGAGGGCGGCGACCTGGGGCCGGCGGCCGGCGGCGAGGTCGGCCTCCGCCTCGGGCTCGACGACGGCGATGGCCTCGTCGGCGTCCTTGCTGGAGTAGCCGAGCCCCACGAGGCCCGAGTGGACCTGCTCGCGCCACACGGCCGCGCGGCGGTCGCCGTTGAGCGCGGCGTTGACGGTCTCCTCAGGGGTGCCGAGCCGGTCCTTCAGCTCCAGGACGATGCGCTGGGCGCCCTTCTGGCCGATGCCCGGCACCTGGGTGAGCGCCTTGAGGTCGGCCGAGGCCACGGCCATGCGGAGCGCGTTGGGCGTGTGGACGGCGAGCATCGCCAGCGCCAGCTTGGGGCCGACGCCGCTGGCCGTCTGGAGCAGCTCGAAGACGGCCCGCTCGTCGTCGGTGGCGAAGCCGTACAGGGTGAGCGACTCCTCGCGCACCACGAGGGACGTGGCCAGCCTGGCCTCCTCGCCCAGCCGCAGCGTGGCGAGCGTGCCCGGCGTGCAGTGGGTGAGGATGCCGACACCGCCGACCTCGATCACGGCCCCGTCAGGGGCGATCGCCGTCACCTTGCCCTTCACCGACGCGATCACGCTCGGCCTCCCGTCTCCGTCATCACTGTCACACCCGGTCCCCTGTCATAGCGCAGATCCACCCCAGCACCCACCACCGCCACGCCCGGCAACCCCGAGCTCCGCATGCGGTCACCGCGGCCGGCGACGGGCTGAGAACGGGAGCATGTGACCTTCGCCGCGGCTGCCGCCGAGATCGAACACAAACGCCTCCCCACACCCGGCCCCACCGCGCTCGGCCCCACCGCGCTCGGCCCCACCACGCTCGGGGCCGCCGCGCCACTCAGCCCCGGGGCCGGGCTGTGGCCGTCTCGCGTGCGGACGGGCCGCGGGCCGGGGGCGTGGGGTGGGGTCGGGGTCATCGGTGGGGGTTTCTGGCTTTGGCCAGGGCGGTGGCGAGGCGGTGTTGGGCGCCGCCGCGCCAGACGTGGCAGATGGCCAGGGCGAGGGCGTCGGCGGCGTCGGCGGGCTTGGGCATCTCGGTGAGGCGCAGGAGGCGGGTGACCATGGCGCCGATCTGTTTCTTGTCGGCCGTGCCGCTGCCCGTGATGGCGGCCTTGACCTCGGACGGCGTGTGCAGCGCCACCGGGAGGCCGCGCCGGGCGGCGCACAGGACGGCGATGCCGGCGGCCTGCGCCGTGCCCATCACCGTGCGGACGTTGTGCTGGCTGAAGACGCGCTCGACGGCCACCGCGTCGGGGCGCACCTCGTCGATCCAGCGCTCGATGCCGGCCTCGATGCCGACGAGCCGGGCGCCGAGCTCTTCGTCGGCCCCCGTGCGCACCACCCCGACGGCCACGAGTGACAGCGGCGCTCCTGGGCGCCCTTCGACCGCGCCCACCCCGCACCGGGTCAGCCCCGGATCGACGCCCATCACCCGCACCGGCATGCCCTCCCGAGACCGCGCCGCCGAACATCTGTTCGGCACGAGACTTTACCGTGGCCGGGGAGGGCGCGCACCGGGAAGCGGAGGCTAGAAGTAGTCGAGCATGTACGGCTTGGCGGCGAAGGCGGCGTCGAGTGCCTCGTCGTACCGGTCATCTCCGGACATGAGACCGCTGAGCCGCAGCGTCGAGGTAGGAATCCCGGCGTACAAGGCGGACAGGCCGTTCACCGAGAGCGTGACGCCGGCTCCGGAGGCGGGGGTCGCTGTGCCCGTTCCGCCGGAGATGTCCACGCGCCACGTGCCCCCGCCCCTGACCGGGTCGTCCACGGTCACGACGGCCTGGCAGCTCGCGTGCGCCGGATAGCCCCTGCGCTCGACGGCGGCGGCCACGTCCAGCACCCGGAACATCCACCGCACCCGCGTGAGCTGCTCCTTCGTACGCTCGCGCAGCATCCACAGCACCGGGTCGTCGGGCGCCACGGCGGCGACGAGCTCGCGGGCCACCGAGGAGGCGCTGCCGACCAGTCCCCACAGCGCCCGCAGGGTGTCGGAGGAGGCGGCGACGACGTTCTCGACCTCCATGTCGTCACCCCGCCAGCGATAGACCGCGTAGCCGTCGTCGGCCAGGTAGAGGAAGTCGTCCTCGTTGTCCAGCCACAGGTTCCAGGTGTCCTCGTCGTACGAGATCGGGCCGCTGGCGCGGGCCGCGCCGTGCACGCGGTGCAGCACGGAGATCAGCTCGGCGGCGTCACCCGGGCCCATCCTGCGCAGCTTGACCTGGGCGGGCGGGCGGATGCCGCGCAGCGACTCGGCGGGCAGGCGGATGATGTGCTGCGCGCCCGCGTGCTCGTAGCCGAGGTTGCGGTAGATGGCCGTGGTGGCCGGATAGAGCGCGGAGACCGCGTCGCCCAGCTCGGTGGCGCGGTCGAGGACGGCCCGCATGATGCCGGTGCCGACGCCGCGCCCGCGGTCCTCGGGGCTGACGGTCACGCCCGCGACCGCCGCCATCGGCTGCGGGCGGCCGTGCCACCACTGGGTGAAGCGGCGCAGCCGGGCGGCCGCCGCGATCCTGCCGCCGTCGAACATCCCTAGGTAGCGCCCCTCCGCCAGCGCGGGCAGCACGGCCTTGCGCCACTTCTCCTTGCTGCTCGGGCTCATCGGGCCGAACGCCCGCCGGCGCAGGTCGAGGACGTCGTCGAGGTCGTCGGGCGTTATGTCGCGTATTTCCACAAGCAGCAAACCTATGAAACCGGTGTACGTACCCGCGAATCCTTTGTCGTGATGGCGAGCCTGTCGAGGTAGAGGAGCTGGGCCGTCACCAGGACGGCCAGCGCGACGGCCACCACGGCCAGCGGCGTCGCGGCGCCGACGTCGGCGGCGGCCCTGGAGAAGCCGCCCACCTGGGCCATCTGGGCGACCGGGGCGGTGAACAGGTCGGTGTGCTGGACGACCAGGAGCGGCCACTGGACGTCGTGGGCGTTCACCAGCGTGACGGCGCCGGCCAGGATGCCCGCCATGGGCAGCGACGGCAGGAACACCCCCGAGTAGAAGTCCCTGTCGGTGCGTTCTGCCAGGCCCTTGCACAGGAGGGTCAGCACCAGCAGCGCGGGGACGCTCACCAGCAGCGGCGGGATGAGGGCGGGGAAGGTGTCGATGAGGCCGAGGTTGCGGACGTTCTGCCAGTTGGCGACGCTGAACGGGCCCGCGCCGACGAACAGCCAGGGGGCGAAGATCAGCAGCAGCCACTCGCTGGCGCGGCCGAGCGGGCGCAGGCCGCCGATGCCCAGGGCGGCCAGGTACGCCACGCCCACCGAGACCAGGGCGCCGACGACGGCCGGGACCCACGTGTTGACCTGGGCTCTGAGGCTGCTCGCCGCGCCCGCCCTGGAGGCCAGCACGCCGTCCATCCACGGCCAGGCGAGCATGAACGCGGCCACCACGACCACCGCTAACGCGGCGATCCCGATCGCGGCGCCCGCCGGTGTGGCCGCGCGCCTCGCGGGGGCCTGCCGCGCCTTCTCGGGCTGCCCGCTCCCAGGCAGGTACGGGGACGTCACCCCACCCGCCCCACCGGGGTGAGCCGCGGGGGCGCTCTCCTGGGCGCGCCCAGAGGGCGACTGAGAGCCGTGGGCGCCGCCGGTGCCCGATGCGCCCGCCGGCCCTAAGGCGGCGGAGCCCTGCGTACCGAAGGCCGCCGGGCCTTGCCGGCCGAAGGCGGTCTGCCCCTGCGCGCCGTACGTGAGCGCGCCTCGCGAGCAGGAGGCGGGCGGTCCGTGTCGGGCGGGCGCGTCTCCCGGGGCGAAGGTCGGTGGGGTCCGGGGGTCGGTGAGGTCGGTCTTGGGGGTGAGGGTGATGCGGAGGCCGGAGGCGGCGGCGATGATCGTGGCGGCGATGCCCAGCACGCCCAGGACCGCCCCCGTGAGCGTCGCCACGGCCGCACCGAGGCCGAACTCGGCCGTTCTGAAGGCGTAGTCGTACTGGAGGCCCGCGAGCGTCTGTGTGGCGCGCTGAGGGCCGCCGCCGGTGAGCACCTGGCTCAGCGCGAACGTCTGCAGCCCTGCCGCCACGACGGCGAACGCGACGAGGACGCCCACCACGACGGTCGCCGGCCCCGGGGTGTGACCGCGCAGGGCGGGCAGGAACGCGATGACGGCCAGCGCGCACACCAGCCCGAACGTGGCGGCGGCCACGACGAGCCGGAGCGTTCCAGGCGCGGTGGCCGGGTCGCGCAGCCCCTCGGCGAGGGCGACCAGGCCCGACTCCTCGGGCATCAGGCCGCGCAGCCAGGACGCCGCCACGGCCACCGGCGAGAACGTGACGACGGCCAGCGACAGCAGGACGCGCCCGGCCCGCCGCGGCCACGGGCCCGCCCGGTGGAGTGCGAGGGCCAGCAGCGGGCCCACCACCAACGCCACCAGCAGCGGGAACCCGACCAGCGACACCGTGAACCCCAGCGCCCGCCAGGAGGCGTCGTCGCCGAGCAGCTCGGCGTAGTTCTCGGTCCCCGCGTACGCGCTCTTCCGCAGCACGCCGCCGCTCTGGAAGCTGAGCCAGATCGTCTGCGCGGTCGGCAGCACCAGCGTAATGAGGGCGCCGACCAGCGCCGGTACGGCGAGCAACAGCCCGACCAGCCGAGTGCCGGATCCTTGGGGGTTGGGGGAAGTCACGTCGCCCGACCCTACGCGGACCGCCCCCTCCCCCGCACGCCGACAGACCGTCCCCCGGACGATTCGCCGTGAACGGCCCGTCGCCGCCATGCGACGCGAGGGAGCGCGGTGGTGGGCGTCTCGCCTGAACGATCCCGAAGCCGGAGGACGAGTGCGGGATCGCCGGCACACCCCTGCTAGCCGCGTGAACCTGAGAACAAGGGACCCGCGAACAACGGACTCGCGGGCAAGGGACTCGCGAGCAAGGGAAAAGGACAGGGCCCGGACACGAGGCCCGAGCCCTGGAAAGGTCAGTCGAGGGCGGCGAGGACGTCGTCGGAGACGTCGAAGTTGGCGAAGACGTTCTGGACGTCGTCGCTGTCCTCCAGCGCCTCGATGAGCCGGAACACCTTCTTCGCCCCCTCCTCGTCGAGGGGCACGCTCATCGTCGGCAGGAAGCTGGACTCGGCCGAGTCGTAGTCGATGCCGGCGTCCTGGAGGGCCTTGCGGACCGGCACCAGGTCACCGGCCTCGGAGACGACCTCGAAGGAGTCGCCGAGGTCGTTGACCTCCTCGGCGCCGGCGTCGAGGACGGCCATGAGCACGGTGTCCTCGTCGAGCCCGTTCTTGGGCACGATCACGACGCCCTTGCGGTTGAACATGTAGGAGACGGACCCGGGGTCGGCCAGGGAGCCGCCGTTGCGGGTGAGCGCGACCCTGACCTCGGAGGCGGCGCGGTTGCGGTTGTCGGTGAGGCACTCGATGAGCACCGCGACGCCGCCGGGCGCGTAGCCCTCGTACATGATCGTCTGGTAGTCGGCGCCGCCGGCTTCGAGGCCGCCGCCGCGCTTGCGCGCCCGCTCGATGTTGTCGTTGGGCACGGAGTTCTTCTTCGCCTTGAAGATGGCGTCGAAGAGCGTGGGGTTGGCGTCCGGGTCAGGGCCACCGGTCCGTGCCGCCACCTCGATGTTCTTGATGAGCTTGGCGAACAGCTTGCCGCGCTTGGCGTCGAGTGCGGCCTTCTTGTGCTTCGTCGTCGCCCATTTGGAGTGGCCGGACATTACCTAGAGCTCCCTCACCATGTCTACGAAGTAACGGTGCACGCGTACGTCCCCGGTGAGCTCGGGGTGGAACGACGTAGCGAGCAAAGGACCTTGACGGACCGCGACGATCCTATCCCCAGGCTCGCACCTGCCCAGCACTTCGACGTCCGCGCCGACGGATTCGACCCAGGGAGCGCGGATGAACACCGCGTGCACCTGCTGCCCGGCGAAGTCGAGGTCGGATTCGAAGGAGTCGACCTGGCGGCCGAACGCGTTGCGCCTGACCACCATGTCGATGCCGCCGATGGTCTGCTGGCCGGCGATGCCGTCCTCTATGCGGTCGGCCAGCATGATCATGCCGGCGCACGAGCCGTAGGCGGGCATGCCTTCCTTGACGCGGACGCGCAGCGGTTGCAGCAGGTCGAAGGTGTCGGCGAGCTTCCACATGGTGGTCGATTCGCCGCCGGGGATGACCAGGGCGTCGACCGCGTCCAGCTCGGCGGGGCGGCGTACGGCGACGGCCGTCGCGCCCGCCTCCTGAAGCATGCGCTGATGTTCGCGCACGTCTCCCTGGAGGGCGAGTACACCGATCGTGGGCACGGGCGATCCTTCCGTCCGAGTACGGGTTTCCGACCATTCAACACCAGAACACCCCATCGTCTTCCGACGGGGGCCCGTCGATCAGGCCCTGACCGCGACGAGCCCGGCCCCCCATCGGGGGCCGGGCTCGCGGAGAAGGGCTGCGAAGAGAGCCGTTACGGGCGTTCCGTCTCCAGGCGGACGGTGTCCTCGACCGTGATCTGCTGGAGCCGGCGCGCCGGGTCGAGCGGCCGCAGGTACGTCTGCTGCACCCCCGGCACCCGGTCCTCGACGACGAACGTGGCCCGGGTGTAGACCTCGGCATCGGGCGTCTGGACCCGGGGCACGACCTTGAAGTCGGCCGTCAGCCGGTCGCGCTCGATCGTGGTGAGCACATATCCACGCTGGTTGTTGTAGAACTTCAGGTGCGGGTTGATCTGCAGGAACGGGTGCTGCGCGGGGTCGGAGTCGCCCCCGTCGCCGCCCGTCGAGATCGACGTGGTCACCAGCTCGGAGCCCACGCTGGGCCCTGTCGGGTCGTCGTAGTCGAGCTTGAGGTCGCCGGCCCAGTGGGCGTGCACGTCGCCGGTCAGCACCACGGGGTTGCGCACCCCGGCGTCGATCCAGCCCTGGGTGATGCGGCGGCGGGAGGCGGCGTAGCCGTCCCAGGCGTCCTGCGAAGTGATCTTGGCGGGTCCCGGGTTGTTGTCGCGCTGGCCGAAGAAGACCTGCTGGCCCAGGACGTCCCACTGCGCGCGCGACTGGTGGAAGCCGCGCAGCAGCCACTCCTCCTGCTCGGCGCCGGTGATCGAGCGGGCGGGGTCGACGGCGGCGGGGCAGTCCTTGTAGCCGTCGCCGCAGCCCTGGTCGTCGCGGTACTGGCGGGTGTCGAGCATGTGGAAGGTGGCCATCCTGCCCCAGCGGATGCGCCGGTAGAGCTGCATGTCGATGCCGCGCGGGATCGAGGTGCGGCGCAGCGGCATGTTCTCGTAGTACGCGCGGAAGGCCGCGGCGCGCCGCTCGCGGAAGTTCGGCTGCGGCACCTCGGGCTTCTCGGGCACCTCGTCGGCCCAGTTGTTGTCCAGCTCGTGGTCGTCCCACACGACCAGCCAGGGCGCGGCGGCGTGCGCGGCCTGCAGGTCGGGGTCGGCCTTGTACTGGGCGTGGCGCTGGCGGTAGTTCGCGAGGGTCTCGGTCTCGGGGCCCTCGTGGTGGCGGACGTTGCCGCCGGGGATCGTGTAGGTGTCCCTGGTGTACTCGTACTGGTAGTCGCCGAGGTGCAGCACCAGGTCGGGGTGCTCCTCGGCGAGCCGGCGGTAGGCGGTGAAGTGGCCGTGCTCGTACTGGGCGCAGGAGACGAACGCCATGGCCAGGGCGCCGCCGTACGACAGCGGGTGCGGGGCGGTGCGGGCGCGGCCGAGCGGCGAGACGTACGAGCCGACGCGGAAGCGGTACCAGTAGTCCCGGTCGGAGCTCAGCCCCTGCACCTCGACGTGCACGCTGTGGCCCCACTCGGGGGCGGCGACGGTGACGCCGGAGCGCACGACGCGGCGGGCCCGCTCGTCGGCGTAGATCTGCCACCGCACGGGGAAGGGCCGCTGCGGCATGCCGCCGAGACCGTCCTCGGCCAGCGGCTGCTGGGCGAGCCTGGTCCACAGCACGAACCCCTCGTGGTCGGGGTCGCCGCACGCGACGCCGAGCGTGAAGGGGTCGGTACGCAGCCCGCGCGAGGCCGTTTCAGGGTCGGCGTGCGCGGCTGCCGGGACGACGGCGGGGATGGCCGATGCGGCGCCTGCCGCTAACCCTGTGACGAGGAAGTGCCTGCGGTTGAGCTTGGACACCTGGGAGCTCCCTGTGACGATCAAGGGCGAGGACCCCCGTAGCCTGACTCAGCAGCATGACTTCGCGGTGAACGCCAGACATGAAAAAGGCGACATCCTTCACGGATGTCGCCTTTTCCGGAAATCTCCGTCGTCGCGTGACGTTCACCCGGAAGTGATCGTTTCACGCCCGCAGGCCACTGACCTGCGCCGACACGCCGACGCTTACCAGCCGCGCTCGGCCAGGCGGTGCGGCTGCGGGATCTCGTCGACGTTGAGGCCGACCATGGCCTCGCCCAGGCCACGGGAGACCTTGGCGATGACGTCGGGGTCGTCGTAGAACGTGGTGGCCTTGACGATGGCCGCCGCGCGCTTGGCAGGGTCGCCCGACTTGAAGATGCCGGAGCCCACGAACACGCCCTCGGCGCCGAGCTGCATCATCATCGCGGCGTCGGCCGGGGTGGCGATGCCGCCCGCGGTGAACAGCACGACCGGCAGCTTGCCGGTGCGGGCGACCTCGGCGACCAGCTCGTACGGCGCCTGCAGCTCTTTGGCGGCGACGTAGAGCTCGTCCTCCGGCAGGGAGGTGAGCCGCTTGATCTCGGCGCGGATCGTGCGCATGTGAGTGACGGCGTTGGAGACGTCGCCGGTGCCGGCCTCGCCCTTGGAGCGGATCATGGCCGCGCCCTCGGTGATGCGGCGCAGGGCCTCGCCGAGGTTGGTGGCGCCGCACACGAACGGCACGGTGAACTGCCACTTGTCGATGTGGTTGGCGTAGTCGGCCGGGGTCAGCACCTCGGACTCGTCGACGTAGTCGACGCCGAGCGCCTGCAGCACCCTGGCCTCGACGAAGTGGCCGATGCGGGCCTTGGCCATGACGGGGATCGAGACGGCGTCGATGATGCCGTCGATCATGTCGGGGTCGCTCATCCTGGAGACGCCACCCTGCGCGCGGATGTCGGCGGGCACGCGCTCGAGGGCCATGACGGCGACCGCGCCGGCGTCCTCAGCGATCTTGGCCTGCTCGGGGGTGACGACGTCCATGATGACGCCGCCCTTGAGCATCTCGGCCATGCCGCGCTTGACGCGGGCGGTTCCGGTGACGGGGGTGCTTTCTGGCGTGCTGCTGGACACGGTCATCCTCACGGGCTCTCAACGGCGATTCTGTAAGTTATCAAGCCCATCGTAGGTCCTGAACGACCCCTCCCCCGACATGCCAAGATGTCAGGATTTAGCACCGCACCTATACAGGTTTGTCAAGCTACGGCGGCTACGGAATGACGGGCTTGCGGCTGGCGAGGGCCACCCAGACCTGGCCGGGGGCGAAGTTCATCGGCTCGCCGCTCTCCGTGGTGAACGTCGTGCCACTGTCCTCTGATTCCCGCTCCCACTTCGCCTTGAACGCCTTGCCGTCCCGCAGCACGATCGCCGAGCCCTTGCCCGTGGTGTGCACGAGCGGCGTGTAGCTCTGGTTCTTGTCGTGGAACTGCGAGCGCTCGGTCTTGGTGTACTGCACGACGATCGTGGGCGCGCCGAGCTGGCCGCCCTCGGCCGCCATGTCCTTCTTGCCGTCCTGCCAGATCAGCCACTGCCGCTTGGCCTCGGACCAGGCGAAGGTGAAGCGCGCGGCGGGCCACTTGACCGTGTACGACTTGCGCGGCGTCCCGCCCTCGGGGGCGTCGCCGAAGGTGAAGCCGATGTCCTTGGCCTTGCTCGCCTTGGGTGCCTTGGCCAGCAGCTGCTTGGTGTTGGCGAACAGGTTGTAGGGGGCGAAGCGGCCCGGCTGGCGGAAGTACGCGCCCGGGTTGTGCGAGTCGCCCACGTCGAACAGCGACGCCTCGGCGATGAGCGGCAGCATCTTGGTCTGCGCGCCCGAGTAGGAGAAGGCCGGCTTGCCGAACTGCGGGGCGATGTGCAGGTCGGAGATGCGCGCGCTGCGCACCGGGCCCACCTTGGCCGGCAGCTTCGAGGAGAAGATCGCCATGAGCCGGGTCAGCCCGGCCTCGACCTGCTCGATGTAGACGATGTCGGCGCTCTTGAGCCCGAGCTGCGGCTTGCCCGCCGCGGTGTTCTCGATCTTCACCGCGAGCACCGGCCTGAGCTTCTCGTACGGCTTGCCGGTGAAGGGGTGGGCGTTGACCTCCTCCTCCTGCGGCGCCTCGGCCGGCGCGTCCGTCGTGGCCTGCGGCGCGGAACCGGCCGCCGGCTCGTCGGATGAACAGGCCGCGACGGGCAGCAGGACGGCCGCTCCCGCCAGCCAGAGAGTGATCAACCGGGGTAGCCGCACGTGCACTTCTCCTCGCTTCAGCCCGAAAACGGGATGAAGCTTACTGGCTTCCCCAAATCAGGTCATTCGGTTGCCATGGCTGCGGGCGGATTGTCATCAATCTCGAAGAATTGCGGGTAGTCGGTGTGCCCGGCCAGCCGCAGGGTCCTGGCCAGCCAGCGGCGCTGCGCCGTACGGGTGACCCCGACCGCGTTGTTGTAGAACCGGCGCGAGTAGACGACCTTCGCCACCGCCGCGTCGAGCTCCTCCAGCAGCTCGCGGCCACCGGGCGACTCCGCCAGCTTCTCCCTGAAGCGCTCCTGGTCCACCACCGCGCGCAACGTCCGCGACAGGTCGCTCTCGGCGTGCTCGCGCTCGTCGGGGCCCGCGGAGCGCGCCTCGTGCGCCGCCGCGGCCAGCACCAGCGACGTCGCCGGATCGAGCAGGCGGGAGCCCGCCAGCTCCAGCACCACCGCGCGGCGCCGCATGAGCGCGGCGTCCAGCGACTCCTGGGCCAGCTCCAGGCGGATGTGCAGCCGGTCGAGGCGACCGGCCCGCCACGAGATGTAGACGGCCGTGAGCACCACCACGATGCCCACGATCAGCACGATCATGGTGGACGTCACAGGTCCTCCTCCACCCGCGCCGCATCACCCGCGATGCGCCTCACAGGTCCTCCTCCACGCGGCCCGCGCCGCTCGTGGTGACGGTCTCGTAGACGCGTACGACGTCGCGCGCCACGGTCGACCAGTCGTACTTCCTGACCGCCACCAGCGCCTCGGCCGCCAGCTTGGCGCGCCGCTCGGGCGCGTCGAGCAGCGCGGCGGCCTCGCGCGCCAGCGAGGCGGGGTCGCCGTTGGCGAACAGCGCGCCCGCCTGCCCGTCGCCCAGCACCCTGCGGAAGGCCGGGATGTCGCTGGCCAGCACCGTCGCCCCCGACGCCATGGCCTCGGCCAGCACGATGCCGAAGCTCTCGCCGCGGGTGTTGGGCGCGCAGAACACGTCGACCGAGTGGTACGCGCGGATCTTGTCGGCCTCGCTCACCATGCCGAGCACCGTCACGCGGTCCCTGAACTGCTTCGGCACCCGCTCGTAGACGTCCTTCTCGTCGCCTGGACCGGCGATCAGCAGCTTCACGTCGGGCCGCTGCGCCGCCAGCACGGCGAACGCGTCGAGCAGGATCGGCAGGCCCTTGCGCTCTTCGTCCATGCGGCCGAGGAAGCCGATCGTGGCGCCGTCGGGGCCCCAGCCGTCGAGCGGCTCGGCCTCGGTGTAGCGGGCGACGGTGACGCCGTTGGGAATGAGCACGGTGTCGCCGCCGAACTGCTCGACCAGGCTCTTGCGGGCCGCGTCGGAGACCGCGATGCGGCCGCTCAGCTTCTCCAGCGCGCTGCGCAGCAGGGGCTCGGCCACCGCGATCGCCCGCGATCGGGTGAAGGAGGCGTGGAAGGTGGCCACGATCGGCCCCTTGGCGGCCCAGCAGGCCAGCACGCCGAGGCTCGGAATCAGCGGCTCGTGGATGTGCAGCACGTCGAAGCCGCCCGTACGCACCCAGCGCCGCACCCGGGCGGCCGACAGGAACCCGAACGACATCCTCGCCACCGACCCGTTGTACGGCACGGGGACGGCCCGGCCCGCGCCCGTCACGTAGGGGGGCAGCTCGTCGTCGTCGGCCGCCGGCGCGATCACGGAGACGTCGTGGCCCTGCGCCATGAGCGCCTGGGCCAGGTCGTCGATGTGCTGTTTGACCCCGCCCGGCATGTCCCAGGAGTAGGGGCAGACGATGCCGACCCTCATCGGGGGTCCAGGTCGTCCAGCCAGAGCCGCTGCATCATGTGCCAGTCCTCGGGATGCTCGGAGATGCCCTTCTCGAACACGTCGGCCAGGCCCTGGGCCAGCGCCGCGACCTTCTCCTGCCGGGTGCCCTCGGCGGGCACGGGCAGCTCTTCGTGGATGTGGATGCCCCAGTCGTCGCCCACGAAGTAGACGGTGGCCGGCAGCAGCGCCGCCCCGGTCTGCACGGCCAGCAGCGGCGGCCCCGCGGGCATCTTGGTGGCGGCGCCGAAGAAGCGCACCTCCACGCCGCTCTTGGTGAGGTCGCGCTCGGCCGGCAGGCAGACCACGCCGCCCTTGCGCACCCGCGTGGCGAGGGTGCCGAAGTTGTGGCCGTCACCGCCGGTCAGCGGCAGCACCTCCATGCCGAGGCCCTCGCGGAAGGCGACGTAGCGGCGGAACAGCGACTCGGGACGCAGCCTTTCCGCGACGGTGGTGAACGGGTGGCCGACGCCCACCAGCCAGGCGCCCGCCTGGTCCCAGTTGCCCATGTGCGGCAGCGCCAGCACCACGCCGCGCCCGGCCGCCACGTTGCCGTGGATGTGCTCGGCGCCGATGACGTGGGTGCGCCGCACCACCTCGGCGCGGTCCATCCTGGGCAGGCGGAAGATCTCGTGGAAGTAGCGGAAGTAGGAGCGCATGCCGGCCCTGGTCAGCTCGCGCAGCTCGCGGTTGCCGGGGTCGAGGCCGGTCACCCTGGCCAGGTTGGACTCCAGCCGGCGTACGGACTTGCCGCGCCTGGCGTGGACCCGGTCGGCCAGGAACCGGAAGACCGCGGCCGTCGGGCGTTCGGGCAGCAGCGGCACGAGCTTCCACCCGGCCGCGAACCCGGCGGCCACGACCCGGTCGGCGAACGATGCCTTGTCGCTCATTTCTCCCCAGTCTGATGGCCCGTCTGATGGCCGGTCTGATGGCCGGTCTGATGGCCCGTCCGGTGTCCGGCCTGTTGTCTCGTCTGCTGGTACACGATCATCACGCGCTGGCCCACCGTGATCAGGCTGGCCAGGGCGAGCAGCCACATGCCGGCCGGCAGGACGTAGGGGACGCCGAGCCCGGCGAGGAAGGCCGCGACCAGCGCCACCACCAGCCGCTCGGGCCGCTCGGCGAGCCCGACGTCGGCCGTCAGCCCGAGCCCCTCGGCCCTGGCCTTGGCGTAGGACACCAGGGTGCCGAGGATCAGGCAGGCGAGCGTCACCGAGGCCGACACGATGTCGTCGCGGCCGGCGAAGTAGAGGATCAGGCCGGCGAAGATGGCGGCGTCGGCGACCCGGTCGAAGGTGGAGTCGAGGAAGGCCCCCCAGGTGCTGCCCCCCTTTCCGCCGAGCCGGGCGACCACGCCGTCGAGCAGGTCGAACAGCACGAAAACGGTGATCACGAGTGCCCCCCAGGCAAGCTGGCCCAGGGGGAAGAAGAGCAGGGCCGACACGACCGTGCCGAGGGTGCCGACCGCCGTGACGGCGTTCGGGCCGATCCCGCGGCCGGCGAGTGCCCTGCCCAGCGGGGTGAGTATCCGGGTCATGGCCGGGCGCAGGAGTTTGAGCATCGCGGTCCGATCGTAGGCCATGAAAGGCCTGACAACTTTCTTTGCCCCGGACCCCTTGTGATATCCGCCACAGGGGTATTTGGTGAACACACCGCGTCCATGCGGTTTCCGACACCCTCCGCGCGGGCGCGGCGTTGGCGAACGGACCAACGCGAAGGGAGCGACGCCGCCTGGGCCGAGGAGCGACGGGAGCGAGCTGCCGGACGCGGCTGGACGGCGTCCCCCCATCGACCGAGCCGTCTCACGCGATGAGACGGGAAGCGTAGCGGGAGGCGATGTGGCGGAAAGGAACTCTGGCGGCGCCGTAGGAGCCGCGGGCAGGGCACCCGCGGCCGACAGGTGCGACGCGATACGTAATGTCGTGCTGGTCGGCCACTCAGGAGCGGGTAAGACGACCCTCGTCGAACAGCTGCTGGCCACGACGGGCACCATCCAGCGCCCTGGACGGGTCGAGGACGGCAACACGGTCAGCGACTTCGACGAGGTCGAGGTCCGGCAGCAGCGGTCCGTCAACCTCGCCGTGGCGCCGCTGGTGCACAACGGCATCAAGATCAACCTTCTCGACACCCCCGGGTACGCCGACTTCGTGGGCGACCTGCGCGCCGGGCTGCGCGCGGCCGACGCGGCGCTCTTCGTGGTCTCGGCGTCCGAAGGCGTGGACGGGCTCACCCAGATGCTCTGGGAGGAGTGCTCGCAGGTGGGCATGCCGCGGGCGGTCGTCATCACCAAGATCGACCACCAGCGCGCGGACTTCGACGAGGTGCTGACCACCTGCCAGGACGTCTTCGGCGACGGCGTGGCACCGCTCTACCTCCCGGTCATCACCAACGGCCACGTCAACGGACTCATCGGGCTGCTCACCCAGAAGTACTACAACTACGCCACCGGCACCCGCGCGGAGAAGGACCCGGGCGCCGAGTACGAGACGCAGATCGAGGAGTACCGCGGCACCCTGATCGAGGGCATCATCCAGGAGAGCGAGGACGAGTCGCTCATGGAGCGCTACCTCGAGGGTGAGCCCATCGACACCAAGGTCCTCATCGAGGACCTGGAGAAGGCCGTCGCGCGCGGCAGCTTCTACCCGGTGCTGTGCAGCGGGCTGGGCGTGGGCGCCCAGGAGATCCTGGAGCTGATGACGCAGGGCTTCCCCTCGCCGCTCGAACACCCGATGCCGGAGATCACCGACCTGTCGGGCAAGCCGGTCAAGGGCATCACGTGCGACCCCGACGGTCCGCTCGTGGCGGAGGTCGTCAAGACCACCAGCGACCCGTACGTGGGCCGCATCAGCCTCGTCCGCGTCTTCTCCGGCACGCTGCGCCCCGACATGACCGTGCACGTCTCCGGCCACGGCCTGGCCGACCGCGGGCACGAGGACCACGACGTGGACGAGCGCATCGGCACCCTGACCTGTCCGCTGGGCAAGCACCAGCGCGCCGCCGCCAAGGCGATGGCGGGCGACATCGTGGCCGTGGCGAAGCTGTCGCGCGCCGAGACCGGCGACACGCTGTCCGAGGTCGGCAACCCGCTGCTGATGACGTCCTGGAGCATGCCGGAGCCGCTGCTGCCGGTGGCGATCAGGGCCAAGTCGAAGGCCGACGAGGACAAGCTGTCGCAGGCCCTCGGCAGGCTGGTGGCCGAGGACCCGACGCTGCGCCTGGAGAACAACGCCGAGACCCGCCAGCTCGTCCTGTGGTGCATGGGCGAGGCTCACACCGACGTGCTGCTCGACCGGCTGTCCAAGCGGCACGGCGTCGAGGTCGAGCGCGTCGAGCTGCGGGTGCCGCTGCGCGAGACGTTCGGCGGCAGGTGCCAGGCGATGGGCCGCAACGTCAAGCAGACCGGCGGCCACGGCCAGTACGCCATCTGCCACCTGGAGGTGGAGCCGCTGCCGTCGGGCGGGGGCTTCGAGTTCGTCGACAAGATCGTGGGCGGCGTGGTGCCGCGGCAGTTCATCCCGTCGGTGGAGAAGGGCGTGCGCGCGCAGATGGAGCGCGGCGTCGTCGCCGGCTATCCGATGGTGGACGTGCGCGTCACCCTGTACGACGGCAAGGCCCACTCGGTCGACTCCTCCGACATGGCCTTCCAGATCGCGGGCCAGCTCGCGCTGAAGGAGGCCGCGTCCAAGGTGCCGACGCTGCTGCTGGAGCCGGTGGACGAGATCTCGGTGCTGGTGGCCGACGACTACGTGGGCTCGGTGATGTCGGACCTGTCGTCGCGGCGCGGGCGCGTGCTCGGCACCGAGCCGGTGGGCACCGGACGCACGCTCGTCAAGGCCGAGGTGCCCCAGCTGGAGATCACGCGGTACGCCATCGACCTGCGATCCATGTCACACGGCACGGGCTCGTTCACGAGGACGTTCCTGCGCTACGAACCGCTGCCGCCGAACCTCGCGAGCAAGGTGGCCGCCGCGGATTGAGCCGTTGGCCGGGCCGGGAGGGCGTTCGTCCCTCCCGACCCAGCTTTTTACTTTCATCACGAATGCATCACGCTTTGATGTCGTTTTCCGTCCCGAGCATGCCCCCGAAGCTGTCACACTGGGTGGCACTATGCGAACTGGACGCCCACTCCTGGCCGCCGCCGCCCTCGCGATCGCCACCACCGGCGCCGCCTACGCCTTCGGCCCCGACGCCAAGCCGGGCAACGCGGCGAGCTCGAAGAAGACGGCCACCGCCGCCGCGCCCGCGGCCGCCTGCAAGCCCGACGCCCGCTACCCCAAGCGCGAACTGCGCGGGGTGTGGATCGCCACGACGACCAACATCGACTGGCCGTCCAAGACCGGGCTGAGCAAGGCCAGGCAGCAGGCCGAATACGTGAAGATCCTCGACAGCGCCGCCAAGCGCAACTTCAACGCGGTCTTCGTGCAGGTGCGGCCCGCCTCCGACGCGCTCTACAAGTCCTCGCTGGAGCCCTGGTCGCAATACCTGACCGGCACCGCGGGCAAGGACCCCGGCTGGGACCCGCTGCCGTTCCTCATCGACGAGGCGCACAAGCGCGGCATGGAGTTCCACGCCTGGTTCAACCCCTACCGCGCCTCCTACGACGACAGCATCGCCAAGCTGCCCGCCGGGCACCCGGCGAAGAAGCACCCCGCCTGGACGGTCAAATACGGCGGCCGCCTCTACTACAACCCCGGCCTGCCCGCCGTGCGCGACCACGTGACCAAGGTCATCACCGACGTGGCCGGCCGCTACGACATCGACGGCGTGCACTTCGACGACTACTTCTACCCCTACCCGGTGGCGGGCGCGACGTTCGACGACGCCGCCGCGTTCAAGAAGTACGGCAAGGGCCAGAAGCTCGCCGACTGGCGGCGGGGCAACGTCGACAAGCTCGTCGAGCAGGTCGACCAGGCCGTGCACGAGGCGAAGAGCCACGTCAAGTTCGGCATCAGCCCGTTCGGCATCTGGCGTAACACCTCCAACGACCCCAGCGGGTCCAAGACGTCCGGCATGTCCGCCTACGACGCGATCTACGCCGACGCGCGCTCCTGGATCAAGTCCGGCACCGTCGACTACGTCCTGCCGCAGCTCTACTGGCCGCGCGGGCACAAGGCCGCCGACTACCGCACGCTGGTGCGCTGGTGGTCCGACGCGGTCAAGGGCAGCGACGTGCAGCTCTGGATCGGCCAGGGCCTCTACCGCGTCGGCACCAAGGACGACAGGGCCTGGACCAAGGCCGGCGAGCTGCCCGCCCAGATCGGCCTCAACCGCGACAGCAAGCAGGTCAGCGGCGCCGTCTACTTCAGCGCCAAGCAGTTGCTGACCAACCCGCTCGGCGCGATGGACCGGGTCGCCAAGACCCACTACAGCCGTCCGGCGCTGCAGCCGCTGATGAAGGAGCGCGGCGGCCAGGCTCCCGCCGCGCCCGCGGGCGTCAAGGCGTCCGGCGCCCAGCTGTCGTGGAAGCCGTCCGACGGGGCCCGCGCCTACGCCGTCTACCAGGTGCCGAAGTCCGGCAAGGACTGCCGCACCACCGACGCGCGCAACCTGGTGGCCGTGGTGAGCGACCCCTCCTACGCGGCCAAGTCGGCCGGCACCTACCTGGTGACCGCGCTCGACCGGCTGCACAACGAGAGCAAGGCGGTCAAGGTGAAGGTGGACGCGACCTGACGCTTCGCCTGCTGAGCCTTCGAGGGCCGGTCCCCGTGACGGGGACCGGCCCTTTCCCCGTTCTCCCGCGTACGTGAGTGACGCGTGAGAGGGTGGTCACGTCCTGTGACGCGGCCGGGACCGTAGCCGTGCCACAGTGCCTCAGCAGGCGAGCGCGGGAGGTCATCGGCGTGAGGCGCGCTTTGGTCGTACTGGCCGTTCTGGCCGGTCAGGTGCTGGCCGCGCAGGCGGCGTCCGCCGCGGAGCCGCCTGCCGGGCGGGTGGCGCTCATCGGGGTTCCCGGGCTGCACTGGAACGATCTCACCCCGGAGGACACGCCCAACCTGTGGGAGCTGGCCAGGACGAGCGCCATCGGCTCGCTGTCGGTCCGTACCGTCGGCAGCGTCACCTGCCCCTACGACGGCTGGCTGACGGTCTCGGCGGGCGCCAGGTCCGCCAGCGGCTACGCGTGCGGCGCTCCCCCGCTCCCGCGGGCCGCCGGTGAGGGCGCCGTCATCCCCGGCTACCGCTACCTCGTCGACGTGGCGGGCCAGCGGGCCGCCGGCACGCTCGGCGAGACGCTCAGGGCGGCCGGCCGGTGCTCGATCGCGATCGGCCCCGGCGCCGCGCTGGCCTTGGCCGACCGGCACGGCGCGGTGGCCCGCTACCACGACTCCCCGCTCCGCGTCGGCACCGCGGACCTGGCACGCTGCCCGCTGGTCGCGATGGACGTCGACGATCTCATCCGCCCCTACCTGACCGGCGAAAGCGCTGGAGCGGGCGCCGGGGCTGCCGCGGGGGCGGGGAGCGGCGCGGAGGCGGGGGCGGGGACCGGCACAGGGGCGGGGGCAGGGACCGGCACAGGGGCGGGGGCAGGGGGCGGCACAGGGGCCGGCGTCGAGGTCGGTGAGGGTGGCCGGCTCCCCCGGGTGCCGGACAGACTCTCCGCCGCTGAGCGGCGTGACGCGCTGCAGCTCGCCGATGCCAAGGCGGGCGCCCTGCTGTCGGTGCTGCCCGCCGGCACGACGGTGATGCTGGCCGGGCTGTCGGACCACGGGTCCGTGCCGCACCTGCGAGTGGCCGCGTTGCGCGCGCCCGGCGCGGAGGGGCACCTGCTGGGCGCGGCCTCCACCCACCGCGAGGACATCTCGATCCTCACCGACCTGACCGCCACCATGCTGAGCGAGCTAGGCGTGCCGGTGCCCGCCACGGTCGTGGGCACGCCGCTGCGCGTCGGCCCGGCCGGCGCCACGATCACGGACCTGCGCAGGGACGACGCCACCGCCCAGTCCATCAGGTCCGTCAAGGGCGTCTACTTCACCGTGGTGGCCGTGCTGCAGGTGACGTTCTATCTGGCGGCGTTCCTGCTGCTGCGCCGCCTCAGGGGCCTGTCGCCGGTACGCGTGGCCGCCGTCGCGCTGGCCGCCCTGCCCGTCTCCAGCTACCTGGTCAACCTGCTGCCGTGGACGGGCCTGCCGCAGCTCGTCGGCGGCGTGCTGGCGTGGGCGGCGGCGGTGACGGTGGTGGCGTTCGCCGGCCCGTGGCGGCGAAGGCCGCTCGGCCCGCCGGCCGTGGTGGCCGGGGTGACCGCGCTGACGCTCGCCGGCGACCTGCTGACCGGCACGACGCTGCAGCTCAACAGCGTCATGGGGTACGGCGCCGACGTCGGAGCCCGCTACTACGGGCTGGGCAACATCCCGTTCGCGCTGCTGGCGACCGGCACGCTGCTGGCCGCCACCGTCATCGCGCACCGCTGGCCGGGCCGGGCGGGCGTCGGCGCGACCGTCGCGCTGGGCGCGTTCGCGATGGTGCTGGGCGGCTCGGGGCTGGGCAGCGACTTCGGCGGCGTGATCGCGTTCGTGCCCGGCGTCGCGGTGACCGCGCTCATCCTGTCCGGCCGCCGGGTCTCCCTGGTGAACCTGGGTGCCTTCTGCGCGGCCGGCGGCGTGATCGTGATGGGTTTCGCCTGGCTCAACCACCTGCGGCCGCCGAGCGAGCAGTCGCACCTCGGCAGGTTCGTGGGGCAGGTGCTGACCGGGGAGGGGTTCGACGTCATCTGGCGCAAGCTGCACGCCATGCTGGCCACCCTGCTCAGCCCCAACCTGATGCCGATCGTGATCGCCGCCGCGGCGTTCCTCGTCTACGCGATCCTGCGGCCCGGGCAGGCGTCGGCGGGGGTGGTGCCGGCCGCGTTCGAGCACTCCCCCGCGCTGCGCGCCGGCCTCATCGGCACGCTCGTCAGCGGCGTCGTCGGCATGCTGGTCAACGACTCCGGCGCGGCGGTGCTGTCGATGGCGCTCGCGCTGGCCGTACCGCTGCTGCTGGCCACCGGCATCGGCGCGCTGCCCGCGGCCGGGCGGTCGCGCCCGTCAGTCCCAGGCGTCGGCGAGCAGCTGGCGGGTGTCGCGAAGTAGCTGCGGCAGCACCTTCGTCTGCGCGACGACCGGCATGAAGTTGGTGTCGCCGCCCCAGCGGGGCACGACGTGCTGGTGCAGGTGCGCCGCGATGCCGGCGCCCGCGACGTGGCCGAGGTTCATGCCGACGTTGAAGCCCTGCGCGCCGCTCGCCTTGCGCAGCGCCCGCAGCGAGCGCTGCGTGAAGTCGCCCAGCTCCGCCACCTCCGCCGCGTCCAGCTCGTCGTAGTCGGACACGTGACGGTAGGGCACCACCATCAGATGGCCCGAGTTGTACGGGTAGAGGTTGAGCACGGCGTACACCACCTGCCCGCGCTTGACGATCAGGCCCTCCTCGTCGGTCATCTTCGGGATGGCGTCGAACGGGCACCCGTCGCCGGGGCCGGTGCCGGTCGGTTTGTTCTCGCCCTTGATGTAGGCCATCCGATGCGGGGTCCACAGCCGTTCGAAGTTGTCGGGGGACCCTGCCCCTGCCTGATCCTGCATATCTAGCAGCATAGGACCCCGGACAAACCGGGTCTTCTTCCGGCACAATCCTGTGCACCCCCAACAGGAGGACGCGATGAGTGAAGCCCTGGCCGAACAGGTGACCGAACAGGTGACCGAACAGACCGCCCCGCCCGCCGACCCGCCCGCCGAAGGCTCCCGAGGCGGCGAGCCGTCGTACATCGAGGCCGCGACCGCCGACGCCGCCGTCAAGGGGCAGATCAAGGTGGCCGACGAGGTCGTGGAGAAGGTCGCCGCGCTGGCGGCCCTGGAGGTGCCGGGCGTCGCCGACCTGGGCGGGGATCTGGTGCGGGCCTTCGAGTCCGTACGCGACCGCATCGGCATCGGGTCCCGCCGCAGCAACCAGGGTGTCAGCGCGCAGATCCAGGACCGCCAGGTGGCGGTCAGCCTGACGATCGTGGTCGAGTACGGTCACGTGGTCATGGACGTCGCCTCCGAGGTCAAGACGAACGTGGCGCGGACCGTCAGCCGGATGCTCGGCATGCGCGTCACCGAGGTCAACGTCACGGTGGACGACGTCCGCCTCCCCGGCGAGGGCCGCCCCGTTCCCCGCGAGACCCCTGAGGACGACGCCTCCTCGGAGTCCTGACGCCTTCCCGGCGGGCGGCTGCCAGGATGGCGGGTATGACCGATCAGCTTGAACCCATGCCCGAGGACTGGCAGCGCGCCCTGGCCATCGTGGCGCACCCCGACGACCTCGAATACGGCTGCGCGGCGGCGGTGGCGACCTGGACCGACGCGGGGCGCGACGTCGCGTACGTGATGGTGACCAGGGGCGAGGCGGGCATCGACACGCTCGCCCCCGCTGAGGCGGGGCCGCTGCGGGAGCGCGAGGAGCGGGCGAGCGCGGCGGTCGTCGGCGTGAGCAGCGTGGAGTTCCTCGGCCACGCCGACGGGGTGATCGAGTACGGCACCCGGCTCCGCCGCGACCTCGCCGCCGCCATCCGCCGGCACCGCCCCGAACTCGTTATCACGCTGAACTTCGACGACACCTGGGGCGGCACGATCTGGAACACCCCCGACCACCGCGCCGTCGGCCGCGCCACGATGGACGCCGTCGGCGACGCGGGCAACCGCTGGATCTTCCCCGACGCGGGTCCCGAGCCCTGGAACGGCGTCCGCTGGATCGCCGTGGCAGGCTCCAACACCCCCACCCACGCCGTGGACGTCACCCAGGGCCTGGAGCGCGGCGTCCGCTCCCTCGCGGAACACCGCACCTACATCGAGGCCCTCCAGCCCGGTACCGACCCGGAGAAATACGCCCGCGACTTCCTCGAAGGCTCGGCGCACGACGAGGCCTCCCGCTTCGGCGGCACCCCCGCCGTCTCCTTCCGCCTCTACCCCTGCTGAGGCTTCGGAGCCCGAGAGCGAACGTCGCCCTGCCGGGAGAAGCGTCAGCCTCCCTCTGGGAGGGAGGCTGAGGCTTCGGCGGGTCAGACCTGGATGTGGCGCTCCACGGCGCTGACGATCTCGGCGATGGCGTCTTCGATCGGGACGCCGTTCTTCTGCTCGCCGCTACGGTAGCGGAACGAGACCGCGCCGTTGGCGATGTCGTCGTCGCCGGCCAGGAGCATGAACGGCACCTTGGCCTTCTGCGCGTTGCGGATCTTCTTCTGCATGCGGTCGTCGGCCGCGTCGACCTCGACCCGGACGCCGCTGGCGCGCAGCCGCTTGGCGACGTCGTGCAGGTAGGGGACGTGGGCCTCGGCGATCGGGATGCCGACCACCTGGACGGGGGCGAGCCAGGGCGGGAAGGCGCCGGCGTAGTGCTCGGTGAGCACGCCCAGGAAGCGCTCGACGGAGCCGAACAGCGCCCGGTGGATCATCACGGGGGTCTGCCGGGAGCCGTCGGCGGCCTGGTATTCGAGGCCGAAGCGCTTGGGCTGGTTGAGGTCGAGCTGGATGGTGGACAGCTGCCAGGTGCGGCCGATGGCGTCTCTGGCCTGGACGGAGATCTTGGGGCCGTAGAAGGCCGCGCCGCCCGGGTCGTCGACGAGCTCCAGGCCGGACTCGGTGGCCACCTGGCGCAGCGCGTCGGTGGCCTCCTGCCACTCGGCGGGGTCGCCGATGAACTTCTCGGAGTCGTCGCGGGTGGACAGCTCGAGGTAGAAGTCGTTGAGCCCGAAGTCGCGCAGCACGCTGAGCACGAACCGCAGCAGCGACTTGATCTCGTCGGCCATCTGCTCGCGGGTGGTGTAGATGTGGGCGTCGTCCTGCGTCATGCCGCGCACGCGGGTGAGGCCGTGGACGACGCCGGACTTCTCGTAGCGGTAGACCGAGCCGAACTCGCACAGCCGCAGGGGCAGCTCGCGGTAGGAGCGCCCGCGCGCCCTGAAGATCAGGTTGTGCATCGGGCAGTTCATCGGCTTGACGCGGTATTCGGTGCCCTCGAGCTCGAAGGCGGGGAACATGTCGTCGGCGTACCACGGCAGGTGACCGGAGGTTTCGAACAGCGACGACTTGGTGATGTGGGGCGTGTTGACGAACTCGTAGCCCGCCTCGGCCTGCCGCCTGCGCATGTAGTCTTCCATCTCCTTGCGGATGATCCCGCCCTTGGGATGGAAGATCGGCAGGCCGCTGCCCAGCTCGGGTGGGAAGCTGAACAGGTCGAGCTCGGCGCCCAGCTTGCGGTGGTCGCGCTTTTCGGCCTCTTCGAGCAGCTTGAGGTATTCGTCCTGCTTGTCGCGGGACTCCCACGCGGTGCCGTAGATGCGCTGCAACTGCGGGTTCTTCTCGCTGCCCCGCCAGTAGGCGCCGCCGGAGCGCATGAGCTTGAACGCCGGGATGGACCGGGTGGAGGGCACGTGGGGCCCGCGGCACAGGTCCTTCCAGCGCAGGTCGCCGCTCTTGGGGTCGAGGTTGTCGTAGATGGTGAGCTGACCCGCCCCCACCTCGACCGACTCCTCCTGGTCGGCGCCGCCCTTGAGCCCGATCAGCTCCAGCTTGTAGGGCTCGGCCGCCAGCTCGGCCCGCGCCTCGTCGTCGGAGACGGGCCGGCGGGAGAACAGCTGCCCCTGCTTGACGATCTCGCGCATGCGCTTTTCGATGCGCTTGAGGTCGTCGGGGTTGAACGCCTGGGCGACGTCGAAGTCGTAGTAGAAGCCGTTGTCGACGGGCGGCCCGATGCCCAGCTTGGCCTCGGGGAACAGCTCCTGCACCGCCTGCGCCATGACGTGGGCGGTGGAGTGGCGGACGATGGACCGGCCGATCTCGCTGGAGATGTCGACGGGCTCGACCGCGTCGCCGTCGGACAGCGGGTGGGCGAGGTCGCGGGGCTCGCCGTTGACCAGGGCGGCGATGACGGTGCGGCCGTCGGCCTCGAGCGCCTCACCGGCCGTCGTGCCGGCCGCGACCACACGCTCGGCTCCGGCGAGGGTGATGCGTAGCTCGGCTGACACGGTGACTCCTCGTGGATCGCGCTCGATGCCCGGCACCGAGGCAGGGTTCGGTGATGAGGACACCGATGCTATCGCGGGTGAAACCCCAGCTTTGTCAGCTCCTGCCGTGATCCGTGGAAGACGTTGCGGTCGACGGGGCTGCTGGCGTACTGGTGGATGGTCCAGTCGCGCCAGGGCCTGGGCACGGAAGGACGGCCTCGGGGGCTGTGCGGGCTGGCGATCCACAGGGGGTATTCGGCCAGCCCGGCGCAGTGTCCGCCGCGCGCGAACGCGTTGAAGGTGTAGATGAACGGCCGCACGCCGCCGTGCCGTTCGACGTAGTGGCACCAGCGGCGCGCGAAGCGGGCCACCCGCTCGGGCCGCGCGCCGTCGTTGGTCTCCAGGTCGAGCGCCACCAGGTCGCCGCGGCGAAACCCGCCGGCCGACTGGATCACCCGCAGGAAGTGGCGGGCCTGCTCGATGGGGTCGCCCTTGGGCCTGGCGAAGTGGTACGCGCCGCAGACGATCCAGCTCTCCCGCATGCCGTTCCAGTTGCGGGCGAACCACTTGTCGGTGAAGTCGCCGCCCTCGCTCGCCTTGGCGAAGGCGAAGGCGACCCCGGCCTCGGCATGACCTGCCCAGTCGACGGTGCCCTGCCAGTTGGACACATCAATGCCATGCAGCACGCTCTTCACCTTGTCGGATCTTATGGGGACTCCGGGCGCTCAGCCCTTCGCCGCGCCGGTCAGCAGGTCGAGTGTGCGCTGGCGGCCGGCGAACGGCGAGGCCACGAAGTCGGTCACCCCGGCCTGCCTGAGCTGGTCGAGCCTGGCGAGCACGGTGTCCTCGTCGCCGACGATGGCGACGTCGCCGGGCGTCGCCGCGCCCTCCCTGTCGAGCATGGCGCGGTAGCTGGGCAGCGTCCCGTACACCGAGAAGATCTCGTTGGCGCGGGCGACGGCGCCCTCGGGGTCGTCGGTGACGCTGATGGGCAGGGAGCAGACGATGCGCGGCTCGGGACGTCCGGCCTCGGCCGCGGCGGCCCTGATGGTCGGCGCGATGTGCTCGGCGATCGTCTTCGGCCCCGTCATCCAGAGCACGGTGCCGTCGGCGACGGTGCCCGCGAGCTTGAGCATGCGGGGGCCGAGCGCGGCCACGAGCACGGGCAGGCCCGCGCCAGGCGTGCCGAGCTTCAGCTCGGCCTTGAGCGTCTCGCCCTGGTACGACACCTTCTCGCCGCGCGAAAGCGGCAGCAGGATGTCCAAGTACTCCTTCATGTGCCTGCCGGGCCGCTCGAAGCTGTAGCCGTAGACGCCCTCGATGACGACCTGGTGCGACAGGCCGATGCCGAGTGTGAACCGGCCGCCCAGCGCGGCGCTGGCGGTCATGGCCTGCTGGGCGAGCACGGCCGGGTGGCGCGGGTACGTGGGCACGACCGCGGTGCCGAGCTCCAGAGGCGGGGCCTGGACGCCGGCCGCGGTCAGGGCGGTGATGGCGTCGAGGCCGAAGATGTTGGACAGCCAGGCCGAGGTGAAGCCGCGCTCGGCGGCGCCGGCGATCTGGTCGCGCAGGCCGGTGATGGGGTCACCGTCTTTGGCGGACTCCGAGAGCAGGATGCCGTATCGCATGGAACAGAACTCCGTTCTAGTGGCTGAGGCGAATGTATCTCCCCACGCCGCCACGCGGTCACCCGCCGGGCCGCTCCCCGTTTGTAAAGTGACCTACATGACCCACGAACGCGCAGGACAGCCCGCCCGGCCCTCCGATCTGGTCGACGTCGCCAGGCTGGTGACGTCCTATTACGCGCTGCATCCCGACGCGGGCGAGGTGGGGCAGCGGGTCGCGTTCGGCACCTCGGGGCATCGGGGCTCGTCGCTGCGGACGGCCTTCAACGAGGACCACATCCTGGCCACCAGCCAGGCGATCTGCGAATACCGGCGCGACCAGGGCACCGACGGCCCCTTGTTCCTGGGCATCGACACCCACGCGCTCTCGGAGCCCGCGCGCGTGTCGGCCCTTGAGGTCTTCGCGGCCAACGGCGTCGACGTGCTGATCGACTCGCGCGACGGCTACACGCCGACGCCCGCCGTCTCCCACGCCATCCTGCGCCACAACCAGGGCCGCACGGCCGGACTTGCCGACGGCGTGGTGGTGACGCCGTCGCACAACCCGCCGGGCGACGGCGGGTTCAAGTACAACCCGCCGCACGGCGGCCCGGCCGGCACCGAGGCCACCTCCTGGATCCAGGACCGCGCCAACCAGCTGCTGCAGGACGGTCTCAAGGGCGTGCGCCGGGTCCCCTACGCCACGGCGCTGCAGCGGGCGGGCCGCTACGACTTCCTCGGCACGTACGCCGACGACCTGCCGAGCGTCGTCGACCTCGACGCGATCAGATCGGCCGGGGTGCGCATCGGGGCCGACCCGCTGGGCGGGGCGAGCGTGGCCTACTGGGGGGAGATCGCCGAGCGGCACGGGCTGTCGCTGACCGTGGTCAATCCGCTGGTCGATCCGACGTGGCGGTTCATGACGCTCGACTGGGACGGCAAGATCCGCATGGACTGCTCGTCACCGTACGCGATGGCCTCCCTCATCTCCGCCCGCGACACCTACGACATCGCCACCGGCAACGACGCCGACGCCGACCGGCACGGCATCGTCACCCCCGACGGCGGCCTGATGAACCCCAACCACTACCTCGCCGTCGCCGTCTCCTACCTCTACTCCCACCGCGACGGCTGGCCGGCCGACGCCGGCGTGGGCAAGACGATGGTGAGCAGCGGCATCATCGACCGCGTGGCGCAGTCGCTGGGGCGGCGGCTGTACGAGGTGCCGGTCGGCTTCAAGTGGTTCGTGCCCGGCCTGCTCGACGGGTCGCTCGGGTTCGGCGGCGAAGAGAGCGCGGGTGCGTCGTTCCTGCGGCGCGACGGGTCGGTGTGGACGACCGACAAGGACGGCATCATCCTCGCCCTGCTGGCCTCCGAGATCCTCGCGGTCACCGGGGAGTCGCCGAGCGCCCACTACCGCACGCTGACCGAGCGGTTCGGCGAGCCCGCGTACGCCCGCGTCGACGCGCCCGCCACCCGCGAGGAGAAGGCCGTGCTCGGCAAGCTGTCGGCCGCGCAGGTGACGGCCACGTCGCTGGCCGGCGAGCCGATCACGGCCGTGCAGACGTCGGCGCCCGGCAACGACGCCGCGCTCGGCGGCGTGAAGGTCTCGACGGAGAACGCCTGGTTCGCGGCCCGGCCGTCGGGCACCGAGGACGTCTACAAGATCTACGCCGAGTCCTTCAAGGGCCCCGACCACCTGGCCAAGGTCCAGGAGGAGGCCCGCTCCCTGGTCTCCGCCGCCCTCGCCTGAAGGCCCGCCCCAAGCGGGGCGGGCCCCATCCGGGAGCGGGCCTCGGGCGAGGGCCCGCCGGTCGGAGGCCCGCCGCCCGAACACCTGCCGGACGGTCAGTAGCCGAGGTGGCGGCCGCCGTCGCCGATCAGGACCTCGCCTGTCACCAGGTCCGCTTCCAGCAGACCAGTGACCATCTGGGCGATGTGGCCGGGCTGGGCGGTGCGGCGGAGCGGGGCCTTGAGCTCCTCCTTCGCCGCCATCTCCGAGAACACCTGCTCCCCCACCCGGTCGATGTGCCATCGGGTGGCCACGATGCCGGGCGCGACGGCGTTCACCCTGACCTCGGGGCCGAGCGCCACCGCCAGGTCGCGGGTGAGGTGGATGAGCGCCGCCTTGCTCACCCCGTACGCGATGGACGAGCCCGTGGCCTGCAGCCCCGCGATGGAGGCGACGTTGACGACGGCGCCCCGCGACGCGCGCAGGGCGGGGGCGAAGGCGCGGGCGCAGTAGAACGGCCCCATGAGGTTGACGCCGAGCAGCCGCCGCCACACCTCGTCGGTCAGCCCCTCCAGGTCGGGGAACGGCACCCAGGTGGTGGTGCCCGCGTTGCACACCAGCGCGTCCACCCGCCCGTGGTCGGCGAGCACGCGCTCGGCCATCCGGCGTACGGCGGCGTCGTCGGACACGTCGGCCGCCACCGCCGACGCCTTGCAGCCCATGCTCTCCAGCCGCGAGACGGTGGCGCGGGCCTCGTCGGCCGAGCGGGAGTAGTTGACGACCACCGCCGCCGCGCCCTTGGCGGCCAGCCGCTCCGCCACCGCCGCGCCGATGCCGGTGCCGCCGCCGGTGATCACGGCGACGCTGCCGTTGATGTCCATGCCGGTCACTCCTTGAGTGGGTCGAAGGCCGCGATGTCGATGTCCTTGGATTCGCGTGAGGCGTAGAAGGCCGCGAACGAGATGACCGCCGTGCCGATGAGGAAGGCCGCCACCAGCCAGGGGGCGCCGCCCATGCGCTCGGCCAGCGCCGCGCCGATGAGCGGCGAGAACCCGGCCACCGCCGCGCCCAGCTCGCGCGAGGCGGCGAAGCCGGTGTAGCGCACGCGGGCGCCGAACAGCTCGGCGTAGAACACCGGCTGCACGGCGACCTGCGGCGCGAAGCCGAAGGCGCCCATGACCATCATGGCCAGGTGCACCAGCCAGGGCACGCCGGTGTCGACGAGCAGGAAGTACGGATAGACGTACAGGGCCACGAACACGACGCTGAACAGGTTGAGCGGGCGCCGCCCCACCCGGTCCGACAGGTGCCCGTACACCGGCTGCAGCACGATGACGGTCAGCCCGAACAGGATCACGCCGAGCAGCGCGGTGTGGCTGCTCAGTCCGAGCCGGCCGGTGGCGTACGCGACGCTGAAGGTGGCGAGCGTGTAGACCACGGCCGTGTCGCAGATGTGCGCGCCGACGCCGACGAGGAAGTTGCGCGGGTAGCGGACGATCGCGTCTCTGATCGGCAGCTTGACGATCTCCCTGGTCTCGGCCATGCGCTGGAAGACGGGGGATTCCGTGACACGCAGCCGCACGTACAGGGCGACGCCGATGAGCAGGAAGCTGACCAGGAACGGCACCCGCCAGCCCCACGCCAGGAACTCCTCCTCGGGCAGCAGCTGGACCAGCAGGAACGCCGAGGTGCCGAGCACGAGGCCGATCTGCACGCCGGTCTGGGCGAAAGAGGCGTAGTAGCCGCGCCGCCCCTGCGGCGCGTGCTCGGCGAGCAGCGTGGCGGCGCCGCCGAACTCGGCGCCCGCGCCGAGCCCCTGGCAGACGCGCAGCAGCGTGAGCAGGATGGGCGCGAGCACCCCGATCGCCGGGTACGTGGGCAGCAGGCCGATCAGCCCGGTCGACACGCCCATGATCAGGGTGGTGACGATCAGCGTGGAGCGGCGGCCGATCCGGTCGCCGAGATGGCCGAAGAGCACCCCGCCGAACGGCCGCACCACGAACCCCACCCCGAAGGTGGCGAAGGCCACGATGGTGCCGGTGGCGGGGTCGGCGTCGGTGAAGAACAGGCGGTTGAAGACAAGGGCGGCGGCGGTGCCGTAGATGAAGAAGTCGTACCACTCCAGGGCGGTGCCCACGAGGGCGCCCAGGACGACGCGCCGTAATTCGGGTGTGGCGGACATCTAACCTCCAGGGGGCGTGTCGGGCCACGGAACGCCGAGCCGCGCGGCGACCTCCCCCAGCTCCGCCCACACCGGCGCGGGCACCGGCACGCCCTTCCCGAGCCGCTCGGCGCGCGTCCTGGCCTCGGGCTCCCCCGGAACGACCACCTCGGGGCCTGAGGCGCGCAGCGCGGCGCAGAAGGATTCGACCTGGGCGACATAGTCGTCCAGGGGGACGAAGGCGGCGATGTCCACGGCGGTGACGACCGTGCCGAACGTGCCGTCGTACGCGGGCGAGCAGGCCGTTCCCGTGCCGGTGAGCAGGCCGCCGACCAGCTCGATGAGCACGCTCAGCCCGTAGCCCTTGTGACCGCCGAACGGCAGCAGCGCCCCGCCCCGGTAGAAGTCGGCCGGGTCGGTGGACGGCCGTCCGCCGGGATCGACGAGCACCCCTGGGGGCGCCGGAGACCCGGCGGCGAGCAGCAGGCCCAGCTTGCCCTCGGCGATGGCGGCGGTCGCCCAGTCCATGACCACGGCCGCGCCGTTCGCACGGGGCACGGCCCAGGCCATCGGGTTGGTGCCGAGCATCCTGCGGTGCCCGCCGTACGGCGCCACGGTGGGGTCGGCGTTGCCCACGATCTGCGCCGCGAGGCCGCGCAGCGCGAGCGTCCCGGCGTACTCGCCGAGCCGGCCCACGTGGTTGCACTCCCCGACGGCGACCACGCCGACGCCGTGGGCGGCGGCCAGTTCCCCCGCCTCGGCGGCGGCCAGGCGGGCGGCCGCCTGGCCGAAGCCGCGCCGCCCCGACACGACCGCCGTCGCCCCGCGACGCGAGACCACCTCGGGGACGGCTCCCGGGACGATCTCCCCGGTCTGGATGCGGTCGAGGTAGGGCTTGACGCGGCGCACGCCGTGCGAGCCGTGGCCGGCCAAGTCGGCTTCGACCAGCGACTCGGCGACGACGGCCGCCGTGTCGTGCGGTACGGAAGCGGCGGCCAGGAGGTCGCGGGCGAGGGTGCGGAGGTGGTCGGCGGCGAGGACACGTACGGATGCGTTCACGGTGACCGGTCTCGCTTCGGCAGGACTGCGTTCCGTGTGCGCGCTTATGCCCGAATCGCCAGGGGGTCAAACGGCCGTCCGGAAAGGGCTTACCGCCCGAGTTCGGGGGCCGTGGCGGTGCTCATCCCCGTACGTCCGAGGTCGGCCCTGCGGCCCGCGGCGACGCCCGCGCGGTAGCCGGTGCCGCTCGTCCGCGGGACGCTCATGCGGACGTGCGGATAGTGCGCGGCGACCACCCGGTCGACCTCCGCCCTGCGGTCGGCCAGGACGATCGCGGTGCCGGTGGGGGCCGCCTCGGCCTCCGCCTGCTTCTCGGCCGCGCACAGCAGCCGGTAGACCTCGTCGGTGAAGCCGAGCAGCCAGGAGCGCCGGTAGGCGCGGACGGCGCCGGCCGGCGGCTCGGTCCTGGCCAGGCCGGAGGCCATCTGCAGCAGCAGCGAGGTGGCGAGCACGTCGGCCCGCTCCAGGTCGGCGGCGAAGCCGAACACGTGCACCCGCTGCCCGCCGTCGCCGCGCCCGATGAGCAGCGGCCGGCACCGTACGGCCTGCGCCACCAGGCTCACCAGCCTGGCCTTCTCCCCGGCCCACGGGGGCGGCAGGGTGACGATGCGGTCGGCGGGGGTCTGGCGGGTGCCGGCGGGCGGCAGCGAGTCGATGCCGTGCTTGGCCATCAGCGCCGACGCGGCGGCCATGAAGGTGGCCCGCTCGTGCTCGTTGTCGGTGCGCTCGGCCTTGGCCAGCAGCTTCCTGACGCGGTCGAGCGTGCGCTCCCGCAACCGAGGCCCCCTCCCGTGCCCGCCTGTCTGCGGGAACGATGCTAGCCGGGGCTAGGACTTGCTCGTCAGGACCCGCCCGTCGTCGGCGATGGCGGGGAAGGCGCCGGTGTCGACGATGCCGTGCTGCTGGTAGAGCGCCTCGATGAGGGCGTGCGCGCGGGGCTCCAGCTTCCACAGGGCGCGGTACTCGCGCGCGGTGGCCAGCGAGATGCCGATCTCCTGGGCGATGTCCACCGTGCGCGGGACGATGCCCTTGGCGATCTGCCGGTCCCAGAACTCGCGGGCGGCCCGCATGAGGGCGGCGCGCTCGGCGGTGCTGACCACCTGCGGGGTGGCGTCTAGCACGGTGACGTCCTCGTCCTCCTCGCGGACCAGCTCGGCCAGGGCCGGCGGCAGCGCGGGGCGGGCGGGCACGGGGCGCTGCTCGGCGTCCTGCTCCCACGGCACGCGGGGGTCGGCGTCGATGAGCGCGGAGGTGTTGTAGAGCGCGGCGATCTGGGCCAGCAGGGCCTCCTGGCGCTGCGGATCGACGGCCAGCCCGGTGTGCTCGACGGCCTGGTCCATCGCCTTGTCGAGCTTGGCGAGCGCGGCGCGCATCTTGCGCTCGGACGCGCCGCCCTCGCGCAGCGCCTTGGCCTTCTTGGCGGCCAGCGCCACCCTGGTCAGCCTGCGGTGGGCGTCGACCTCGCTGGCGGTACGGTCGCTGACCTCGGCCAGGCCCATCCTGACCAGCAGCCGCTCGGGGGTGAGCCGCCAGTTGATGCGGCCGGTGCCGCGGATGCGGTGGCGCTCGATGGCCATGCCGCGCTCCCACAGCCAGGCGGCCACGAGCGGGGCGGCGAGGCGGAAGACGGCCTCGGGCAGGCTGCGCGCGTCCATGCTGGACAGCACGGCGGTCAGGCACGTCAGAGCCCACACGGCGATGCCGTCGATGCCGGCGGAGAAGTTCTCGCGCATGTTGCGGCGGGCGCGTACGGCGCTGGTGATGATCGCGACCTCGATGAACGCGAACAGCAGTAACCGCAGCGGGCCGTCGAGCCCCAGCACGTCGCCGGAGAAGCGCCACATGCCCTGCGCGGACACGCCGGTGGCGATGGAGGCGGCCACGATGGTCAGCACGTCCTCGATGGGGCGCGGGGCGACGTACCTGGACCACAACCAGGCGACGACGCGCCAGACGACCCTGAGCACCAGGAAGGCCAGGACCAGCCCGGCCAGGCTCAGCAGCGCGATGACGGCGGTGGCGAGCGGCTTCTCGGTGATGAAGGCTGTTATTTCCTCAAATGTCGGCATCTGTCACTATCCGTGAGGGCTCAAACTCCGGCTCTATGCGACGAGATCATCGCAGAATGTCGCCATCTTGTACGCCAAACGCCGTCTGCTGCCCCAGTTTGCCCCGGTTTCACGGCAGTTCTGTGACCTTGACGCAACGTACACGCCTGGAACGCGCCATCCCGCGCGCCTAAGGGGTGGCACCGGCTCGCGCGGCCCGCGCACAATGAGACCCGGAAGAGGCAGTTCAGCCGGTGACCCTGCCGCCGCCGTCGGCCAGTCGGAGGGGTAAATTCCTCCTTTCGGAGGGCAACACCCGTCCATCCGGATGGGACCATCGATGCAGGGATTTATCCCAACTTGGTGTGATGCATCCCAGCAGGACGGATATCGATGTCAGAGACAGAAGAGTTCCCGCTCGTCCAGTTCATGCGTGAGGGGTTCGACCCGGTGGGCGAGCTCGGCCGCATCAGGAGCGAGCACCCGGTCTTCCCGATGGAGATCCCCGGAGGGCAGACCGTCTACCTCGTCACCCGCTGGGAGGACGTCCGCGCGGTGCTCGGCGACCACGAGCGCTTCAGCAACGACTTCGCCGGCGTGATCGGGCTCGGCTCCAACCAGGAGGACCCGGGCGGCCTGGGCTTCCGCGACCCGCCCGAGCACACGCGGCTGCGCAAGTTCCTCACACCCGAGTTCACCATGCGGCGGCTGCGCCGCCTGGAGCCGCGCATCGAGGCCATGGTCGAGGAGCACCTCGACCGCATCGAGGCCAAGGGCGCCGAGGGCATGCCGGTGGACCTCATGGAGGAGTTCTGCCTGCCGATCCCCTCGCTGGTGGTGTGCGAGCTGCTCGGCGTCCCCTACGAGGAGCGGGCCGGCTTCGTCAAGATCAGCAAGGACCGGTTCGACTTCACCGCGGGGCCCGAGGCGTCGCTGCAGGCCATCAACGACGCGATGACGTACCTCGTGGACCTGGTCGCCCGCGAGCGGCAGAACCCCGGCGACGGCCTGCTGGGCCAGCTGCTGCGCGAGCACGGCGACGAGCTGGACGACCGCACGCTCGCCAGCATGGCCGACGGCCTGCTCACCGGCGGCCACGACACCAGCACCAGCATGCTCGCGCTCGGCACCCTGTGGCTGATCCAGAACCCCGAGCAGGCGGCCAAGGTGCGCGAGGTCGACGGCTACATCGTGGACGTGGTCGAGGAGCTGCTGCGCTACATGACGGTCGTGCAGGTCGCCTTCCCCCGCTTCGCCCGCGACGACCTGGAGCTGCACGGGGTGCCGATCAAGAAGGGCGAGATGGTGCTGTGCTCGCTCACCGGCGCCAACCGCGACCCCGCGCTCGGCGAGGGCATGGACGAGGTGCGCCCTGGCCGCGAGACCGCGGGCTCGCACATGGCGTTCGGCCACGGCATCCACCGCTGCGTCGGCGCGCCGCTCGCCCAGATGGAGATGCGCATCGCCTTCCCGGCGCTGCTGCGCCGCTTCCCCGGCCTGCGGGTGGCGGGCGAGGTGCCGTTCAGGGAACTGGCCATCGTCTACGGCGTCAAAGAGCTACCCGTCGCCTGGTAGAGCGGTTACGTTCGCCATGTGGACGAGCACGTCATCGACCTGACCGTGATCAGCGCCGTCGTCTTCGACACCGACGGCGTGGTCACCGACACCGCTCGGGGACACGCGGCCGCCTGGAAACACGTCTTCGACGCCTTCCTGCGCGGCCGCTCGGAGCCGTTCGACATCCGCGACGACTACCTGCGGCACGTGGACGGCCGGCCGCGGCTCGACGGCATCCGCACCTTCCTGGGCGCGCGCGGCATCACCGTGCCCGAGGGCTCGCCGGCCGACGAGCCCGGCGCCCCCACCGTGCACGGGCTGGGCCTGGCCAAGGACCGCTCCTTCCTGGAGCAGGTCGGCAAGTACGGCGTGGCCGCCTTCCCGCCCACGGTGGCGCTGCTGCACGAGCTGCGCAGGCGCGGCGCCCGTACGGCGGCCGTCTCCGCCGGCCTGCACGGCCGCAGGCTGGTCACATCGGCGGGGGTGATGCACCTGTTCGACCTCATGGTGGACGGCAACGACGCCGCGCTGATGAACCTGCCGGGCACGCCTGACCCGGCGCTCTTCCTGGAGGCCGCGCGCCGGCTCGACCTGCCGGCCGCCGGGATCGCCGTGGTGGCCTCCGCGCTGCCGGCCGTCGAGGCGGGCAGGAAGGGCGGCTTCGGCACGGTGGTCGCGGTCGGCGCGAAGGCGGAAGACGCGGCCGGGGACGCGGCGGGGGACGCTGCGGGGGACGCTGCGGGGGACGCTGCGGGCGGGCTCGTCGTCGTGGGTGATCTGAGTGAGCTGGGGGTGCGTGGGCGGGTCCTACCCTTGAGAGGGTGACCGTACTGATCGATCCGCCCGACTGGCCGGGACCGCGCGGCCTGATGTGGTCGCACCTCGTCAGCGACACCTCCCTTGACGAGCTGCACGACTTCGCGGGACGGCTGGGCGTGCCGCCGCGGGCGTTCGACCGTGACCACTACGACGTGCCGGAGACCGTGCACGCGCGGGCGGTGGAGCTGGGCGCAGAGGCGGTCAGCTCGCGCGAGCTGCTACAGCGGCTGATCGCGGCCGGTCTGCGCCGCCGCAAGCGCCGCTAGCTCGGCGGTCATGTTGGCCCGCGCGGGCTCCTCCCAGAGCTCCCGCGCGCGTGGCGTGCGGAACAGGACGGGCGTGGCGAGCAGCCGGCGCAGCACCTCGCTCCGCCCGGCGGCGAACAGGTCGTCAGGCACGTGGGCGTACTCCTGGCGGACGGCGCGGGCGTAGGCGTCGTAGCCGGGGCCGCCCAGCACCGCGAGGTCGGCGTCGCAGAGCACGGCGCCGTCGCGGTCGCCGGGGGCGAGCGTGTCGTGGGCCGCCGTGATGCGTACCAGCCTGGCCACCTCCGACACCCGGCGCGCCGGCACGCCGCAGCGCGGGAGCCTCGACTGGGCGAGCTGGGCGCTGCGCTCCTCGTCCCAGCCCGGCCTGCCGTCGTAGACGGCGTCGTGGAACCAGGCGGCCAGGCGTACCGCGGCCTCGTCGCCGGCCTCGCCGGGCAGCAGGTCGATCGCGGCGAGTACGGCGGCCAGGTGGTCGCGGGTGTGGTAGCGGCGGTGCGGCTCGGACCAGCGGGCCAGCAGCTCGGCGTGCACGGCGCGCGAGGCGCGCGACTCCCCCGCCGGCTCCGCCCACCGCGGGAAGGACGTCGCACCCTCGATCATGTCTCCACCGTAGTGGTAGCGTTCCGGGCATCGGTACGACAGGCGGAGACGCTCGGCGCCTGCCCCGGTGGCGGGAGCTGCGGGCCGTCATGCCACGAGGCCCCCGCTGGTCGCGCGCGGCCCGGGTGGCGGCCGCGGCCGACGTGGCCGATCTGCGGCGGCTGGCCGCGCGGCGGGCTCCGCGCATGGTGTTCGACTACGTCGACGGCGCCGCCGAGTCCGAGCTGTCGCTGGCCAGGTCGGTGGCGGCGTTCGAGCGGGTGGAGTTCGCGCCCCGGGTGCTGCGTGACGTCTCCGACGCGCCCACCTCGGTGGAGATCCTGGGCCGGCGCGTCTCGATGCCGGTCGTGCTCGGGCCGACCGGGTTCACCCGCATGATGCACCGGTCCGGCGAGCGGGCGGTGGCGCGGGCGGCGCAGCGCGCGGGCGTCCCGTACACGCTGTCCACCATGGGCACCACGACGGCGGCCGGCGTGGCCGCGGCCGCGCCCGCCGGCTGGAACTGGTTCCAGCTGTACGTGGTCCGCGACCGCGCCCGCACCCTGGAGACGCTGGCGATGGCCTCGGAGGCCGGCATGGACGTGCTGGTGGTGACCGTGGACGTGCCGGTGGCGGGGGCGCGGCTGCGCGACGTGCGCCACGGCCTGACGGTCCCGCCCACGCTGCGCTGGCGCGGCGTGCTGGAGGCGGTGCGGCATCCGGCGTGGTGGTTCGACTTCCTGACCGGTGAGCCGCTCAGGTTCGCCACCGTGGACGGCGCTCCAGAGGACCTCGCGGGGCTGACGAACCTGATGTTCGACCCTTCTGTGACGTTCGCCGACCTGGAGTGGATCAGGTCGGCGTGGCGGGGGCGGCTGCTGGTCAAGGGCGTGCAGCGGGCCGACGACGCCAAGGAGCTGGCCGCGCTGGGCGTGGACGGCGTCGTGGTGTCCAACCACGGCGGGCGCCAGCTCGACCGGTCGGCCACCCCGCTGGAGCTGCTGCCCGCCGTGGTGGCGGCGGCCGGTGACCGCACCGAGGTCTTCCTCGACGGCGGCGTGCGCAGCGGGGCCGACGTGGCGGCCGCGGTGGCGCTGGGCGCCCGCGCCTGCTTCGTCGGCAGGGCCTACCTCTATGGCCTGATGGCCGGTGGTGAGGCGGGCGTGGACCGGGTGCTCGCACTGCTGCGGGCCGAGCTCGTGCGGACGCTGCAACTGCTCGGCGCGGGCGGCGTCGAGGGGCTGGGCCCCGACCTCGTCAAGCTCAGGGACCGCTGACCCCCGATCCCAGGGGCCGCCAGAAGAAACGGCGCCATGTCAGAGGCGGAAAGCTCGTATTTCGCCGCCGCCGTCGTCGCTCTGCTCCTTCGCACGGGGACCCGTCCCGCGGAGAGGAGATCGCAATGGCGACCGGAGAATTCCAGGTGATGAAAGTGCCGGCCGAGCAGCTGGCGGGCATTCTCCATGGCCAGGTGGTCGATCCCGGGGCGCAGCCCACGAACGTCGTCCACTGTGGCGAGGGCTGGACCGTGGACGTGAGCTGGGAGGTCACCGGTGAGCTTGTCGACTGGCTGGTGGGCCGCTGGCAGTTGGAGATCATCGCCGACCGGATCGGCGGCGGCGAGTCGCGGCATCCCGCGCCGCCGGTTGAGATGACGTTCACCCCGGGCTCCGGGCGATACACGGCCTCCATACCGATGCGGGGGCAGCTGTCCCCCGGCACCTATGACCTCGTGGTCAACCTCACCACCACCACGGCCGCCGGCAGCTCGGGGGCGCTCGGCGGATTCGTGGTGATCAGCAAGATCGCCGTCAAGGAGTGAGCGGCACCCGCCCCGGGCGGTCCTGGGGACGGGCCGATGAACGAACCCAGCACCAAGGCCGAAAAGCATGGCGATGCTAGTGCAAGCCCCCCGCAAGCGGACACTCCTATGCTCCAGCCCTGGCGGCCACGGGGCAAAGCAGGCCGCCGACTGTATCTGACGCTCCTGGGAGCGCTCTTTACTCCATGAGCATGCCTCGGGGGCGACGGGACCGGCATAACGGGAGACTTGATGTCCGACACTCCGATGACCGCCGACGACGTGCTGCGCATCGCGGCGTACAAGGACCGGAGCGCGGCACTCGAAGCGATGGTCATCGCCTACAGCTACCACCGCGTGGCCTCCGACCTCGCGGCCCACCTGGGCCGGGAGGCGAACAACTGGTACTGCTACGCCACCTGGACCTCCAAGGCCGTCGGGGCGAGCCTCGACCTCGGCCCCGGCTCGCCGTTCATCGACGATTTCGGCCGCCGCCTGCGCGTGCCGCAGCGCTTCCGCCGGCTGTTCAGGGCCGCGCTGCTGACCCTGCTCGGGCCGAGCTACCAGCTGGGGCTGGCGCTGGCCAACCGGGCCATCTTCCTGGAGACCGCCAGCCTGGCGGTCAACCTGTGGAACGACACCCCCGACCGCTTCCTCAAGGTCAGCCCCGAGTCCGAGGTGACGCCGACGCCGCCGGAGTTCCTCACCGACCTGCTGTCACCGGCCGACCCGCGCTACCTGAAGGACGCCGCGCAGCTCATGGTGGCGGCCGCGGCGACGCCGGACCCGGCCGAGCGGGCCGAGCTGATGCTGGGGGCGAACATCGCGCTGTCGGCGTACGAGCAGGCGCGCGCGCAGGCGGCGCTCGAACTCGTGCTGTACCGTCCGGTGCGCTGGCTGACCCGGGTGTCGTGGCGCTCGCTGCGCTCCCTGGTGACGCGCCGCCCGTTCCCCCGCTTCCGCCTGTACGCCGCCGCGCACGCCGACCAGCCCTGGCTGACGCGCACGCTGGAGGGCCTGTGGTCCTCGCTCTACACCCGCCACCTGTTCGCCGTGGCGACCCCGCTGAGCGACGTCAAGGTCGGCGGGCCGCTGACGCCACCGCCCGGCGTGGACCTCGACGAGGCGTGGGCGCCCATCCAGAACGAGAAGGTGCGCAAGCTGGCCGAGGAGTTCATCACCGAGGACCGCGAGGCATCGCTGGCCGGGGTGCGCGACTGGGTGTCCTATCCCGACCGGATGCGCTTCATCGTCAGCTATTTCCGCGTCTACCAGAAGGTGGACGCCCTCTACCGGGTGCCCTTCGACAAGGAGGTCGCCGACGGGCTGGCCGAGGAGATGCGCAAGGGGCTCGTCCCCGAGGCGATCAACCAGATGTTCGTCGACCGGCCGGGGCTGCGGCCACGCAAGCTCTACCGGTACCCGTCGGAGACCGACCCCGACGCGTACGAGATGGCGCACTTCGACTTCGAGCCGTTCCTGGAGGCGATCCCGCTTGACCCGCCCGACACGTCCGCTCAGTCAGGCAAGCCCGGTGACTAGGTCAGTCGAGGAAGTCGCGGGTGATCTCGCGCGCCTGCAGCAGGCCGCGTAGCTTCGCGAAACAGCGGGCTCGGGTGGGCCCGATGCTGCCGACCGGCCTGCCCAGCCTGCGCGCCACGTCCACGTAGTGGGGCTCGGAGGTTTCCGTGAGCGCTCTGAACAGCACCCGCTGGGCCGCGGGCAGCTCCTCGACGAGCTCTTCGAGGGTGCCGGCCAGCCAGATCCTGGCCAGTTCCCTGTCGACGTCGTCGGTGCTGCCCAGCGAGTCGAGGTCGGGGGTGCAGATCTCCTTCGTCCTGCGGGTGAGCTTGAGGCACTCGCGGAAGGCGATCGTGGCGAGCCAGCCCGCCATGCGCTGGCCGTCCTCGACGCTCCTGAGGTTCTGCCAGGCCAGCAGCCAGGTGGTCTGCAGGACGTCCTGGGCGTCCTCGTGGCTCAGCCGGAACCTGCGGATGCGGGCCTTGAGCATGGGGCTGAACTCCTCGACCAGCCGCTCCCAGGCCGGCGCGTCGCCCTCCTGGGCGGCGGCCACCAAGGCTCCGGTGTCAGGACGCGGGTCGGGACGGGTGCCGGGTCGGGTTTCAGGGCGGGTGTCGAGGCGTTCCATGGTGTCCACGTGCATGTCGTTCTCCCTGCCGGTCCGGGCACTCGGGGGGTCGGCTCCGGCCGGCTCACCCACCGTGCGCCGGTTGCTCCGGAAAGACTGTTCCGGACGTGACAGCCTGGGTGTGTCGCTGGTCACAATTCAAAGATCGCTTTCCGGAAGCTGTCCCCCGGCGGAATGCGGCCTAGAGTTCTTACATGAACGGGCGCAGCGGCCTTCCCCACGACGTCGAGCCGGTCGCCGCGGTGCTGGCGGAGATCCCGTTGTTCCAGGTGCTAGGAGAGAGCGGCATCCGCAGCACGGCGCGGGCGGGCCTGACCCGGCGCTACCGGTCGGGGCAGATCATCTTCCATCAGGGCGACCCGGGAGAGTCGCTCTACGTCCTGCTGGACGGTCTGGTGAAGGTGGTGTTCACCACCGAGCACGGCGACGAGATCGTCCTCAACATGCTGGGCCGCGGCGACACCTTCGGCGAGATGGCGCTGCTGGACGACTCGCCGCGCTCGGCCTCCATCGTGACCGCACGGCCCGCCTGGGTGTTCGCGCTGCCCAGGGCGCGGCTGCTGGAGCTCATGCGCGAGCATCCTGGGCTGGCCGACGAGTTCCTGCGGCTGCTCGGCCGCATGGTGCGCAGGCTCACCGACCAGGCGGCCGACCTGGCCTTCCTCGACCTCGGCGGGCGGCTGGCCAAGCTGCTGCTGCAGCTGGCCGACAAGCACGGCCAGGCCGGCGGGGTGGTGGACCTGCCAGGGCTGACCCAGTCCGACCTGGCCGCGCTGATCGGCGCCTCCCGCCCGGCCGTCAACCGGGCGTTGCAGTCGCTGGTGGCGCGCGACCTCATCGCCGTCGAAGGCCGGACGATCCGGCTGCTGGACGTCGCCGCCCTGCGGAAACGGGGCGGCCTCTGACCGAATCTGGAGTACGGGGCACATGAACGATCGTGAGGGGCGCTGGCCGGAGGAGAGATTCCGGCAGCTACGGCAGCAGGCCGATCCCGACGTCGACAAGGTGGTCGCCGAATACCTGCAGGAGCAGCCCCCGGGGCGGGGCGCGCTGGAGCTGGTCAAGGCGGTGGTCGCGGAGCTGGGGGCGGCCAAGCGGGAGGCCAGGGAGCCATCGGGGGAGCCGCCGGCGTCGCGGATCTTCGACGCGCTCGACTTCGCCAAGGAGCTGCCTGAGTGGGGTGACGACCGGGAGCTGCTGGCCAGGGGGCAGGCGGTGTTCGCCGACCACGGGCTCTACCAGTCGGCGGCGCTGTTCTTCGCCTGCCTGCCGATGGCGTACGCGGAGGTGTCCAGCGCCAAGGTGCTGGCCGGCGTCTCCAACCTCGCCACGCACGGGATGACCCGCAGGGTCGCGGAGACCGGGCAGATGCTCGTGGACGTGATGGGGCTGAAGAGCACCGACAGCCTCCAGCCCGGCCGGCCGGGCCACACGACGGCGATCGGGCTGCGCATCCTGCACTCGTTCGTCCGCGCCCTGGTGGACGAGCGCTACGCCGGCCGCTGGGACACCGAGCGGCTGGGCGCGCCGGTCAACCAGGAGCTGCTGCTCGCCACGCTCTTCGACTTCTCCGTGGTGACGTGGGAGGCCATGGAGACGATGGGCGTGGTGCTGAGCGACGAGGAACGCGCCGCCAACCTCTACACGTGGAGCGTCTTCGGCCACCTCATGGGCATCGAGGTCTGCCGCGAGGGGCCGCTCACCCTGCGCGACGTCGAGCCGGTCAGCGCGCGCCTCGGCCGGCTGCTGGAGACCAGCGACGAGGGCCGCCTGCTGATGGCGGTGATGCTGAAGGAGATGGAGGCGTTCATGCCGCTGGGCTGGCGCAAGATGCCGCGCAGCCTGGTCCACTGGATCTTCCGGCACGCCTCCCACGGCGCCGGCCGGGTGCCCGGGCTGCTCGCCGTGCCCGCGCCCGCCTGGTGGTTCACCGCACTGTTCGCCGCCGCGAAGGCCGCGCACGGCTCCTCTTGGCTGGCCCGGCCGGTGGACGGTGTGATTCGCTGGCTGGTACGCAAGGCCGGGCGGCAGATCGTGGTCGCCCTGATCGACCGCCACTCCGACGGGCAGGCGGCGTTCAGGATCCCCGACGAGCTGGCCCGCGCCTGGCGCATCAGGCAGTCGCGCGCGGCCGTACAGGCCCGCGCGATCCGCAGGAACGTACGCACGAGGCTACGAGCGCCCGCCCGCGGGCGGAAAGGGCCGCACAGTGACAGCCCCACATGAGCCGGGCACGCTCACCACCGCGACCATCCTGTTCACCGACGTCGTCAGCTCCACCGCGCTGCGCATCAGGCTCGGCGAGGAGCGGGCCAACGTCGTCTTCCGCCGCCTGTACGAGCTGCTGCGCTCGGTCGTGACGGCGAGCGGCTCGTCGTTCACCAAGAGCCTGGGCGACGGGCTGATGGCGGTGTTCGACTCGGCCACGGCGGGGCTCGACGCGATCATCGCGGTCCAGCAGGCGGTGGCCGACGAGAACGAGCGCGCCATGGACAAGATCTCCATCAGGGCGGCGCTGGCCGCCGGCGACGTGTGCTGGGGGCACGACGACGTGAGCGGGCTGCCCACGGTGGAGGCGGCCCGCCTGGTGGCGATCGCGGAGGGCGGTCAGGTGCTCTGCACCGACCTGGTCAGGCGGCTGGCCCAGGGGCGCAGCAGGCACGAGTTCAAGGACCTCGGGCGGCTGCCCGGCAAGGGGCTGCGCGAGCCGCTGCACACGTACGAGCTGCACTGGCAGAGCGCCGACCACCACCTCGGCGGCGGGCTCGCGCCGTGGCTGGACGACGGGGGCGCGCTGCCGTTCGTGGGCCGCGAGGAGGAGCTGCGGGCGCTGGACGGCGAGCTGGCGGCGGCCGAGTTCGGCGGCAGACTGGCGATCCTCGAAGGCGAGCCGGGCGTGGGCAAGACCCGGCTCGCCTCCGAGGCGGCCAGGCGGGCGCTCAAGCGGCAGTTCACGGTGCTGGCGGGGCGCTGCACCGATCCGGCGCGCAAGGCGTACGAGCCGATCGCGGGCGCCGTCGAGCGGCTGGCCCGCACCTCGCCCGCGCTGCTGCTGCGGGCCGGCATCGACCAGCAGTGCGGGCAGCTCGTCCGGCTGGCGCCCTCGCTGGCCGCGCCGCCGCTGTCGCTGGAGGTGCCGCCGGCCACCGAGCCGGTCTCCGAGCGCTACCAGCTGATGGCCGCGGCCCGCACGCTGATCGAGCGCCTGGCCACCGTACGCCCGGTGCTGCTGATCATCGACGACCTGCAGTGGGCGACGCTGGAGTCGCTGCAGATGCTGAGCGCCCTGATGTGGGACTCCGACGCGCTGCCGCTGCTCGTCCTCGCCATGTCGCGGCCGGTGCCGGTCGAGTCCGCGCCCTCACAGACGCTGCCCGAGCTGCACAAGCTCACCGCCGACGCCCGGGTGATCCCGGTGCCGGCGTTCGGGCCCGACGAGGTGAGCGACGCGCTCGCGCAGTCGCGGGCCCGCGCCGACGCCGAGCGGCTGCACCGCATCACCGGCGGCAACGCGTTCCTCGTCAGCGAGGTCATCAGGGAACTGGGCGCGGGCAAGGACCTCGACGCGCTGGCCGTGCCCGACTCCGTCACCCGCATGGTGACGGCCCGCGTCGCGCAGCTCCACCCCGACGCCCGCGACCTGGTCAGTCTGCTGGCCGTGGGCGAGCGGATGGACTCCGCCGAGCTGCGCGGCGGCCTCGATCTCGATGAGCCGCGCTTCGTGGCCGCCGTCGAGGAGGCCATGGGCACGGGCCTGGTGACCATGCTGGACAACGGGTCCTGCCAGTTCTCCCACGAGCTGACCAGGACCGCGCTCTGCACCACGCTCTCGGCGCCGCGCGCCGCGCTGCTGCACGGGCGGGTCGCCGACGCGCTGCTCGCCACCGACCCCCACGCGATGCGGACCAGGCCGTACGTGGTGGCCGCCCACCTGCTGGCCGCCGCCGAGCAGGGCCGCGACCCGGCACGGGTGAGCGCGGCGGCCGACGCGGCCGTGCACGCCGCCCAGCACGCGCTGGCCGGGCTCGCCCACCGCGAGGCGGTCACCTGGTACCAGCGGGCGCTCGCCCTGCTCCCCGACTCCCCCGGCGCGTCCCGCGAACGCCGCGCCGAGCTGCTGGTCGAGTGCGGCAGGGCGATGTGGCTGGCCGGGCACCCCGACGCCCGCCGCACCCTGCTGGACGCGGCCGACCTGGCCAGGGAGTGCGAGCGCCACGACCTGATCGTCACCGCCGCGCTCGGCGGCGACCGGGGCTCCTCCATCTCGGCGGCCCCCGACCGTGAGCGCATCGCGCTGCTCACCGAGGCGCGCAAGGTGGTCGACTCCACCGACGTCAGCACCCGCGCGCTGCTGGCCGCGCAGCTCGCCTCCGAGCTGATCTGGGCGCCCGACGGCGAGCGGCGCTTCGCGCTCAGCGACGAGGCGGTGGCGCTGGCCCGCAAGTCGGGCGACCCGCGCACGCTGGCCGGCGTGCTGGGCATGCGCAGCCTGACCATCATCCCGGCCGACCCGCTGCACCAGCGCCACCGCGACGGTGACGAGATGCTGGAGGCGGCCCGCCGCACGGGTGACGACCTGGCGCTGTTCCACGCGTACGTGCAGCGCACGCCTCCCGTGCTGGACAGCGGCGACGCCACCAAGGCGGCCGACCTGCTCGACCGGGCCGACGAGCTGGCACACCGGCTCGGGCAGCCGCACCTCAACTGGCTGATCGGCTACTCCAAGGCCGGGCTCACCCTCATGCAGGGCGACCTCGCGCAGGCCGAGGCGGAGGCGGAGGCGGCGCTGCGGCTCGGCTCCGAGATCGGCCGGCGGCTGGAGGCGGTGGCCATCTTCTCCGAGCAGATCGCGGAGATCCGGCGGCTGCAGGGGCGGCTGTGGGAGCTGCGCGACCGGCTGCGCCGTGCCGGGCAGGCGCCCCGGGTCGATCCGGTGCACGCGGTGCTGCGTTATCTGTGCGAGCTGGCCGACGAGGAGGCGGGGCCGCTGCTCGACCGCATACTCGCCGACGGCGGCGAGACCCCGCCGCGCAACATGGCGCACCGGCCCGCGCTGGACAACCTGGCCGTGGCCGCCGCCCGGCTGGGCCGTGCCGAGCTGGCCGGGCGCCTGTACGACGCGCTCTCCGGCGGCGGCGAGACGTTCGGCCACGGCACGGTCGCCCACCACTGCGGCCACCACTACCTCGCCCACCTGTGCGTGGCGATGGGTGACGAGCAGCGCGCCGCCGGCCACTTCGAGGCGGCCGCCGAGGTCCACGAGCGCCGCGGCGTCCCCCTGATGCTCGCCGAGTCGCTCCTCGACTGGGCCGACCTGCTCGACGAGAGCGACCTGGACGGCCCCAAATCCTCGGACCTGCGCAACTGGTGCCGCACCCTGCTCTCCGGCCGCGGCGCCCTGCTGCTGGACCGCCGCGCCGCCATCTAGCCCCACGTGCGGCGTCTTGACGCCGGCTCGCCTGGCGGCGTTCTGATGAAGACGGCCGGCCCGATCGGGATGAGCAGCACCGTGTAGAGCGGCCCGATGTCGCCGAACGCGCCGTGCAGGAGGAGGGCGGCGAGCACGATCGCGACGCAGATCGCCAGCGATGACCACGCGTACCCGCGGCGACCGGCCACACCGACCCCCTCACGAACGAACGAGTCCCGAGGCGTCCTGAGAGTTCACCATAGCCCTGGAATGCCGGCAGATCACGAGATCCCCGGCAGACGGGCATCAGCGCAGGTAAGAGGCCCCGTTGAGGTCCAGGACGGCCCCGCTGGCCCATTCGGCCTCGGGCGAGGCCAGGTACACGACGGCCGCGGCGATCTCCTCGGGCCGCGCCACCCGTCCGAACGGGCTCTGCGCCCTGATCGCGTCGCCACGCGGCGCCTTGAGGTGCTCGTTGGTCATGTCGGTCTCGACGAACCCGGGCGCGACCGTGGCCACCGCGATGCCGCGCGGCGCGAGGGCGATGGCCAGCGACTGGCCGAGCGCGTTCAGCCCGGCCTTGCTCGCGCCGTACGCCGGGCTGTCGGGCTCGCCCCTGAAGGCGCCGCGCGAGGAGACGTTGACGATCCTGCCGCCCTCGCCCATGTGCCGCAGCGCGCACCAGGCGGCGTTGGCCGCGCCCATCAGGTTGACGCCGAGGGTGCGCTGCCAGGCGTCCTGCCACTCCTCGTACGTCAGCTCCGTGATCGGGTGGTGCAGGAAGACGCCCGCGTTGTTGACCAGTACGTCGATCCGGCCGCCCAGCGCCCCGGCCGCCGCGTCCACCATCGACCTGACCGCCTCGGGGTCGGCCAGGTCCGCCTGGACCACCGCGTGCCCTTCGCCCGGCAGCGCGCCGAGCAGGCTCGCGGCGTCGCCGGCCGAGTCGCGGTGATGGATGGCGACCCGGTCTCCCCGCTCGGCGAAGGCCGCCGCGACGGCCCTGCCGATGCCTCTCGACGCTCCCGTGACAAGTACTCCACGTCCGCTCATCCCCCGCACGATAGGGGATGCTCGGCAAGCGCCTTCCGGCGGCCTAGGATGGACAGCGCCCCCGGAAACCGATCAAGGACAACCGGATGGCCGGGTGGAACGTCCCAACACTCCCGTCCCCTACCAGGAGTCACCCGTGGGATACCCGCCCCCGACGTACCACCGGCCGGCCTACGGGCCGCCGCCCGCCACGCGCGACGACAACCTTCCCCTGATCGTGCTGTTCGTGGTCGGCCTGCCGATGCTGCTGTTCGGCGGCGGCGCGGCCCTCGCGCTGGTGCTGACCGACACCGGCGGCGGGCCTTCACCAAGCTCCGCGACCATGGTGATGCCGTCCAGGGAGCCGCTGGCCGACGCCCAGGAGACCACCCCAGCCCAAACCGGCCCGGCCCAGACCGACCCGGCCCAGACCGACCCGGCCCAGACCGACCCGGCCCGACCTGACCCCGCCCAGACGCAAGCCGGCCAGCCCCTTCAGCAACAGACCGGGCCGGCGGGGCTCGGCGGGTCGATCACGCTCCAGTCCATCGACCCCGCCCTGCAGCTCAGCGCGACCGTCAGCCGCGTCATCGACCCGGCCACGCCCGCCACCGAGTTCGTGAAGCCGGCGGCGGGCAGCAAGCTCGTCGCCGTGGAGATGACCTTCACCAACACCGGCCAGGCCCAGTTCACCGACTCCCCGCTGCTGAGCGCCTGGCTCATCGACCACGAGAACCGGCAATACCGCCCCAGCGTCAAGCAGATCGGCGAGGGGCAGGACTTCGGCGCGACGGTGTCGATCAGCGGCGGCGACTCGCGCATGGGCGTGGTGGTGTTCGAGGTGCCGCAGGCGGCACGGGCCGCCAAGCTCCAATACGCGATCAACGCCGGCCTCGGCTCGCAGAAGGCCGAGTGGACGCTGGCCTAGCACGTCCCCCTGTGGCTCGATCAGCACCATGCCGCGCCTGTGGCGGCTGCTGGAGCCGGCCGATGAGACCGACCTGAGTGATCAAGGTCAACGCGATCGTCAGGTACGCCGGCCCGATCGAGCGGGTCCCCGCCGGCCACCTCGACGTGGACGAGGCGTACGCGGTCGGTGCCCCCGACGAGCGGACCGGCACCGGACAGGCGAGCCCGGCCCGGCACGGCGGCCGCCCGCTCTGAGCATTCTCTGAGAATTGCTTGCCAAAAATGTCGATCGTCCTGTCAAGCACTTTGTCGTGACGGAGGCGTACATGGCGGACAACCCCCTCGACTATGTGGTGATCGGCGCCGGCCCCGCGGGCCTGCAGCTCGGTCACTTCCTCCACAAGTCCGGCCGCAGCTACGTGATCCTCGAGGCGGGCGCGGCGCCTGGCCTGTTCTTCCGCACGTTCCCGCGCCACCGCACGCTCATCTCGATCAACAAGAAGCACACCGGCTGGGACGACCCCGAGCTCAACCTGCGGATGGATTGGAACTCCCTGCTGTCGGACGATCCGGAGCTGCTGTTCACCCGCTACAGCGACCGGTATTTCCCGCATGCCGATGACATGGTCCGCTATCTCGGCGACTTCGCGCGGGCCTGCGGGTTGCGGATCGAGTACGGCGCCCAGGTGGCCAGGGTGGAGCGGCCAGGTCACTTCGTGGTGACGGCCGAGGACGGCCGGACGTTCGAGGCGCGGCGGGTCGTCGTGGCGACCGGGGTGAGCAAGCCGAACATCCCGCCCATCCCGGGCATCGAGACGGCCGACCTGTACGCCGACGCGTCCATCGACCCCGCCGGCTACACCAACCAGCGGGTGCTCATCATCGGCAAGGGCAACTCCGCCTTCGAGACGGCCGACAACCTGGTCGAGACCGCCGCCGTCATCCACGTCGCGGGGCCGCGCTCAGTGCGGCTGGCCTGGCGCACCCACTACGTGGGCCACCTGCGCGCGATCAACAACAGCATGCTGGACACCTACCAGCTCAAGTCCCAGAACGCGGTGCTCGACGGGCACGTCAGGAACATCGAGCGGCAGCCGGACGGCACGTACCTGGTGAGCGTGGCCTTCGTCCGGGCGGACGAGATCACCAAGGACATCCCGTACGACCGCGTCATCGTGTGCACCGGGTTCCGCTTCGACGACTCGATCTTCGCGCCCGGGTGCCGGCCGGCGCTCGCGTGCGACGGCAGGTTCCCGGCGCTGACGCCCGCGTACGAGTCGGTGGACGTCCCCGGCCTGTACTTCGCCGGCACCATCACCCAGTCGCGCGACTTCAAGCGCGGCACGAGCGGCTTCCTCCACGGCTTCCGGTACGGCGTGCGGGCCCTGCACCGCGTGCTGGAGTGGCGAGACCACGGGGTGCCGTGGCCGGCCACTGAGCTGCCCGCCGACCCGGCGGCGATGGCGGCGGCGGTGGTCGCCAGGATCAACCGCACCTCGGCCCTGTGGCAGCAGTTCGGGCTGCTGGCCGACGTGATCACGCTCGACGGCGGCACCGCCCGCTACTACGAGGAGGTGCCGTACGACCTGCGCGAACACCCGATCGGCGAGCACGGCCACTTCTCGATCACCCTGGAGTACGGCCCCGGCCACGACAAGGTGGACCCGTTCGACATCGAGGTCGCCCGGCCGGGCCAGGGCGACGTGGCCCGCGCGCACGAGGGCCACTACCTGCATCCGGTCGTCCGCCACCATCTTCCCGGGCAGCCGGTCGCCGTGCATCACGTGACGGAGAACCTGGAGAACGAGTGGGACTCCCCCGAGGTGCATGTGGAGCCGCTGCGGGCGTTCTTCGCCCGGCGCACCGCCGCGGTCCCCGCGTGATGCGCCCGACGATGAGCAGCCCCGTCCACGACCCGGCCCGCACCTCGCCGCGCGACCCGGCCCGCACCTCGGCGCCCGTCCCGGCGAACGGCCCGCCACCCGTCTCGCCGCCCGTCTCGCCGCCCGTCTCGCCGCCCGTCCCGCTGAGCGATCCCCGCTACGGCCCGACGCACGGCCCGGTCCGCGACCTCAAGGCCAACGCCCCGCGCGGCCCGATGAGCGGCTGGCGGCTGCGGGACTTCGAGGACGCCGCCCGCGAGCGCCTCGCCCCCGCGCACTACGACTACTTCGCGGGCGGTGCGGGCGGGGAGATCACGCTGCGCGCCAACGAGGCCGCCTTCGACCGGCTCGCTCTGGTGCCGAGGGTGCTGCGCGGCGCGGGCAGGCCGGAGACCGGCGTGACCCTGCTGAACAGCCGCGCGTCCATGCCGGTGCTGGTGGCGCCGACCGCGTTCCACCGCCTGGCCGACCCGCAGGGCGAGCGGGCGACCGCGCGGGCCGCGGCGGCGGCCGAGACCATCATGATCGTCAGCATGGCCGCCACGGTCGCCGTCGAGGAGGTGGCGGCGGCAGCGCCGGGCGCCGAGCTGTGGTTCCAGCTCTACGTCCAGCCCGACCTGGCCTTCACCGAGCGCGTCGTGCGCCGCGCGAAGTCGGCGGGCTGCACGGCGCTGGTGGTCACGGCCGACTCGCCGGTCATGGGCGTACGCGAGCGCGACGTCCGCAACGGCTTCCACGACCTGCCCGCCCACCTGCACTGCGAGAACCTGCGCGACGGCCCCGGAGGCCCGGTGCGGCCGATCGTGATGTGGCCCGAGCTGTCGTGGGAGCACCTCGCCGTGCTGCGCCGCATGACGGACCTGCCTCTCGTGGTCAAGGGCGTCACGCACCCGGCCGACGCCAGGCTCGCGATCGGCCACGGCGCCGCGGCGATCCTGGTGTCGAACCACGGCGGCCGGCAGCTCGACGGCATGCCCGCCGCGATCGACCTGCTGCCGGACGTCGTGGCCGAGGTCGCGGGCGCGGTGCCGGTGCTGATGGACGGCGGGGTGCGGCGCGGCGCCGACGTGGTCAAGGCCCTGGCGCTGGGCGCCGCCGCGGTCGGGGTCGGCCGTCCGGTGCTGTGGGGTCTCGCCGCCGGCGGCGAGGCGGGCGTGGCCGGCGTGCTCGGCCTGCTGCGGGCGCAGTTCGAGGAGGCCATGACGCTGTGCGGCTGCGCCGGTGTGGGCGGCCTGAGCCGGGACATGGTCCGGGACACGGTCCGGGACACGGTCCGGGACACGGTCCGGGACACGGTGCGGGACACGGTGCGGGACGCGGTGCGGCCATGCTGATCGCCGTCGTGCTGCTGGTGGTGGCCGTACTGGTGAGCTCGCCGTGGTGGCTGCCGCGCCGGGTGGTGGCGCTGCGCGAGCGGGTGTTCGCCCGGATCAACGGCGACGAGGGCGTGCCGGTGCCCGGCGAGCTGGTAGGCGTCGAGCGCTTCCGCGAGTTGTACGCCCACCCGGCCGCGAACGGCCGCAGCAAGGGCGCGGCGCTGTCGGACCTGTTCTGGTACTGGCTGGCCCCCGGCCCCGAGATGCACCAGGAGCACCTGGAGCGGGGCGAGCGGTACGACGCCGTGGCCCGCACCACCCGTGCCCTGCTCGCGGTGCCGAAGGGCGAGGTGGAGGAGGTGGCCCGCCGGTGCGCCGTGCGCGGCCTGGAGGGCGTGCGCGGGCTGGTCAGGCTGCGGGACCTGATGATGCCGGTGTGGGCGGAGTTCGCGTACGAGCTGGTCTTCGCCGAGCGCTGCCCGCGCGAGGCCCGCGACCTGATCGCGGCAAACGCCGACGACGTGGTCACCTCGCTCAAGTGCACGGGGCTGCGGCACATGGGCCGCCGCGACCGCCTGACCCGCTACCTGCTGCCCCGCCTGGACGAGGTACGGGTGCCGCTGCCCGGCGGCCTGACCCCGCTGGAGCAGGCGTACTACCTGCAGGGCGCGTTCTTCAACACCGCCGTGGTGCAGCTCAGTGAGGCCATGGCGCATCTGCTGCTCGTCCTCGCCCAGCACCCCGAGGAGCAGGAACGCGCGTGGACGTCCGATGACCGCCACTTCGACCGGGTGATCAACGAGACGCTGCGGCTCTACCCGCTGTTCGGCATCGCCCACCGGGTCACCAGCGGCGACATCCCGCTGGACGAGCACACCACGATCCCGGCCGGTTCCGTGCTGTGCTTCAACTATCCCGAGTTCCACCGGGCGGGGTTCGCCGACCCCGGCCGCTTCGACCCCGGCCGTTTCGATCGGCCCGCGAAGGAGCTGAACCACGTCCCGTTCGGCGTCGCGGCCAACCGGCCGTGCCCGGCCTGGCGGCTGGCGCCGATCGCGATGCGCGCGGTGGCGCGGGAGGTGCTCGACCGCTACGTCCTCGACTCCTCCGTCAGCCACACCAGATCCCTGCCCAGCCGCGGGCCCTGCCTGCTCACCCCGCGCGGGGCCGCGCACCGGCCCCGGCCCGCGCTGACGTACCTGCGGGTGCGCGACCGCTGGGAGGACGTCTGGCGCAGCCTCGTCCAGCTCGTCCTCGGCACGTACATGGTGTGGGACGCGCACCGACAACGGCTGTGCGAGCGTCACTTCGCCGAGGCCGCCTCCAACCCCCCTGACGCTTCCGATGCGGAGGACCGGTATGCCCACCCTGGTCATGAACCTGGCGCACGTCGCTCCCTCTGACCCGAACCTCTCCCTGGTGCTCAAGGTCCTGCCCGCCCTCGTCGTCATCCTGATCACGGCGGCGATCTGCGGCAGGCTGGCCCAGCTCGTGATGCAGCCGCGCGTGCTCGGCGAGATGGTCGCCGGCGTGCTGCTCGGGCCCACGTTGTTCGGCTGGTTGTTCCCCGAGGCGCAGGCCGGCCTGTTCCCGCCTGAGGTCCGGCCGGTCCTGTACGTGCTGAGCACCATCGGCCTGACCCTCTACATGTTCCTGGTCGGCGCCGGACTCGACCACAGCGCCGGCACGCCGGGCGAGGCACGCAAGGCGTCGGTGCTGGCCGCGTCGGGCATCCTGCCGTCGCTGCTGCTCGGCGCGGGCGCCGGCCTCGTGCTGTACGACCTGCTGTCCCGCCCGGAGGTGCCGCCGCTGCAGTTCGCCCTGTTCGTCGGGGGCGCGCTGTCGCTGACCGCCTTCCCCATGCTGGCCAGGATCCTGTACGAGCGCGGCCTGGAGAACTCCCCGCTCGGCCGCCTGTCCCTGCTGGGCGCCTCCATCGACGACGCGCTGGCGTGGTGCCTGCTCGCCGTGCTGACGGCCATGCACCTCGGCGACGGCCCTGCGGGGGCGCTGCCGACGGTCGCGCTGACCGCGCTGTTCGCCATCGTCATGCTCAAGGTCGTGGCCCCGCTGCTGCGGCCGATGGGCGACAGCGTCGCGCGCACCGGGCGGCTCGGCCCGACCGGCATGTACGTGGTGATCCTCGTCCCGCTGGCGGCCGGCTGGATGACGGACTGGATCGGCGTCTACTCCGTCTTCGGCGGCTTCTTCGCCGGCCTCGCCATGCCGCGGAACCCCGAGTTCCGCCAGGTTTTGCACGGCCGCATGATGGAGGTCGTCTCGACCCTGCTGCTGCCGGTCTTCTTCACCTTCTCCGGGCTGAACACCCAGCTCGGCGGCATCACCGGCGGCGCCATGGTGCTGGCGTTCCTGCTGATCCTGGCGGCCGGGTTCGCCGGGAAGTACTTCGGGTGCTCGCTGGCGATGCGCTGGCTCGGGTTCTCGTGGCGGGAGTCGTACGCGGTGGGCGGGCTGATGAACGCCCGCGGCCTGATGATCCTCATCTTCATCAACATCGGGCTCGCCCAGCAGATGATCACCACGGAGCTGTTCTCGATGCTGGTGCTGGTGGCCGTGCTGACCACCGCGGGCGCGCTGCCGCTGTACAAGCTCGCCCTGCCCGAGCGGCTGGAGCTGACGACCAAGGCCGAGGCGCCGGCCGAGCGGCCCGTGGAAGTTCCATCCAGTTCCCCGTGATCGCCCAGGTGGGCGGGTGCGGGCACTTCTTCTGGGAGGCCAATGAGACGGGTGGATCTGGTTTTTCCGCCACAGTGGTGTAACCGTGGTGCCGTGGCTGGGACTTCAGGCACGGCCGACCCGCCCTCCCGTCGGCTGCTGCTCGTCGAGGACGACCGCGAACTGGGGCCGATGCTGGTCGACCTGTTCACCGAACAGGGATACACGGTCGATCTGGCGCTGGAGGGACAGCGAGGGCTGCACCTTGGGCTGAGCCGCGCGTACGACGTGCTCATCGTCGATCGCGGCCTGCCCTCGATGGACGGCATCGACCTGCTGCGGCGGCTGCGGCGGCAGGCGGTCACCACTCCGGTGCTGCTGCTGACGGCGTTCGGCTCGGTGGCCGACCGGGTCACCGGGCTCGACGCCGGCGCGGAGGACTATCTCGTCAAGCCCTTCGACATCGAAGAGCTCCTGGCCAGGGTACGGGCGCTGCACCGCCGCAACCTCGACATGGCCACGCTGCTGCCGCTGGGCGAGGGCTGGCTGGACGCGGAGTCGCACATCGTCCGGCTGCCCAGCGGCGAGCAGGTGATGCTGTCGGGGCAGGAGTGCCGGCTGCTCAGCGCGCTGGCCGCGCGCCCGAGCCAGGTGCACACCCGCAGGGCGTTGCGCCAGCAGGTCTTCGACGGGGCGAAGAAGGAGTCGATCGTGGATACCTACGTGTACTACCTGCGCAGCAAGCTGGGCGCGGGCGTGGTGAGCACCGTACGCGGCGTGGGCTACCGCCTGGGTGCGCTGTGAGCGTCATCGCGCCGCACCGCCCGGCCGACCCTGGCCCGCGTCCTGAGCCGGAGCCCGATCCTGGCCGCCGCCTGCTGAAACGGGCCCGCCGCCGGGTCACCGTGCAGGTGGCGGGCGCGTTCTCGGTGGTGCTGGCGCTGGTCGGCGTGCTGGTGTGGTGCGCGATGGTGCACAGCCAGGGCACCGCCGCGATGCGCGACCTGGCGGTCACGGCCGCGCGCTCGCCGGTGGCGTACCCGCCGCCCTGCGTCTGGCTGTACCAGCTGCGCTCCGACGGCACCATCGCCGCCTCGCCCGGCGCGCCCGCCGAGCTGCCCCTGCGCAGCTCCATCAACCACGTCTCCGGCGGCGTGCCCGAGGAGACCGTGCAGGTCACGGTGGCCGGCCAGGAGTATCTCGTGCATACCCGCCGCCGGGGCGACACCATCGTGCAGGCCGCGCTCGACCTGCGTTACCAGGTGTCGGAGCGGCAGCGGCTGCTGCAGACGCTGCTCGGCGCCGAGGTGGCCGGGCTGCTGGCCGCGCTGGTCGTCGGCCAGGTCGTCGCCCGCCGCGCCATCGCGCCGCTGGGCGAGGCGCTGGCCCGGCAGCGGCGCTTCGCCGCCGACGTCAGCCACGAGCTGCGCACTCCGCTGACCCGGCTGAACACCCGCGCCCAGCTGCTGTCCAGGCGGCTGCGCGGCGGCACCGACCCGATCCTGCTCATCGACGAGGCCGATCACCTCGTCACCGGCACCAGGCAGCTCGGCGAGGTGGTGGAGGACCTGCTGTGCTCCGCCCAGTTCCAGCATCTGCGGCGGCCGTTCGGGCCGGTGGACCTCGCCGTGCTGGCCGCCGAGCTGGCCGCGGCCGACGGCGCGCGGGCCGCCGCCCGCGGGGTGGACGTGCAGGTGCGCTGCGACGGGCCCGGCGACCACGTCGTACGCGGCGTCGAGTCGGCCCTGCGCAGGGTGGTCTCCGCGTTGCTCGACAACGCGCTCGGCCACACCGGGCCGGGCGGCCACATCAGGATGCGGCTGTCGTGCGAGCCCGGCGTCGTGCTGCTCACCGTCGAGGACGACGGGGTCGGCCTCGACCCGGAGGACACCGAGCGGTTGTTCGGCAGGTTCGAGGGGACCGGGTTCGGGCTGGGGCTGGCGCTCGTGCGCGAGGTCGTGGAGGGCCATCACGGCACGATCACCGCGGACGGGCGGCCGGGCGAAGGCGCGGCCTTCACCGTACGCCTGCCCGCCCACCACCCCGGGCTCACCCCCGGACCCCGCCCGGAACCGGCCTCGAAACCCTGAACACCGGGGGGCCCTGCCGGGCCCCACCGGCTACCGCTCCCCTCCGGTGTCAGGCCGGGCCTCTCCCTTCCGGCCCGGCCTGACGATGCCGGCTCAGGCGCCGGACTCCTCCTGCACGGCCTTGAGCACCGCGTCCGCGATCGAGCGCGGGTCCACACCGAAGTGCTCACGCACCGACTCGCGGGTGCCCGACAGGCCGAAGCCGTCGGTGCCGAGCGAGGTCCACGGCTGACGTACCCAGGGGGCGATCTGGTCGGGCACCGCCCGCATCCAGTCGCTGACCGCGATCACCGGCCCGCGCGCCCCGGCCAGGGCCTCCTGGACGTACGGCACGCCGGTCGCCGTCATGGCGTTCCTGCGCAGCTCGCTCCAGGAGGTGACCGACCAGACGTCCACGCCGATGCCGTACTCCTCGCGCAGCAGCTCCTGCGCCGCCAGCGCCCAGTGGATGGCGGTGCCGCTGGCCAGCAGCTGCGCCTGCCCGCCGCCCTCGGAGAAGCGGTACATGCCCTTGACGATGCCCTCCTCGACGCCCTCCGGCATGGCGGGCTGCGGCTTGGGCTCGTTGTAGACGGTCAGGTAGTAGAACACGTCCTCGCCGGCCTCGCCGTACATGCGCCGCAGGCCGTCGCGGACGATCACGCCCACCTCGTACGCGAACGCCGGGTCGTACGCCAGGCACGCCGGGTTGGTCGAGGCGATGAGCTGGGAGTGCCCGTCGGCGTGCTGCAGCCCCTCACCCGTCATGGTGGTGCGGCCCGCCGTGGCGCCCACGAGGAAGCCCCGGCCGAGCTGGTCGGCCAGCGCCCACATCTGGTCGCCGGTCCGCTGCCAGCCGAACATCGAGTAGAAGATGTAGAACGGGATCATCGGCTCGCCGTGGGTGGCGTAGCTGGAGGCGGCGGCGGTGAACGACGCCATCGAGCCCGCCTCGGTGATGCCCTCCAGCAGGATCTGCCCCTCGGTGGACTCGGTGTAGGCGAGCAGCAGGTCCCGGTCGACGGATTCGTAGCGCTGGCCGAGCGGCGAGTAGATCTTCGCCGACGGGAAGAGCGACTCCATGCCGAACGTCCTGGCCTCGTCGGGCACGATCGGCACCCAGCGGCGGCCCGTCTCCGGCTCCCGCATGAGGTCCTTCACCAGCCGCACGAACGCCATCGTGGTCGCCACCGGCTGCGCCGAGCCCTTGGCCAGCCTGTCGAAGGGACGCGCGTCGGGGGCCGCCAGCGGGTGGTACGACACCTTCCGCGACGGCACGGGGCCGCCCAGCGCTTCGCGCCGCTCGGCCACGTAGCGGGCCTCGGGCGAGTCGGGGCCGGGGTGCGCGTACGGGGGCAGGTCGCCGTCGAGCGCGGCGTCGCTGATCGGCAGACCCAGGCGGTCGCGCAGGCCGCGGAACTCGTCCTGGGAGAGCTTCTTCATCTGGTGGTTGGCGTTGCGCGCCTCCACACCGGCGCCGAGCGTCCAGCCCTTGACCGTCTGGACGAGGATCACCGTCGGGCCGCCCCGGTGGTCGAGCGCGCGGCGGTAGGCGGCGTACACCTTGCGCGGCTCGTGGCCCGCCCGCGACCCGCCGACGATCTGACGCAGCTCCTCGTCGGAGTGGGGCACCTCGATGCCGTGGAACAGCTTCTCGCGGATGTAGTCGCCCGAGGAGGCGGCGAACGTCTGGAACTGGCCGTCGGGCGTCTCCGACAGCCGCGCCACCAGCTCGTCGTTCTGGAGCAGCGGGTCCCAGTCGCGGCCCCACAGCGCCTTGACCACGTTCCAGCCCGCGCCCCTGAAGACGCCCTCCAGCTCCTGCACGATGCGGGTGTTGCCGCGTACGGGGCCGTCGAGCCGCTGCAGGTTGCAGTTGATGACGAACGTGAGGTTGTCGAGGCCCTCGCGCGCGGCCAGCGTCAGCGCCGCCGTGGCCTCGGGCTCGTCCATCTCGCCGTCGCCCAGGAACGCCCACACGTGGGAGGCCGAGGTGTCCTTGATGCCGCGGTTGAGCAGGTAGCGGTTGAACCGGGCCTGATAGACCGCGTTGAGCGGCCCCAGCCCCATCGACACGGTCGGGAACTGCCAGAACCCCGGCATCGCCCTCGGGTGCGGGTAGGACGGCAGGCCGCCCTGCGGCTCCCGCCTGAACAGGTCGAGCTGCTCCTCACTCAGCCGGCCCTCCAGGAAGGCGCGGGCGTAGATCCCCGGCGAGGCGTGACCCTGGAAGTAGACCTGGTCGTGCTCGCCGTGGAAGAAGTGGTTGAAGCCGACCTCGTAGAGCCAGGCGGCCGAGGCGTAGGTGGACAGGTGGCCGCCGAGCCCCAGCTTGCTGCCCCTGGTGATCATCGCGGCGGCGTTCCAGCGGTCGTACGCCGCTACGCGCTCCTCCAGCTCCAGATCACCCGGGTAGTCGGGCTCGTCATCGGTCGGCACCGTGTTGACGTAGCGGCTGCTCGTGGCCAGCCGCCGCAGCAGGAACTCGGCCCGGTCGGGGCCGGCCTCCCGGCGGACGGCTTCGAGCGACTCCAGCCATTCCGCCGTCTCTTGGGGGTCCCAGTCTGTCTCCATGCATCCATCCTATGATCGATCATCCCATGTGCGAAGACGGCTAGGATCGTGGCGTGAAACCGGTGGTGAGGGTCCCGCTGCGCGACCGGATCCGATCCTCGATCATCGAGGGTCTGATCGACGGCCGATGGGCGCCCGGCGACCGCATCGTCGAGCGCCGGCTCGCGGCGGAGCTCGGCGTCAGCCAGGCCCCGGTCCGCGAGGCGCTGCGCGAGCTGGAGACACTGCGCCTGATCGAAACCTCCCCTAACAAGGGCGCACAGGTGCGCGGCTTCACCGAGGCCGACCTGCGTGAGGTCTACCAGGTGCGAGCCGGCCTGGAGGAGACCGCCGTCCGTCTCGGCCGCCCCTCCCCCGACGCGCTCCGAGACAACCTAGCCCACCTGCGGCAGGCCATCGCCACCGGCTCCCGCACCGACCAGGTCCGCCACGGCGTCGCCTTCCACCGCGAGATCGTCGCGGCGGCCGGCAACGAGGTGCTGCTGGCGGTGTGGGAGTCACTGGGCGTCGAGGTCTGGACCCACCTGTCGATCCGCCTGCTGGGCCTGCGCCCCCACGAGAACGCCCTGGACCACGAGCCCTTGGTGGAGGCGATCGAACGCGACGACCCCGCCCTCCCGGTCCTCATGAGAAACCACGTCCTCGCCTACGCGCCCTGACACGGGCAAGGGCGATCGGGCAGGCGCTCGACCAGCGTCGCCACCGGCTGCGAAGCCATGATCATGGGCCCGAGGGAAGGAATACCAATTCCCGCTACCGGCGCACGCAAGCCCGCGAAAAAGACCAGCGAATACCGCCATGCCCCTATTAGAGTTCGATAAGTCGGCGGAAAGCGACAAAGGGGCGAAATAAGCACAGACGACCGCACGGCCCAGGAAATCAAAAGAGGCCATCCGCGTGATCACGAATGGCCTCCGAGCTGCGGTGGGCGATACTGGGGTCGAAACAGTGACCTCTTCGGCGTAAAGCAACAACGACGGTTGCGAGACCTGGCGTTTGCCCTGGTCAAAATAATTGGTGACCTGCGCGGATGTGCGCAGGTGGGCATGCCGGAGCACGTCGGGTGTCACTCAGTTTGTCACCTACGTGGGGGCAGCGAAGATGGGGATGCTGCTTCAACCAGACGTAATCTCATGCTTCGCTGCGAGAACTGCTGCGGCGCCGGTCACGCAGGTACACGATCATACGAGTCTGTTGTCCATCCGATACCTGGCTGCGATGTGGGGGGCGCCACCTTGCCCTACCGTGGCCGATCATGATGCGGGTTGTCTGTTCGAAAAAGCTTCATGCGATAGAGACAAACGAGGTGGTGATAAGGACGGCTGGTCACTGGTCCCTGAGGGCAGCCGAGGCAGCCGGCACCGATGAACATGCGCAGCGATGGCTAGGTTGGCCTTCTGACGTGGTGCGAGCCTACGAAAGCTCGCGGGACGAGCTGCTGGACCGCGAACTGGAAGATGAGCCGGACCCCGCCGACCCTCGTTGGTTTGCACTCATCAGTAGGCGTAATCGCCGGATTATGGGAGCTGTAGTTATTACATCGTCGCGATCGAGCAGGCCTGAGATGGGCGGGTATCTGGCGCCGCGATACCGGGGTCAGTTAGCGTCCACGGAAGTGGTGTACGAGTTTGACCTGGTCAGCAGGTGTGGCGTCGTGAAATGCGAACGGTCATCGCGTGATCCTTCGTAGCAACGATTCCAAGGAGAACGGCGATGACCGCGGACAACAGTGTGACGCCTGAGCGGTGGCCGGCGCAGCAGATCGAGACCGGTGACCCGGACATGTTGCGATCCATGGTGAAGACCATGGCCGAGACGTTGATGTCGGCCGAGGTCGACAGCCTGTGCGGGGCCGCCTATGGCCGGCGCAGCGAGGAGCGTACGAACTCGCGTAACGGCTACCGGCTGCGAGAGTGGCACACCCGCGCGGGAACGATCGACCTGGCGATCCCGAAGCTCCCGCCAGGGCTCGCTGCACCGCCGAACGACGCATGCGCGCACTCGGCCTGCAAGGCGCCCGGCGGGGAAAGAAGCCGCCCGACGAGTTCGAGGCCATCTACTACGCTCACCACCACCCCCACGAAGCCCTAGCAATCAACCGCTGAGGTCTCCACCAAAGCCGGGGCGATTCACGGGCAGCTTCAACCATCGTCACGAAGCGGACTCTGGCCGAGAAGCACATCGTTCCGGACCTCGGGGCCTGCAAGGTCCGGGAGCTTGGGTAGGTCTGGACGGCCGTCCAAGGCTCACCATGGAGCGGGCGGCAGCGGTCCTGGAGGCCGGCGAGACGGCCAAACCGTGGCTGCGGGCCTACGTCCTGGTGTCGCTCCTCGTCGGCCTGCGCACCGAGGAGGTACGCGCACTGCGCTGGGCGTACGTCGTAGCCCTCGACGAGAGGACCGGGACCTGGTCGTCCGTGAAGGAGGCCGGATGGGATCACAGCGAGTTCGGGATCTACGTATGGCGATCCGTGCGGACCGGCGGGGACACCAAGACCCCGCGATCACGTCGGACTCTGAAGCTGCCTCAGCGATGCGTCAGCGCTCTACGGGCTCTCTGGGCTCACCAGAGTGACGTCCGTGAAAAGGCCGGCGATCGGTGGCACGACGACGATCTCGTGTTCGCCACTCGTACGGGTGCCAAGCTCAGTGCCGCCAACGTTCGGCGGGAGGTGCGGCGTGTGATCAAGAGGGCGGGACTCGTGCCCGAGGAGTGGACTCCTCGCGAGCTACGGCACAGCTTCGTCTCTCTGCTCTCCGCTGATGGCCTGCCCATCGAGCACATCGCTCGTGTGATCGGCCACGCAGGAGGGTCGGCCGTGACGGAGAAGATCTACCGGCAGCAGATCCGTCCGGTGATGCAGGAAGGGACCGTGATCATGGATCGCATCTTCGCCGCGCCGGATCACAGCAGCGAGGAACCGTAAGTCACTCACTTTGTCACTCAGAAGATCAGAAAGGCCGCTTCCCGACATGGGAGCGGCCTTTGAGCTGGTGGGCGATACTGGGATCGAACCAGTGACCTCTTCGGTGTGAACGAAGCGCTCTCCCGCTGAGCTAATCGCCCGCCCTGCCGGCCCCTTGCGGTTCCGACGGGGAAAACCATACCGCACTCCGGGACGTACGGCGAAACCAATAGCCCGGGGAGGCCCGCCGTGGGCCGCGTCAGAGGGATTCGGGTGAAACGCGGCGGTTGCCCACCGGCGCGGCGGGCGTGTGGCATACCATCGTCCTGTCCGGGAAGCATCGGCCACGATCTTCGGCCAGGATCTTGAGCGGGAAACGTTCATGGACGGCGCGTCCGGGGCAGGCTCCACAGCACGCAAAACCCTTGCAAATACGACCCGATTGATGCCGTTTAGCCTGGTAGATGCCTAAATGTCCAGCTGTGATGTGCGTTACAGAAGGCCCCTGGGGCGGAATCTTTCCTACAGGTTTCTTCGTTCCGCGTCATAGCTCCGGACGAAGTCCGTCAGAGCAGTGAAAGCCCCGAAGAGGGGACCTACGACGAAAAGGTTTGGCTGACGATGAACAGCACCACCGTCTCCGCCGAGCTTGGCCTTCGGCTTGTGGTCCCCGACCGTACTACCGTCCCCCTGCTCGCCGGGCTGAGCTACACAGCCGACGATCCGTACGCCATCCGCATGGCCTTCCACGTAGGGAACGACGAGCCGGTCGAGTGGATCTTCGCCCGCGAGTTGCTCACCGTGGGCATCGTTCGGCGTGTCGGTGACGGCGACGTGCAGGTGTGGCCCGCGCGCGCCGACGGCGAACGCACCCTGCACATCAGCCTCACCTCCCCGTTCGGGCAGGCGTTGTTCGAGGTGCCGCTGGCTCCGCTCACGGAGTTCCTGCACCGCACGTACGAGAAGGTTCCGGCCGGTCGCGAGACCGACTACATGGACCTGGACGCCGAGCTGACCAACATGCTCTGGCCGTCCTGACCGAAGAAGGCGGCACGTCGTCCGGCGATCTCCCCCAGGAACGCCGGACATGATCATGCAGGGGCCCCTCACGCCGGCAGCGACTCCAGCACCCGTCGCATCCGTGCGATCTCGATGCTCTGCCCCGAGTAGACGTCCTTGGCGAGCAGTCGCATGCGCTGGTCGCGCCCGCCGGCCAATTGCTCGCCGGCCATCTTGACCGCGCCCTCGTGGTGGCGGGTCATGAGCTGCAGGAACAGCCGGTCGAAGGCGCCGTTCCTGGCGCCCCGCAGCGCGTTCAGCTGCTCCTGGGTGGCCATCCCGTACGCGGCCCCCTGCGTGTGGTCGTGACCGGCGGGGGCGCGGCGGCCGAGCTCGGCGAGCCAGTTCGTCATGACCTTGATCTCCGGCGTCTGGGCGGCGGAGATCTGGCGGGCCAGCGAGCGGATGCTCCCGTTCGTCGTACGGGCCTCGACCAGCGCGGTCATCTCCAGCGCCTGGCGGTGATGGGGGATCATGCCCTCGGCGAAGCGCACGTCGGCGGCGACGGCGGCGGAGGGCGTGCGCCCGACCCGCTCCCCCGGCCGGGCGGTGCGGGCGGGAGCCCCGGGGCTGCCTGGCACGATCACCGGCGCCTCGGTGCCCACGGGTGATGGCCCGGCCGGCGCGGGAGGCTCCTGCGCACAACCCGCAAGGGCAAATGTCGCCATAAGTGTGACGATTACCGTACGCGTCCCCGATCCTGCTGACATAGCTTCCATAGTGAGCTACGAGACAAAGGGGATGCGCGTTGATCTTCGCCATGTCGCGCGGTACCAAGGTGCGCGGCACCACGCTGCGGGCCACGCTGGTGTCGGCGGTGCTGGTCCTGGCCTCCGCCTGCGCCGCGGCGCCCGCCGCCGAGCCGGGAGCGGCGTCCTCCGCCGAGCCCCCGCCGGCCACGACCGGCTCCCGGGAGGGCGGCACGTCCTCGGGCGGGAGCGGCGCGCAGACCAGCCCCAATATCCGGCATGTCGCCAACGTGCCGCGGACCGCCCCGCTGAACGGCGAGGAGGACTTCAACACCGACCTCGCTTTCCAGGGCGACTACGCGTACGTGGGCAACTTCGGCGGCTTCGCGATCTACGACATCGGCGATCCGGAGAAGCCCAGGGTGGTCAGCCAGGTCTCCTGCCCGGCCCAGCAGAACGACGTCACGATCCACGGTGACCTGCTGATCCTGTCGATCGACGAGCCGCGCGCGGGCCCCGAGTGCGACGCCGCCGACGGCCCCCGCGCGTGGGAGGGCCTGCGGATCTTCGACGTCAGCGACAAGCGGAGCCCGCGGTACGTCGGCGCCGTCCAGACCGAGTGCGGCTCGCACACCCACACGATGGTCCCGGCCGGTGAGACGCTCTACGTGTACGTCTCCTCGCCCGGCCCGGAGCCCGACTCCCCCACCTGCCCGGCCCCGCACGAGCTGCTGCAGATCGTGGAGGTCCCCCTGGCGGCCCCGGAGAACGCGAAGGTGGTCGCCAAGCCGAACCTGTTCCCCGACCGCGCGACCAGCGACCTCGACTCCGGCTGCCACGACATCACCGCCTACCCGGAGAAGAAGGTGGCCGCGGCGGCCTGCTTCGGCGACGGCGTGCTGCTCGACATCAGCGACCCGGTCGATCCGCGGGTGGTGCAGGAGCTCACCGACACCGAGAACTTCCAGATCTGGCACTCGGCGACGTTCAACAACGAGGGGACGAAGGTGGTCTTCGGCGACGAGCTGGGCGGCGGCAGCCAGGCCACCTGCGACCGCAACACGCCGCAGACCAAGGGCGCGAACGCCATCTACGACCTGGTGGACGGCCGGCTGGAGAAGCGCGGCTACTTCAAGATCCCGCGCGAGCAGCAGCAGAACGAGAACTGCGTCGCGCACAACGGCTCGCTCATCCCGGTGCCGGGCAAGGACGTCATGGTGCAGTCGTGGTACCAGGGCGGCGTGTCCATCTGGGACTTCACCGACTCGGCGGCCCCGAAGGAGATCGGGTTCTTCGACCGCGGCCCGTTCCCGGGCGACGGCATCGCGGGCACGTGGTCGGCGTACTACTACAACGGCTACATCTACTCCAGCGACATCAGGGCCGGCCTGGACGTGCTGAAGATCGACGACCCGCTCACCGACCCGGCGGCGAAGGTGAAGATGGACGACTTCAACGTCCAGACGCAGCAGTCGTACTGACCCGGGCGGTCAGGCGGGCCGGCCGGACGACGAGCGCTTGGCGGCGCGGGCGATGGCGGCGCCGTCCAGCGTGACGGCCGTGAGTTCTGACGCGGGCCCACGGCCACTCCAGGGTGAGCAGCAGCTCGTCGGGCGGCGGCCCCGCCGCGCGTCACGACGGGGCGGCCTGGGTCACGGGTTGAGGTCGGCGGCGGAGCGCTCGGCGAAGATCCGCATGGCCTTGGTGGTGATGGGGCCGGGGGCGGCGGGCAGCTCGGTGTCGTCGACGAGCTTGATCGGCTGCACGTCGCGGGTGGTGGAGGTGAGAAACGCCTCGTCGGCTTCGTACAGGGCCTGGAGGGGGACGTCCGCCTCCTCGGCGCCGCACCATTCGAGCACCAGCGCGCGGGTGACGCCGGCCAGGCAGCCGGAGGCGAGGGTGGGGGTGAGCAGGCGGCCGTCGCGGACGACGAAGATGTTGGAGCCGGTGCCCTCGCAGAGGTCGCCCGCCAGGTTGCCGAAGATCGCCTCGCCGCCGCCGCGCCGCTTGGCGTGCAGCAGGGCCTTGGCGTTGTCGCCGTAGGAGGTGCTCTTGACGCCGGCCAGGGCGCCGCGCTCGTTGCGCGGCCAGGGGACGACGGCGACGTTCGCGGTGGCGGGGAAGGGCTTCTGCTCGTCCACGATGACGACGCTGGTGGTGCCCTGGTCGCCGCGGTCGGAGCCGAGGGGACCGGGGCCGCTGGTGTAGGTGACGCGGATGCGGCCCAGCTCCCAGGCGGGGGCGGCGTCGAGCAGCTTGTCGATGCCGGCGGCGATGGCCTCGACGTCGGGCTCGGGCAGGTCCATGCGCTGGGCGGAGAGGGTGAGCCGATCGAGGTGGCGGGTGAGCGCGAACGACTTGCCGTTCATGATCTTGATGGTCTCGAAGACGCCGTCGCCGACCATGAGCCCGTGGTCGAAGACCGAGACGGTGGCCTCAGCGGGGTCGATCAGCTCCCCGTTGACCCAGACAGGGATGTTCATGCAGTTGCCTCCTGTGATGCCAGCGCGATCAGCCTGGCTGCCTTGAGCTCGGTCTCGAGCCATTCGCGCCCGGGGTCGCTGCCCCAGGTGATGCCCGCTCCCGTGCCGAACCGGATCTCGCCGGCCGAGATCTCGAATGTTCTGATGCCTACGGCCAGCGCCGCCCTGCCTCGGTCGGCGTCGACCCAGCCCACGGCCCCACAGTACGGGCCGCGCGGTGCTGGTTCGAGCTCATTGATGATGCGCAGGGCCGACGACTTGGGCGCGCCCGTGACGGACCCGGGCGGGAACGTCGCCTCGAACAGCTCCGGCCAGCCCGCGCCCGCCTGGAGCCTGGCGCGCACGGTGGAGACGAGGTGGACGGAGCCGGGGTATTCCTCGGCCACGCACAGCGCGGGCACCTCGACCGAGCCGACCTCGGCGACCCTGCCCAGGTCGTTGCGGACCAGGTCGACGATCATGACGTTCTCGGCGTAGTCCTTGTCGAGCAGGTCGGCCTCCGTGACGCCGGTGCCCTTGATCGGGCGCGACTCCACGACGTCGCCGTCGCGCGACAGGTAGAGCTCGGGCGAGGCCGTGACGACGCTCAGGCCGGGCAGGCTGATCACGCCGCCGTACTTGGCCGGGTTGCCCGCCGCCAGCCGGGCGGCCAGGGCGAGCGGGTCGGCGTCGGGAGCGAGCGGCGCGGTCAGGACGCGGCAGAGGTTGGCCTGATAGACCTCGCCCTGCTCGATGTGAGCGCGGATGGCCTGGACGCCCCGCTCGTACGCGGCGCGGTCGAGCGAGCTGCGCCACTGGTCGGACCGCGGGCCGCGCCACGGCCCCGAGGGCGTGGGCAGGGGCGCCGGGCGGACGTGGTCGAACCGGGCGCACGTCACCTTGCCCTCGTAGTCGACGACGACGGCCCACCAGCCCTCGCCGTCGAGCGCGGCGAGGTCGGAGGTCACGTCACGCAGCCCGGTGGCGAGAACGTGTCCTAAGTGGGCGTAATCGCGGTACACATCTCCCATTGTCCCAGCATTTCGACCAGCTCCAGCGCGGCGGGCAGTGGCGTATCGGGCAGGGCCGCGTAGACCTTGCGTGCGGGCTCCGTACCCCTGAGGGGTTTGAGTACCAGCCCTGCCGGTACGGCTCCCGCCGCCAGCTCCGGCACCAGCGTCACCCCGAGCCCCGCCGCGACGAACCCGAACTTGCCCGACCATTCGGCCACCCGCAGCCCGCCGCGCGGGGTGAACCCGGCCGCCGCGCACGCCCGCAGCAGCAGCGTCGGCTGGCCGCGCGGGGCGGCCTCGATCCAGCTCTCCTCCGCGAGGTCGCGCAGGTCCACGTCGGGCTCGGCGGCCAGGCGGTGCCCGGCGGGCAGCGCGACGAGCAGCCGGTCGGCCAGCAGCGGGACCGTACGCGTCTCCTCGGCGGGCAGCCCGGCCGGGTAGTCGCTGATCACCGCCACGTCGAGCGCTCCGGCGTGCAGCCGCTCGACCAGCGGCGCGCTGAGCCCCTCGGTCAGGCGCAGCTCGACGCCGGGCCGCCGCGCCGCGAACCGCCTGAGCGCGTGCGGCACGAGCGCGACGTTGGCGGTGGCGAACGAGCCGACCCGCAGCTGTCCGCCCTCGCCCCGGTGGATGGCGGCCAGCTCCTCGCCGGCCCGGCCGAGCCGGTCGAGCACCGCGACGGCGTGCCGGTGCAGGGCCGCGCCCGCGGGGGTCAGGCGGACGCCGCGCGGCAGGCGTTCGAACAGCGGCCCGCCCGCGGCGCGTTCGAGTGCGGCGATGCGCCGCGAGAGCGCCGACTGGGTGTAGCCGAGCAGCTCGGCGGCGGCGGTGATGGACCCGCTCCGCGCCACCTCGTCGAACAGCCGGAGCGTGCCGGTGTCAAAGGCATTCGCGTTGGGCATGGCAGCCATGCAATCAAGTTGTTGGTGGAATACCAAACGGTCGGCTTCACTCGGAGCCGTGATTGCTTTTCTGGGACAGGGACGCATGGGCGTCCCCATGGCCCGGCGGCTCGTGGACGCCGGGCACAAGGTGACGACGTGGCGGCGGGCGGACGGTCCCGTGGCCGCCGCCGTGGAGGGTGCGGAGCTGGTCATCACCATGCTCAGCGACCCTGCCGCGGTCCGCGAGGTGCTGACGGCCGCGCTACAGGGGCTGCGGCCGGGGGCGACCGTCGTGGAGATGTCCACGATCGGCCCGGAGGCGGTGCGCGAGCTGCGCGCGCTGCTCCCGCCGTCGGTGAACCTGGTGGACGCACCGGTGCTGGGCAGCGTGGGGCCCGCGGCCGACGGCACGCTGACCGTGCTGGCCGGCGGTGACGTCTCGGGGTGCCGGGAGGTGCTGTCGGTGTTCGGGCAGGTGCGCGAACTGGGCCCGCTGGGGGCGGGCGCGGCCATGAAGATCGCCGTCATGAGCGCGCTCGTGCCCGCCCAGGTGCTGCTCGCGGAGACGCTCGCGTACGGGGAGGCGCACGGCGTGGATCGCGACGCCCTGGCGGACGTGCTGGGAGCGACCCCGCTGGGCGCGCTGGCCGAGCGGCTGCGCACCCCGGCCGCGCAGACCCGCTACTCGCTCGGCCACGCGGCTAAGGACCTGGCGCTGGGCGCCTGGCAGGACGCCACCCTGGCCACCGCCGCCCGCGCCCGCCTCCAGGAGGCCGAGGCGGCCGGCCTGGGCGGCCACGACCTGACGGCCATCGCCACCCACCTCACCGGGCCTGTGAGCGGGCCTGTGAGCGGGCCTGTGAGCGGGCCTGTGAGCGGGCCTGTGAGCGGGCCTGTGAGCGGGACGGCCGTCCATCGGGCGGTGCCGCTCAACCTGCCGACGATCCCCGCCACGAACGGCGCGTACTCGCACGCCACCCGCGTCGGAGACATGCTCTACATCTCCGGCCAGGCCGCCTTCGACGAGCGCGGGCAGGTGGTCGGCGAGACCATGGAGGAGCAGGCCGAGCACGTCTTCCAGGTCATCGCGCGGATCCTCGAAGACCAGGGCGCGACGTTCGAGGACGTGGCGTTCATCCGCACGTACCTGACGGACATGGACGACCGTCTCGCCTACGGCGCGGTGCGCCGCCGCTACCTCACCGGCACTCCCCCGGCCAGCACGACGGTGGAGGTGTCGAAGCTGTTCATGCCGGGGTTGCGCCTGGAGGTGGACCTGATCGTGGCGCTGCCGCACCGGTAAGGGGTCAGTCCAGCGGCCCCGTCACGGACTCGGCGGCGGCGACCACGCCGCCCTCGGCGACCAGCCGGACCGCGGCCTCGATCTCGGGGGCCAGGAACCGGTCGGGGCCGGGGGCCGGCACGGTCTCGCGCAGCGCACGTACGACGGCGGCCGTCGCGGGGGCGGGCTCCAGCGGGGCGCGCAGGTCGATCGCGCGGGCGGCGGTCAGCACCTCGACGGCCAGCACCCGGGTGAGCCCGTCCACCGACTTGCGCAGCTTGCGCGCCGCCGACCAGCCCATGGAGACGTGGTCCTCCTGCATGGCCGAGCTGGGGATGGAGTCGACGCTGGCGGGCACGGCCAGCCGCTTGAGCTCGGAGACCAGGGCGGCCTGGGTGTACTGGGCGATCATGTGGCCTGAGTCGACGCCGGGGTCGTCGGCGAGGAAGGCCGGCAGGCCGTGGTTGCGCGCCACGTCGAGGAACCGGTCGGTACGCCGCTCCGCCATCGACGCGAGGTCGGCGGCCACGATCGCGAGGAAGTCCAGCACGTACCCCAGCGGCGCCCCGTGGAAGTTGCCGTTGGACTCGACCCGGCCGTCGGCCAGCACGGCCGGGTTGTCCACGGCACTGGCCAGCTCCCACCCGGCGACGGAGGCGGCGTGCGCGATCGTGTCACGGGCCGCGCCTGCCACCTGCGGGGCGCAGCGCAGCGAGTACGCGTCCTGCACGCGCGTGCAGGCGGCCGGGTCGCGATGGCTGGCCATGATGCCGGAGCCGCGCAGCACCTTCACCATGTTGGCGGCCGAGCGCGCCTGGCCCGGGTGCGGGCGCAGCTCCTGCAGCTCGGGCGCGAACACCCGGTCGGTGCCGAGCAGCGCCTCGACGCTCATCGCGGCGCTCACGTCGGCGGTCCTGACCAGCTTGGTGAGGTCGTGGATGGCGAGGATGAGCATGCCGAGCATGCCGTCGGTGCCGTTGATCAGCGCGAGGCCCTCCTTGGCGGCCAGCTCGACCGGGTCGATCCTGGCCTGCTTGAGCGCCTCCGCGGCGGGCCGCACCGCGCCCGACGCGTCCCTGACGACGCCCTCGCCCATGAGCGTCAGCGCCACGTGCGCCAGCGGTGCCAGGTCGCCCGAGCAGCCGAGGCTGCCGTACTCGTGCACGATCGGCGTGATGCCCGAGCTGATGAGCGCGGCCAGCGTCTTGGCGGTGGTCGGCCTGATGCCGGTGTGGCCGGTGGCCAGGGTGTGCAGGCGCAGCAGCATGAGGGCGCGCACCACCTCGGTCTCCACCTCGGGGCCGCTGCCTGCCGCGTGCGAGCGGACGAGGGAGCGCTGGAGCTGGGCGCGCAGCGCCGGGTCGATGTGCCGGGTGGCGAGGGCGCCGAACCCGGTGGAGATGCCGTAGTGGGGGACGGGGGTCTCGGCGAGCTCGTCCACTCGCTGCCGGGCGGCGGCGATGGCGGCGACGGCGTCGTCGCTGAGGCGTACGGGGGCGCCGTGGCGGGCCACCCTGATGACGTCGTCGAAGGTCAGCGGTTCTGGGCCGACGGTCACGACTTCGTTGTCGCGCATGGTGCGTCTCTCTCGCTTAGGTAACCGGCGTACCCGATGTTAGCTCCTTACTTCCGAAGAGTTCCTCCAGCCCCTGCCGTCCCGCGTCCGTCAAGGTCACGGCCCTCGGCACGGTGCCCCGGCGCAGCCATTCGCGCTCGAACAGCACCTCCGTGATCGCCGCGCCGAGCGCGCCGCCGAGGTGGGCCCTGCGCTCGGTCCAGTCCAGGCACTCGGGCGCGAAGCGCCGCCGCGACCTGCGCGTGCCGGCGACGTCCACGCCGAGCCGCGACAGCAGCCGCTCCCCCCGCCCGGTCAGGTCGTGGCCGTCGTAGTGGCCGCCGTCCTTGAGCCGGTCGAGCAGGCTCACCCCGGCGCGGCCCGCGAGGTGGTCGTAGCAGGTGCGGGCCTCCTCCAGTTGCCTGGCCTGCCGCGACTGGCGCAGCGAGCGCACCGGCGGGCGGGCGCTGATCCGCGCCAGCACCTCCAGCACCTCGGCGATCTCGTGCCCGGCCAGGCGGTAGTAGCGGTGGCGGCCCCGGCGGACGACGGCCACCAGCCCGCCGTCCAGCAGCCTGGCGAGATGGGCGCTCGCGGTGGCGGCGCTCACCCCCGCCATCCTGGCCAGCTCACCGGCGGCCAGCGCGCGCCCGCCGAGCAGCGCGGTCAGGATCGCGGCCCGCGCGGGCTCCGCGATCAGCGCGGCCACGGGCGCGATGTCGGCGTCTGCGGCGATGTGTTCCATGCCTCGACGCTAGTACGGCGACATTTCGCTGCGCGTCGAAGGGTTACCGCTTGCCCAATGCCTTGCGGAGCATGTCGCGGGCCCGGTCCATGATCGCCATGGGCGTGCCCACCAGCACGTTCTTCGTCATCGACTCGGTGCCGGGGTGCGGGCGGGTCGGCGCCATCGACTCCGCCGCGCGCACGGCCGCCGCCATCGTCCGCCGCTCCGCCACCGACGTCCGCGCGCGCAGCTTGGCGAACTCGTAGCGCTCCTCGCTGCGGGCGTGCGCCGTCACCGCGGTACGCAGCTCCGCCAGCCCCTCCCAGAACCGCGCGTCGTCCACGCCCGCCTTGTGCAGGTCGAGGAGCAGGCGCTTGGCCTTGTTCTCCTCGGCCAGCCGGTCGGCCACCAGGCCCTGGCCGTTGTCGAGCTTCCTGCGCGCGTACGGGTGGACGATCTCCTCCTCGGCGGTCTCGTGCACCGACAGCAGGCGCGTCAACCGCTCGAACGCCTCCCCGACCTTGTCCGGAGGCGCCTGCTCCACCTCGTCGAACAGGTCCCTGATCCGCCCGTGCTGGGCCATCAGGAGCTCGATGACATCGTGTTCAGCCACGTGTTCAGCCACGTCGAGCGCCCTACCCCGGCGACGTGCCGGCACGCGCCGCCTTACCGAACGCGGGCTTTTCGAGCACCGAACGCGGAGGTTGCCCGGCACGGGCGGGGGTACGCGCAGCGACATGTCCTTCGACCCACTCCAGGAGCGGGGTATCCCGCTGGACGAGCAGCTGCGCACCTGGCGGGAGCTGAACGTCGCCCCGATCGACCCCGACGCCGCCGATCCTTACACGCGGTGCCGGATCATCACCATGAACGGCATCGAGGCCGAGGCCGTCATGTTCAGCCACCACCTGGCCAGGCACTGCGCCGACCTCGAGGTCGAGCGGCGGCTCGCGCGGGTGCGCTACATCGAGGCGCAGCAGCAGAAGGCGGTCAACTGGCTGTTGCCGGGCTCGTCGTCGGTGCTGGAGACGACGATCGCGTACGAGCAGGTCGCGGTGGACCTGACGGCCTGGGTGGCGCGGACGGAGCCGGATCCGTACCTGAAGCAGGCCTACCAGTTCGGGGTGCTGGAGGACTTCGACCATCTCTACCGGTACGCCAACCTGTACGAGCTGATCGAGCGCCGCAAGGCGGAGAAGATCGTCGACCAGCTCACCGAGGTCATGCCCGGGCGGCCGACGTACCAGCATCATCGCGACCCGATCGACAACGTGCGCCGGCCCTACGAACGCCGCGAGACCGAGCCGCTGTCGCGGCTGCACGCGCTGACGATCATGGCGGCCGAGCAGCAGACCATGAACTTCTACATGAACGTCGGCCCCACCTACATGGAGCCCATCGCGCGGCAGCTCTACCAGGAGATCGGGCTCATCGAGGAGGAGCACGTCACCCACTACGAGTCGCTCGTCGATCCCGGCGAGAGCTGGTGGGAGATGCTGCTCAACCACGAGTACAACGAGTGCTACCTGTACCACTCGTTCCTGGAGACCGAGTCCGACCCCAAGGTGCGCGCGATCTGGGAGCTGCACCTCATGATGGAGCTCGAACATCTGCGGCTGGCCGCCGAGCTGTTCAAGCGGTTCGACGGGCGCGACCCCGACCAGGTGCTGGCGCCCGCGCTGCCGCCGCCCGTGACGTTCGAGCCGAACAAGGGCTACCTGCGCGACCTGCTCACCACGCAGGTGGACGTCACCACCCTGGGCACCGGCTATGTGCGCGAGGCCCACGAGCGGTTCACCCGCATGCAGGAGGCGGTCATGGGCGGGGAGCAGCCGCCGTCGGAGCGGGTCATCGAGCACAACCGGGCGATCAACGGGCGGGAGTACCGGCTGGAGACGGAGGGTCCCCATCCGGTGGACGTGCGGCTCACGCCGTAGGCGTCCGGATTCCAGTTTGGGGAGTGGGCCGAGATTCGCTAGAGTTCTCTACGTCACCCGGCGGCGACCGGGGCGACACGCGGAAGTGGCTCAGTGGTAGAGCATCACCTTGCCAAGGTGAGGGTCGCGGGTTCGAATCCCGTCTTCCGCTCGGAGCTTCCGGCTCGGTGGCGTGGCCGAGAGGCGAGGCAGCGGCCTGCAAAGCCGTCCACACGGGTTCAAATCCCGTCGCCACCTCACACCAAGGACGATTAGCTCAGCGGGAGAGCGCTTCCCTGACACGGAAGAGGTCACTGGTTCAATCCCAGTATCGTCCACTCCTTTCGAAGCCCCAGCCCTCATCGGCTGGGGCTTCGTGTTCTCCGCCCCGGGTGGTCACCGTGGCCGCCTCGAAGGGCTGCTGGCCAGGAGCCTCGCTCAGCGCGACGATCACCCTATGGACGCGCAGGAGATCGCCGACCGATCAGAGATCACGGAGCTGCTGGCCCGCTACACCAGGGCCGTCGACTCGGGGCACTGGGACCTGCTGGACGAGGTGTTCACCCCGGACGCGAGCATCGACTACCGCTCGTCCGGCGGCATCAGCGGCACCCGTGACGAGGTCAAGGCGTGGCTGGCCGAGGTGCTCTCACACTGGCCGGGGAGATCGCATCTGGTGGGTACGGCCACGTTCGCGTTCGCGGGCGATGAGGCGCGGGTGAGCGCGCCGTTCCTCGACACGCTCGCCCCCACGCGGGAGATGACGGGCGCGCGGACCAAGGGGTTCCTGCACGGCGGCGGCTGGTACCACCACCGCCTCCGCCGCACCCCCGGCGGCTGGCGCAGCGTGGAGCTGGTCGAGGAACAGTCCTGGCGCACCGCCACCTGAGCGGCGGATCATCATGCCGGCCCTGACCGCGGCGTCCCCGCCACGGTGGCCGGTCCTGTGGCCGGCCCTGTGGCCGGTCCTGTGGCCGGTCCTGTGGCCGGTCCTGTGGCCGGCCCGGTGGCCGTCGCCGCTACCGGCCGTGCGCCGGAGCAAGGCCGTGCAGGCGTAGCAGGTTCTCCCCCAAGATCTTGCGCTTGGCCTGGTCGGTGAGCTGCGGGTAGCCGTACCCCTCGCACAGGTCCTGCGGGATCTGGAAGTCCCTGAACGCGCGCAGCGCCCACTGCGGGTGGAAGATCGGCGCCTCCGAGCCGTAGATGATCTTGTCCTCGCCGCACCAGAAGAGCAGCTTGCCGAGGATCTCGGCGAACATCCTGGGCGCCCGCACGATGAAGTTGATCGTGGCCGCGAGGTCGGCGTACAGGTTGGGGTAGCGGATGAGCTGCCAGCAGGTCTCGTCCAGGAACGGCAGGCCGACGTGGAAGATGACGAAGTTGATGTCGGGGAAGTTGGCGGCGGCGCCGTCCATGTCCCACGTCTGGGTGTGCTCGATCGGCTGCGGCCCCAGCGGGACGCCCTTGTGCACGCCGATCAGGTTGACGCCGAGGTCGCGGGCCTTCTCGAAGATGGGGAAGGCCACCCGGGGGTCGTCCATCCGCCACGGGTACGGCGAGCCGTAGTCGTAGCGGACGTTGTAGAGCTTGAACGCCCGCGCGTTGTACTCCCCCACCTGGCGTTCCATCAGGTCCAGCGCCTTGCGGCCCTCCAGCGGGTTGACCGAGCCCCAGAAGACGACCCGATCGGGGTCGCGGGCGGCCAGCTCGGCGCACTCCTGCCAGGGCGACAGCCCGTCGTGGTAGAGGTCGGTGAGCGGCAGCGGCATGGCCACGAGCATGTCGGTGTCGGACTCGTCGAAGACCATGCGGTGGATGTCGTCGATCGTCCACTGCCGCAGGAACTCCTCGGGCGGCAGCTTGGGCTCCCCCTCCGGGGTGAGGGTGGTGTGGAAGGCGTACAGGTGGTTGGAGAACATCCGGCCCGGGTCGCCGAAGGCGTTCTTGGGCTCGAAGTTGAAGACGTGCGCCACGCTGTCGAACACGAAGAAGTCGTCGATCACCGTCGTTCCCTTCTCGCGATGTAGGCGGCTTTGTCGGGCACCTGCGCGGGGTCGGGCAGGAAGCGCAGCAGCCGGTCCGCCCTCGGGGAGAGCCGCTCCGTCGTCCACACCTCGTCCCAGACGATCTCGACCTCGGCCTCGCGGACGCCCGGCTGCTCCTCGATGCGCTCGCGCACCTCCGACAGCACGCGGGCGGCGAACGGGCACCAGCCCGACGTCAGCAGCAGCTCCACCCTGGCCATCCCGTCGCGCACCTCGACGGACCTGACGAGGCCCATCTCCACGACGGAGATGCCCTTCTCCCGGCAGCACGGGTCGTAGACCCCCGCCAGCGCCTCACTGGCCCACTGCGGTATCTCCGGCATGGCCCCATCGTCGGACGGGTGTGCCGCCTGGGGTAGGCGTCCGATTTTCAGATAGCGCACATGCTTGAGGGATGACCGAAGAACCGAGCGATCTGATACGCAGCGTCTCCCGTGCCCTTCGTGTCCTGGAGGAGGTCTCGCGCGCCGACCGGCCGCTGTCGGTCAAGGTCATCGCACGGCGGTGCGGGCTCAACCTGTCGACCTCCTACCACCTCGTCCGCACCCTGTGCTACGAGGGCTACCTGTACCGCTGCCCGGACGGCGACTACCTGCCGGGCACCCAGGTCGCCGAGCGGTTCCACGAGATGATCGACGCCTTCGACCGCCCGCCCCGCGCCTCGGTCGTGCTGCGCCACCTGTCGGCGGTGACGGGGCACACCGCGTACCTCGCGCAGCTGCTCGGCGGCCGGTTGATCGTGCTGGACGTCGCCGAGGGGCCGCGCTCCCCCTGGCTTGAGGACCTTCAGGCGGGCCTGGACACCGCGCCGCACGCCACCGCGCTCGGCAAGGCGCTGCTGCTCTCGCTCCCGCAGCGGACGCGGCGTGACATATTGACCGAGTACGGCCTGCGCCGCTTCACCTCCTCCACCCCCGCCAGCGTGGAGGACGTCGAGGAGGAGCTGGCGGGCTTATCCCCGGGGCAGGTGGTGGAGGAGCACGGGCAGTTCAGGGACGAGGTGGCCTGCGCGGGCGCGGTGGTGCCCGGCACGTCGTGGGCCATCGGCATCTCCGCCCGCGGCCTGACCATCCCCGCCCGCGCCCGCGCCCGCCTGGAGGAGGCCGTCGGCGACCTGACGTGAGAGGAACGGCATGAAGGTGATCCTGTTCGGGGCGACCGGCATGATCGGGCGCGGCGTGCTCAGGGAGTGCCTGGCCGACGAGCGGGTGACGGCCGTGCTGGCGGTCGGCCGCGCCCCCACCGGGGTCGCGCACCCGAAGCTGCGCGAGGTGAGGCATGCCGCGCTCGACGACCTGAGCCCGATCGAGGACGAGCTGCGCGGCCACGGCGCCTGCTTCTTCTGCCTCGGGGTGTCGTCGGCGGGCATGCGGGAGCCCGGCTACCGCCGGGTCACCTACGACTTCGCGCTGGCGGCCGGGCGGACGCTGGCCAGGCTCAGCCCAGGATCGACCTTCGTATACGTGTCGGGCATGGGCACCGACGCCGGCGGGCGGGCCATGTGGGCCCGGGTGAAGGGCGAGACCGAGAACGCGCTGCTGGCGCTGCCGCTGGAGGCGTACATGTTCCGGCCGGGCTACATCCAGCCGGTGCACGGGGTGACCTCGCGCACGGCGCTCTACCGGCTGGCGTACATGGTGACCAGGCCGCTCTACCCGATCCTGCGGCGGCTGTTCGCCGCACAGGTGACCACGACGGAGCGGATCGGGCAGGCGATGATCGCGGTGGCCGAGCGCGGGGCGCCGAAGCGGATACTCGGGCCCGCGGACATCAACGCGCTCTGAAGTGATGATGGAATAACCCGGCGTGCTCTGGCGCTACCGTAGTCGTCAAATATTCAACAGTCCTGGATGGTGACTAAAATGCAGTTCGGCATCTTCAGCGTGGGTGACGTCACCGCCGACCCCACCACCGGCAGAACCCCGTCGGAGCACGAGCGGATCAAGGCGATGGTGGCGATCGCGCTCAAGGCGGAGGAGGTGGGTCTCGACGTCTTCGCGACCGGCGAGCACCACAACCCGCCCTTCGTGCCGTCCTCGCCCACCACCATGCTGGGCTACATCGCGGCCAGGACCGAGCGCCTGCAGCTGTCCACGGCCACGACGCTGATCACGACCAACGACCCCGTGAAGATCGCCGAAGACTTCGCCATGCTGCAGCACCTCTCCGACGGCCGGGTGGACCTCATGCTGGGGCGCGGCAACACGGGCCCCGTCTACCCGTGGTTCGGGCAGGACATCAGGCAGGGCATCCCGCTGGCCATCGAGAACTACGCGCTGCTGCACCGGCTGTGGCGCGAGGACGTCGTCGACTGGGAGGGCCGCTTCCGTACGCCGCTGCAGGGCTTCACCAGCACCCCGCGCCCGCTCGACGGCGTGCCGCCGTTCGTGTGGCACGGCTCGATCCGCAGCCCCGAGATCGCCGAGCAGGCCGCCTACTACGGCGACGGCTTCTTCGCCAACAACATCTTCTGGCCGAAGGAGCACTTCATGCGCCTGATCAACCTCTACCGGCAGCGCTACGCCCACTACGGCCACGGCACGCCCGAGCAGGCCGTCGTGGGGCTCGGCGGGCAGGTGTTCATGCGCAGGAACTCCCAGGACGCGGTACGCGAGTTCCGCCCGTACTTCGACAACGCCCCCGTCTACGGCCACGGCCCCTCCCTGGAGGAGTTCATGGCCGAGACGCCGCTCACCGTGGGCAGCCCGCAGCAGGTCATCGACAGGACGCTCGAGTTCAGGGAGTTCTTCGGCGACTACCAGCGCCAGCTCTTCCTCATGGACCACGCGGGCCTGCCGCTGAAGACCGTGCTGGAGCAGCTCGACCTCCTCGGCGAGGAGGTCGTGCCGGTGCTGCGCAAGGAGTTCGCCAAGGACCGCCCCGCCGAGGTGCCCGGCGCGCCCACGCACGCGTCGCTACTGGCGGCGCGGGACGCGTCCGCTCCCGTCGGCGCCTGACCTGCCTTCCTCCGCTGCGAAAGGAGACCTCCCCTCATGAAGCTCGTCGTCGTCACGGCGGGACTGACCCAGCCCTCCTCCACCCGCCTGCTCGGCGACCGCCTGGGCGAGGCTGTCGCCCAGGCGGTCGCGGGGCGGGCGGAAGCCGCCGAGGTCGAGACCGTGGAGCTGCGCGACCTCGCCGTGGACATCGCCAACGCCTTCGTCACCGGCTTCCCCAACGGCCGGCTGCGCGCGGCCATCGAGACCGTGACGGCGGCGGACGCGCTCATCGCGGTCACGCCGATCTTCAGCGGGTCCTACAGCGGGCTGTTCAAGTCGTTCTTCGACGTGATCGACAACACCGCGCTGACCGGCAAGCCGGTGCTCATCGCGGCCACCGGTGGCACCGCGCGGCACTCGCTGGCGCTGGAGCACGCGCTGCGGCCGCTGTTCGCGTACCTGCGGGCCGTGGTCGCGCCGACCGCCGTGTACGCGGCCTCCGAGGACTGGGGCGGCGGAAGGGACGCCTTCACCGACGGGCTGGGCGAGCGCATCGAGCGCGCCGCCGAGGAGCTGGCCGCGCTGCTGCTGCACCGCGTGCCCCGGCGGGCCGAGCCCGAGGCGGTCGTGCCGTTCGAGCAGCAGCTCGCGGCGCTGCGCCCGGGCGACCCCGGGTAGCGGCGAACGCCCCGGAGCGGTGCCCCGGGGCGGATGATCAGCGCTTGACCGAGACGACGTCGTACTTCGTGTCGGGGGTCGGGGTCGTGCTGAAGCGGGCGTTGGGGAGGTAGAGGCGGTGGCCGCGGGCGGCGACCGTCGTGGGCACGTCGAACTCGCGGGGGGTGATGCGCTTGACGAGCCTGCCCGATTCGCCGTCACGGGACAGACTGATCACCGCGATCCGGTTGTCCCTGTTCTGGACGGCGTACAGGGTGCGGCCCTCCAGCAGCAGGCCGTCGCCGTTGGTCAGGTTCGTGCCGCGCAGCCTGACCTCCTCGGTGAACCCGGTCCGCGGGTTGACCTCGAAGAGCTTGCCGGTGTTCGACTGGACGACGAGCAGCGAGCGGCCGTCGGGGCTGGCGACGATGCCGTTGGCGTTGATGCCCTCGCCGTACGTGATGTCTCCCCTGAGCCGGATCTTGACGGCCTTGGCGGGCAGCCTGCCGCGGCGGCCGAGGTCCAGCTTGTACAGGACGGGGTTGCTGGAGTCGGTGAAGTAGGCGGCCCGGCCGACGATGATCACGTCGTTGACGAACGACGTGCCGGCGGCGAGCCGGTACGACTTGAGCACCCTTCCGGTGCGCAGGTCGATCACCCGGGCGTCGCCCGCGTTGCCGCCCGCCACGAACAGCCGCCCGCGGCCGTCGGTCTCCAGGCCGAGCGACGGCGTGCCGGGACCCTTGCTGATCACCCTCCCCCTGCCGGTACGCAGGTCGGCGCGGTAGATGTCGCCGGTGGCGCGCGAGCCGAAGTAGGCGTGGCCGCCGGCGATCGCGATGCCCTCCGGCTGGAAGCCGTCGGGCAGGGGGAACGTGTCGGTTCTCGTCGCCGCCTGCGCGGAGCCGTGGAGCGTGGCGCCGAGCAGGACCGCGGCGAGTGCGCTGAGTGCGGTCTTCTGGATCGCGGATCTCATGCGCCCACGATGCCCGCGGGATCTTCTGCGGCAAAGACCCGTTCGCGGCTTCTCAGATACTTTTCAGATTGTCCGCCCCATAGGTGATGATTCGTGGGTCCCGCGGCGGGCGGGCCCAGCGAGTAGGTTGGGACAGAGCCAAGCAAGCGGGGTAGATCATGACAAATAGTGCCCGTCACGCTCTGGGAGTGCTCGCCGGGCTGTTCCTGCCCGCCCTGCTCGCCGCCGGCCTCTGGTACGGCGTGGGCGAGCTGTCCGTCATCGCCCAGCGGGAGCTGCGCGTCTCCTGGGTCGCGCTCGGGGTGCTGGCCGTCTCGGGGATCCTCCTCGCCTTCCTGGCCGGCTCGCGGCTGTCGCCCGTCGCCTCGCTGCTCGGCGGGCTGGCGTACACGGGACTGGGTGTGCTGCCGTTCGCCGAGATCAGCACGGGGACGCGGCTGCTGCCCGACGCGTTGCTGCCGTCCGCTCTGCAGAGCGGGTTCATGACGATGACGTACTCGGGGCTGCAGTTCCTGCTCGGCGTGGCGCTGCTGGTCGTGTCGGCGTTCCCGTCGCGGTGGCGGGGGCGGGCGCGGGCCGTGGACCCGTACGAGGGGCAGTGGCAGCCGGGGCCCTCCCCCTACCTGCCGCCCCCCACCGGGCGACCCGAGGACGCCACGCGCCCGATGTACCGCGAATGAGCCTGCCCGGGCCTGACAGAATGCCGCCATGCGCGACACGACGATCGACGACTTCCTGAGCCGGCTGGCCGGCCGGGCGCCCGCGCCCGGTGGCGGCGCCACGGCGGCCCTGCACGCGGCCCAGGGCGCAGCGCTGCTCGGCATGGTGGCCCGCTACACCACGGGCGAGAAATACGCCGCCCACGCCGAGACCGTCGACGCCGTGATCGCCGAGACCGACACGCTGCGGGCGCGGGCTCTGCGGCTGGCCGAGGAGGACGCGGCCGCCTTCACCGCCGTCACCGACGCGTACCGGCTGCCCAAGGGCGAGGAGCGCACCGCCACCATCGCCAGGGCCCTGGCCGGGGCGGCCGAGCCGCCCGCCCGCGTCATCGAGGCCGCCGCGCGCGTGGTCGAGCTGTGCGAGCTGCTGCTGCCGATCTGCAACCGCAACGTCCTCAGCGACGTGGCCGCCGCGGCGGACGCGGCCCGCGCCGCCCTCAGCACGGGCCGCGTCAACGTCGAGATCAACATCGGCGGCATCAAGGACGAGCGGGTACGCGAGGAGCTGAACATCCGCATGTCAGGTGTCGACGCCGCCGTCGCCAGGGCAGACTGGGTGACCGCCGAAGTACGCGAACAGATCAAGCCGTGAGATCGGATGGCGGCGGCCTGGGAGCAGAGAGCGAGCTGAGCGGTGATCGCGGCGGCGGGTGAGGACAGGTGGCGGGTCCGGTGGGGGCTTCCGTCCGACAGCAGGGGGCAGGACGACCGTTGAAGACGCTGACCGGCAAGGACCTGGCGGCCGCGATCAGGGCGCAGACGCAGGCGGAGGCCGCCGCGGGGGTGCAGCCGCGACTGGCCGTGGTGGTGGCCACCGCCGACGAGGCGAGCCTGTGGTACGTCCGCTCGATCGCCAAGGCGGCGGCCGGCGTCGGCATCGCCTGTGACGTCGTCGACCTCGGTCCCGAGGCCGCCGCCGACCAGATCGCCGAGACGCTGGCCAGGCTCTCCGCCGCGCCCGACGTCCACGGCGTCATGCTCCAGACCCCGCTGCCCCCGGGCGCGTCGGCGCAGCGGCTGGCCGCCGCCATCGACCCGCGTAAAGACGTCGACGGCGCCAACCCGCTCTCGCTCGGCCGGCTGGCCGCCGGGCTGCCCGCGTTCCCGCCCGCCACGGCGGCCGCCGTGATGGCGCTGCTCGACCACTACGAGGTGCCGCTGGAGGGGCGGCGGGCCGTGGTGGTCGGCCGCTCGACCGTGGTCGGCAAGCCGCTCGCCCACCTGCTGCTCGACCGGCACGCCACGGTCACCGTCGCCCACTCGCGCACCCGTGACCTCGCCTCGGTCACCGCGCGGGCCGAGGTGCTGGTCGCCGCCGCCGGACGCGCCGGCCTGATCGGCCGCGACCACGTGGCCCCCGGCGCCGTGGTGATCGACGTCGGCACCAACCCCACCGACGACGGCGGCCTCACGGGCGACGTCGACGCCACCGTCGTCGCGGACGTGGCCGCCGCCCTCACCCCGGTGCCCGGCGGCGTCGGCCCGGTCACCACCGCCCTCCTCCTCCGCCACACCGCCAGGGCAGCCAATCTCCCGTGACCTCACCCCGGCCCGCGCTCAACCCCGCTCCTTGCCGTGCCCACCCGGCGGAGGACCGCGCCTTCGTTGAGCTGCTCCATCGCTCAGATCGACCACCAGCCTTGATCGTTCATCTTGCCTATCTCGTGGAGGCCGGCGTTGCCTGACGTGCTCATCATTCAGAACAGCAGGAGCGGCGGTCCCGGCCGTCTGGGCGACTGGCTGACCGAGTCCGGGTTGCGGCCTGACGTCGTGCTCGCCCACGAGGGGGCCGCGTTGCCCGAGCGGCTGCGGCATGATGCCCTGATCATGCTCGGCGGCGGTTATCTCCCGAGTGAGGACCACCGTGCGCCCTGGTTGCGGGACGCCCGCCGGCTCATGGGGCAGGCACTGGCCGACGAGGTGCCGGTGTTCGGCATCTGCCTGGGCGGGCAGATGCTGGCCGAGGTGGCGGGCGGCGAGGTGACCGGCGACACCGGCCTGCCCGAGAACGGCAGCCTCCCCGTCACCATCAGGGCCGAGGCCGCCGCGGACCCGCTGTTCCACGGCCTGCCGCCCGTCGTGCCCGCCATCGAGCACCACAAGGACGCCGTCACCCGGCTCCCCGGCGGCGCCGTCCACCTCGCCGAGACCGAGCGTTGCCCGTACCAGGCGTTCCGGGTGGGTGAGCGGGCGTGGGGGGTGCAGTTCCATCCGGAGGTGGTGCCGGCGCGCATACGTCAGTGGGAGGCCGACGGGTTCGACCCCGACGAGGTCTACGCGCGGGCCGTGGCCGACGAGCCGGTGTCCACGCCGGTCTGGCGGCAGGTGGCCGGCCGTTTCGCCGCCCTGGCCACCGCACCCGGGCCGAGCGAGCGGCGCCGCTCGGTCAGCGGAGCGCGTCCGTGATGGCGCTCACGGCGGCCTGCCAGATCGGGGCCGTGGGAGCGATCACGTCGAAGTGCCCGCCGGGCAACTCCAGGTACGTCACGTCGTCCCCCGCCGCCCTGGCCGCCACGGCGTAGCGGCGGGAGAAGTCGACCAGGTCCAGGTCGTCCTCGGCCCCCTGGACGATGAGCTGCGGCACGCCCAGCGGCACGCGCCGGAGAGGCGACGACTCCGCGTACCGGTCGGACCGCGAAGGCCCCGGCGGTCCCGGCGGCCGGCCGAGCGACGGGTGGCCCAGTGCGGCGGCGACCGCGCCGGCGCTGAGCCAGCGGCGGTCGCCTGCTTCGAGGTCGAGTACGCCCGCCAGTGACACGGCCAGTGTCACGCGGGCCCCGTCCGCCGCTGCCCGCAAGGCGAGTTGCCCTCCTGCCGAATGGCCGGCGACGGCCACCCTGCTCAGGTCCAGCCCCGCCGCGCCGGTGGCGCCCGTGTCGTGGAGGGTGGACAGGGCGGTGGCGATGTCGCTTGTCGTGGCGTCCCAGCCGTGCAGATCCGGGCGGCGGTACTCGATGTTCCACACGGCGAAGCCGCGTCCGAGGAGGTCGGCGCAGAGGGGCTCCATGAGGTCGGCGGCCCAGATCGAGCGCCAGTAGCCGCCGTGGATCAGCGCCACCACCGGGAGACCGGTCTCGGCGGTGGTCCACGGCTTCTGCGCCCCGTCACGCCCGTTCTCATGGCGGCGCGTTTCCGGCACGTACAGATCGGCCCACTGGTCGGGCTCGGTACCGTAGGTGACGCGCCTGATGCCGGGGTAGCGCATGCGGTGCACAGCGTGTCGGATGCCCCACGCCAGCCCCTGGACGCCGCGCCCTTGTATGCGCCGCACACCCTCTCCTGAGTCCGTTCGTTCGAGGTCCACCCAGACGGTCACCGGTGGGGTCGTCACCTGGCCGGTGGGTCGATCGAGGACCACGGCCGCCTCACACGTCCCGAGCAGGACCTGCAGGTGGGTGGGGTCTTCTGCGAACGCGACGGCCCCCGTCACTCCCTGGGACGCGAACTCGCGGTCGGCGATCTCCCCGAGCAGCCGGGTGTCCGCCACCACCCCGGGACCGACCACGACCAGGACCTCGCTCATGATCCCCGACCTTACAGAACGGGATAGCTTAGGCGGGTGCATGTGGAGCAGCTTCATCCCTGGCCGTCGAGCGTTCCCGAGGCGGAGGCCATCCAGGATCGGCTCAGGTCCAGGGTCGAGCTGGACGGGCCGTCCACGTTCGAGCTGATCGCGGGGCTCGACGTGCACTATCGCGGCGACGACGCGCTGACGGCGGCCGTGGTCGTGCTGGACGCGGGCACGCTGGAGCCGGTGGAGCAGGTGGTGGCGCACGGGGAGGCGGCGTTCCCGTACGTGCCGGGGCTGTTCGCCTTCCGCGAGCTGCCCGCGCTCGTGACGGCGCTCGAACGGCTCAAGGCCACGCCCGACCTGCTCGTCTGCGACGGGTACGGGCTCGCGCACCCGCGCGGGTTCGGCCTGGCGTGTCACCTGGGCGTGCTGACCGGGCTGCCGTCACTCGGAGTGGGCAAGACGCCGTTCGTCGGCACACACGAGCCGCCCGGAGACGAGCGCGGCTCCTCGACGCCCATCGTCCACGAGGGCGCGACGGTGGGTCGCGCCCTGCGCACACAGCGGGGCGTCAAGCCGGTGTACGTCTCCCAGGGCCACCGCATCTCGCTGGACGTCGTCACCGAGCAGGTCCTGCGCCTGGCGGCCCGCTACCGCCTGCCGGAGCCGATCCGCCACGCCGACCACCTCGCCAGACACCCGTAACGGTCGCCGGGCCCGGCCCCCGCCAAGCCCGTGCGAGGGCCGGGCGGGGGCCGGGCGGCCGAGCCCCGGCCCCCGCGGGTCAGCGGCGCCAGGCCCGGACGAGCAGCCAGACGCTGAGCCCGAAGAGCGCCATCCCGAGCGGTACGTGCGCCGCCACCGCCCCCGACCCGCCCAGCATCGACTGGACGAACCCGAGCAGCAGCACCCCCGCGCTCACCACCGCCGGCCACCCGGCGCCCCGCCCCGGCCGCCACAGCAGCACGGCGGCGACGAGCTGCACCAGCCCCAGCAGGTGCACCGCGCTCGCCCCCATGCCGTGCAGGCCCGCCGCTCCCCCGCTCATGAGCTGCCCGGCCGTCACCGCCTGGAGCAGCACGGCCAGCGTGTTGAGCACGGTGACGACCTTGAACGTGGTGGCGTGTCCGGTCTTGCCGGCGACCTCGGTGACCACTCGACTTCTCCCTCTGACCGCTTCGGACGAAGGTCTTCAGCATGTCGGCGGGCAATCGGGCGGGCATCCGCCGTACGTCGCGGTCCTGTCTACACCCGCTGATGTATCAGGTGCGTCGGTGCTCACCTGACGAGGCCAGCGGCGGCAGGATCGCCTGGGCGTCCGCGCCGCCGAACCACAGGCCGATCACGAACGCGGCCGTCGCCTCCAGCAGCATCGCCCGGTCGAGGCCGCCGCCGTCCACGGGGGTGCAGCCGAGGGCGGTGACCAGCGTACGGGCGGCGTCCAGCGCCTCCTGGTCGTCGCCGCACAGGGGCACCGCCAGCGGACGGCCGTCGAACACCGGCGGCGTCATCCGCCACACGTCCACGTTGCACAGGGTGAACGCCTTCACCACGTGGCCGCCTGTGACGTCGGCGATCAGGCGGGCGATGGGGCGGGTGGGGTCGTAGGCGAAGATGTCGGCGGTGTTGACGACGTCGATGAGCGGCTTGCCGCGCAGGGCCGTACCGGTGGCTCCGAGCGTGTCGAGCAGCCCCGCCTCCCTGACCGCCACCACGACGGCCTCACCGAACGCGGCCGCCTCCGCGAACGACCCACCCCGCACCTCCCCCGGCCCTCCGGACGATCCCGCCCGCACCTCCCCCGACCCGCCAGGGGAGGTCGGCCGCACCTCGCCCGGCGCGGCGGTGAGGGCGGCGGTCATGGTCTTCGCACGTGTGACGCCGCTCGACTCGTCCCGGCCGCTGACCATCACCTCGTGTCCGGCACGTGCCCACTGCGTGCCCAGGGCGTCCGCCATGCCGCCCGCGCCCAGGATCCCGATCCGCATATGTCCGTCCTTCCAGTCATAAGTCCCCCGATATGGGGCTTTACCGTGATAGGAGGACACTAGAAAGCTCGTCGCACACCATTCGGTGCCTAACGGAGGCCGCTGTTGTTCCTCGCCGACTGCCAGGCCAGGCTGGCCTTCGACCTGCTGGGCAACACGTGGAACGCGGTCGTGCTGTGGGCGCTGCGGCACGGCCCGCGCCGGCCGGGAGAACTGCGGGACACGATCGGCGGCATCAGCACCAAGGTGCTCACCGAGACGCTGCGCCGCCTTGAGTACAACGGCCTGGTGACCCGTCACGCGTACGCCGAGGCCCCGCCCAGGGTCGAGTACGAGCTCACCGCGCTCGGCCGCTCCCTGCTGCCCCCGATCGCGGCGTTCGGCGAATGGGCCTTCGAGCACGCCGACGAGGTGCTGGAGGCGCAGGACCGGGTGGAGGGCACCCGTTCTCCCTGAGTTCACTTGGACTCAGTGTTACTGGATAACTACTCTGGGTAACTAGTTGGAGGTTGTTCCTCACCAACTCCCAGGAGGTTCCATGCACGTCGCTTTGCGCAGGGCGGCCGTCGCCGCCGTCGTCGCCGGTGGGCTCACGCTGCTGGCCGCACCCGCGTCGTACGCCGTCGTCGATCCCGCCCTCGTGCTCGGCTGCGTCTCCACCGCCACCGACCTCACCACGCTGATCGACCCCACCGCTCCCGGGCTGCCGGCCGAACTGCCCCTGACGGGCTGCCTCGCGCCCTGACGCGGCACAGGTAAGGGACCACCCCTCGACACGGTACGGACGGCGCCTCCATGCCGTCCGGTCCCAGCCATCGAAGCGCAGCAGCAAGGAGTTCCGTTGAAGGCACGAGTCCTGCTCGCCGTCGCCGCCCTGGCGATGGCGTTCGGCACGCCCCCTATCGTCCTCGACACTCTCGGCTCGTTGGATCCCCCACTCATTGAGATGCACACCTTCGTCCAGCACATCAACATCCTGACGTCGTAGTGCGTCTCGCGCAGGTGCCCGTGACCGACACGCCGGCCGGGCCGGTGTCCCCGCTCCGGCGTGTCGGTTACGTCATGTTCCTCAGCCGATGGATCCAGGTGCCGCTCTACCTCGGGCTGATCGTGGCCCAGGTCGTCTACGTGTGGCGCTTCATGGCGGAGCTGGTCCATCTGGTCCACCTGGGCTTCGGCGGCACGCCGGCGGAGACCACCGTGATGCTGATCGTCCTCGGGCTCGTGGACGTCGTGATGATCTCGAACCTGCTCATCATGGTCATCATCGGCGGCTACGAGACGTTCGTCTCCCGATTGCGCATCGAGGGACACCCCGACCAGCCGCAATGGCTCTCGCACGTGAACGCCAACGTGCTGAAGGTCAAGCTGGCGATGGCGATCATCGGCATCTCCTCCATCCACCTCCTCCAGATATTCATCAACGCGGCACGTCCCGAAATCACCGACAGGGAGCTCATATGGAAGACGCTGATCCACCTGACCTTCGTGGTCTCGGCCCTGGCGCTCGCCATGATCGACCGCATCATGGCGGGCGGGCGTCCCAGCCACGGCACCGGCAGCAGCGAAGACTCCGGCCAGCTGCCGCAGGAGCGGATGGCCGCCTAGAGCGGCCGGACGGGGCGCGGCTCCCCGGCGCGGCCGCAGGGGCGGCCGCAGGGGCGAACACAGCAGGGGCGAACGCGGCAGGGGCGACGGCGTTCACCCCGGGTGGGCTGCGGGTCGCTCGGCTTGGGGGTGCGGCCGGGATCGCGGTCGTGGCGATGGCGCTGCTCTGCGGCCCCGCCCACGCCGTGCAGCCGCCCCCGGCGCAACCGGCCGCGAACGCTACCGAACCCGCACAGCCCGCAGAACCGCAGCCCGCCGAGCCTGCGCAGCCCGCCGAAGCCGCGCAGCCCGCCGAACCGCCGGAGCCCCCTGAGGCGGCCGAGGGGCCGCCCAAGACCGGCGGGTCCCTGATCGGCAACGTCATCATCTTCAATGACGAGATCGTCGAGCCGGTGTCGCTGCCCGTGACGACCTGCGGCGGGCTGGTGCCGCTGCTCAGCAAGGCACCCGGGTCCTGCCCGGGCGCTTCGCGGGTATCGGACGACGACGCCTGAAGAGGAAGGCGTGCGGACGTACGTGCCCGCCCTACGCACGGGCGGGCACGCCTCACCCCGTCACCGTCACGAAATCCCGCCAGGGAGGCTCAGGGGAAGAGCGCCTCCAGGGCGGCGGCGACGCCGTCCTCGTCGTTCGACAGCGTGCGGTGCCGGGCCGCCGCCAGCACGAGCGGGTGCGCGTTGGCCATCGCGTAGCCCGCGCCCGCGTACATGAGGACGGCCAGGTCGTTGGGCATGTCGCCGAACGCCACCACCTCCCCGGCGTCGATCCCCCGCTCCTGGCAGATCCGGTCCAGCGTTGCCGCCTTCGTCACCCCGGCCGCGCTGATCTCCAGCAGCCCCTCCACTCCCGAGTACGTGACCTCCGCCAGGTCACCGATGGCGTCGGCCACGGCGGCGTACATGTCGTCCGCCGTGTGCGCGGCCGACATGGCGAGCAGCTTGACGATGGGCTGGCCGGCGTCGAACACCGAGGCGACCTCCCGGTAGAAGGCCATGTCCGCCTCGACCCGCCGGGTGTAGGCGGACTCGGCCAGCACGTTCCTGCCCGTCTCGACGGCCAGGCCGACGCCGGGCAGCACCTGGGCCAGGGTCTCGGCGACCTCGCGGGCCGCCGACGGGGTGAGCGGGTTGCTGTGGGTGATCTCGTCGGTGGCGACGTCGTACACGATGGCGCCGTTGCTGCAGATGGCGGTGCCGTCCACGCCGGTCCGCGCGGCGATCTCCCTGACGCCGCGCGGGGCCCACGGCCGCCGGGCGGTCGAACCCGCAGCCCTCGCCGGAATCAGATGCGCATCTCCGAAGGAAGGAGGCCGGTGGCGTCGGAGAGTTCCAGGCCGAGGAGGCGGCCGGAGTCGCCGTAGTCGATGACCACCCCTTCGGCGGCGACCTGACGAACCACCTCACCTGGCACTATTTCGTTCTTCATCGCGATATAGGCGATGTTCCGTTCGTCGTCCACGGTGACGTACACCGTCTGGGCCCGCTGACCGCCCGGCATGCCCTCCCACGACAGCAGCCCTTCCTTGGCCTCGTGCGAGCCCGCCAGCGCCGCCCGCACCATGACCATCGCCCGCTCGACCGCCTCCAGCGAGTCGAGCCCCGTCACCTTCCGCTCGTGCTCCCACCCCTCCAGCCCGTCGATCCGGTACGGGCACGACCATTCGCCGGTGGGCTCCTCGTACGGCAGGCCGATGGTGACGACGACGTCACGCGGCGGATCGGTACGCAACGCCAGCACCCGTTGGGCGATCTCGTACATGTCTGCTGATCTACCCATAGGGCCGCGCGCGGAAGACTCGGTTAGGCAACGCCGGGCCCCGTGCCTTATCGTCGCCGGAGAACCATTCGTGCCACGCCGCCCAGGGGCCGCCGCCGTCGCGGCCGTGAGGAAGCCTCCATGAACGAGTCGTTCGGGACCCGCCTTCGCGCCAGGCTCGACGCGTACGGGCCGCTCTGTGTCGGCATCGATCCCAGCCCCGCGCTGCTGCACGCCTGGGAGCTCGACGACGCGCCGGCCGGGATCGAGCGCTTCAGCCGCACGGTCGTCGAGTCCGTCGCCGACGTCGCCGCCGTCGTCAAGCCGCAGTCGGCCTTCTTCGAGCGCTGGGGCAGCCGCGGCATCGCCGTGCTGGAGCGCACCATCGCCGACCTGCGCGAGGCGGGCACGCTGGTGCTGCTCGACGCCAAGCGCGGCGACGTCGGCAGCACCATGACCGCCTACGCGGAGGCCTACCTCGACCGGGGCAGCCCGCTCGCGGCCGACGCGGTGACGCTGAGCCCGTATCAGGGGTTCGGGTCGCTGGAGGGCGCGATCACGTCGGCGGCGGCCAACGACGCGGCCGTGTTCGTGGTGACGCGCACCTCCAACCCCGAGTCGGCGGACTTCCAGCGGCCGGTGGCCGGGCAGGTGCTGGCGGGCGCCGTGGCGGCGAACGCGGGGCACACGCCGTTCGGGCCGGTCGGCCTGGTGATCGGGGCGACGCTGCGGCGGCTCGACCTGCCGCTCGACGACCTCAACGGCCCCATCCTGGCGCCGGGGATGGGCGTCCAGGGGGCGACGCCGGCCGACGTGGCGCGGCTGTTCGGGCCGGTACGCCACGCCGTCGTGCCGTCCGTCTCCCGTGCCGTGCTCGCCGACCCGAAGCGGCTGCGCGCCCGCGTGCTGCGCTACCGCGACGAATGCGCCGCCCACCTGTCACCTCAGACCGCCGCTCAGGTCTGAACGGCGGTCCCTCAGGGCCGCTCAAACGTGAACGGCTGCCGCCTCGCGGGCCCGCGCGACGGCGGCCATGACGGCGTGCACCGACGCCGTCAGCACCGAGGTGTCCTGGGCCGCGCCCCAGCGGGTGACGCCGCCCGCGCGCACCTCGACGTACGCGATGGCCCTGCCGCCCCTGCCGGGGTCGAGCGCGTGCTCGGCGTAGTGCAGGATGTCCACCTCCGTGCCGCCGGCGACGAGCGCCGCCGTGAGCGCGGCCAGCGGGCCGTTGCCGGTGCCGTGCAGGCGGCGACCGCCGGGCAGCGTCCCCTCGAACACGTGCGCCCCGGGAGCCGTCTCCACCGTCCTCCACTCCACGGGCGCGGCGCTCTCGCCCGGCGCGACGTAGGTGGCGTGGAACAGCTCCCACAGCTGCTCGGCGGTGATCTCCTCGCCGCTGCCGTCGGTGGCCCGCTGCACGACCGATGAGAAGTCGATCTGCAGGCGGCGCGGCAGCTCCAGGCCGTAGCGGGTGTGCAGCAGGTACGCGATGCCGCCCTTGCCCGACTGGCTGTTGACGCGGATGACCGCCTGGTAGTCGCGGCCCACGTCGGCGGGGTCGATCGGCAGGTACGGCACCTCCCACGGCGCCCGCTCGGGCGGCACACCCAGGTCGGCGGCCCGCTCGGCGTGGTGGGCCAGGCCCTTGTTGATGGCGTCCTGATGGGTGCCGGAGAAGGCGGTGTAGACCAGGTCGCCGGCGTAGGGGTGGCGGTCGGGCACCGGCAGCCTGTTGCAGTGCTCGGCCACCCGGCGCACCTCGTCGATGTCCGACAGGTCCACCATCGGGTCGACGCCCTGGGAGTGCAGGTTGAGGGCCAGCGTCACCAGGTCCACGTTGCCGGTGCGCTCGCCGTTGCCGAACAGGCAGCCCTCCACCCGCTGCGCCCCCGCCAGCACGGCCAGCTCGGCGCAGGCCACGCCGGTGCCGCGGTCGTTGTGCGGGTGCACCGACAGGATCACCGCGTCCCTGCGGTCGAAGTGGCGGTGCATGTACTCGATCTGGTCGGCGTACACGTTCGGGGTCGCCACCTCGACCGTCGCCGGCAGATTGTGGATCACCGGGCGGTCGGGCGCGGCGTCCCACAGGGCCGTCAGGCCGTTGCAGACCTCCAGGACGTAGTCCGGCTCGGTGAGGTTGAACACCTCCGGCGAGAACTGGAAGCGGATGTCGCGGTCGCCCGCCAGGCGGGCGACGTGCTCGGCGGCGTCCCTGATCAGGGCGTGCAGCTCGGCCCTGTCGTGGCCGAGCACGACCTCGCGCCAGGTCGGCGCGGTGGCCGTGTAGAGGTGCACGACCACGCGGGACATGCCCTCGATGGCGGCGAACGTACGCTCGATCAGATCGCGCCTCGCCGCCGTGAACACCACCACGCTCACGTCGTCCGGCACCACGCCCGGGGTGGCCAGGTGGCGGACGAAGTCGAAGTCGGTCTGGCTGGCCGAGGGGTAGCCGACCTCGATCTCCTTGTAGCCCATCGTGGTGAGCAGGTCGAACATGCGGCGCTTGCGTGCCGGGTCCATCGGCTCGGCCAGGGCCTGGTTGCCGTCGCGCAGGTCCACCGGGACCCACAGGGGCGCCTCGGTGATGCGCCGCGCGGGCCAGGCGCGGTCCGCCGTCGGCACCTCGACGCGGTCGTGGGCGGGGCGGTAGCGGTGGTACGGCATCGCGCTCGGACGCTGCCGGTTCCAGTCGTACATCTCTCTTCGTCCTTCGGTCGCTCTTCGGGGGACCGGCGGGCACCCTGACCACCGCGGCGGGGTGCCGGTCCGGTCAGGCCCCGCCGCGGCGGCCGAGAAGCAGCAGACCGTACGACGACATGCGGGCTAGACTAACCACAGCACAGGTCCTCAGACAACCTGAGAGGTTGACGCCCATGCCGCTCGGCTCCCTTCGCCCCAGCCCGCTCGTCGAGCAGGCCACCGAGCATCTCCGCGAGCAGATCACCCAGGGAGAGTGGCCGGTCGGCACCCGGCTGCCCGGGGAGAACGCGCTGGCCAAGACGCTCGGCGTGGGGCGTTCGACCGTGCGCGAGGCGTTGCGGGCGCTCGCCGGTGCCGGGCTTGTCCAGGCGCGGCAGGGGTCCGGTGTCTACGTGATCGCCACCGAGCCGGCCGAGGACTGGCCCGCCCGGCTGCGGCGGGCCGCCATCACCGACGTGTACGAGGTCCGCGTCATCGTCGAGACCCAGGCGGCGCGGCTGGCGGCGGAGCGGCGTACCGAGGAGGACGTGGCGGCCCTGGAGGCGGCGCTGGCCGCCCGCGCCCGTGCGGCGGATGGCGACGACGCCGCCTTCGTCGCCGCCGACATCGCCCTGCACGCGGCGGTCGTGGCGGCGGCCCGCAACCCCGTGCTCACCGACCTGTTCGAGGAATTCGCGCCCGTGCTCAGGGAGGGGCTGATCTCCCTGGTGGAGCTCCTGTCGCTACGCGAACACGATCCCAACATCGGCCACGACACACACGCGGCGCTGGTGGCCGCGATCAGGAACGGCGACGCCGACGCCGCCGCCGAGATCCTGCACACCGAGCTGCACCAAACCCTGACCCACCTCCACACGCACCCCGCACCCCGCAGCTGACCGCAGTCACCACCGCCGCCCTCAGGAGGTGAAGGGCGACCAGCGAACTTATCCGCCGACCGCAGCCACCAGCAGTACCTCCACCGCAACAAAAACGGATACTGCAAGATCAGTGGGACGGGCGTCGCCTGCCCGGTGGGCTGACCTCCGCCGAGGAAGGCGTGCCGCCTGCGGCAGCCCGCCGCGCCCCGCTCTATCAAAAAACCTCGCGGTAGACGGCCAAGGGCGTCACGGAGATCGATGGGTAAGTACGCCATCGACGCTGTGGTCGCGGCCACCGCACTACGCTCGGTGCGCCCTGCCGTCATTCTGACGTCTGACGCGGACGACATGAGCAAACTGTGTGGGAAAGCAGCGCAGGTGGTCCCTGTCTGAGGCGGCAGGCGTTATTTGCATTTTTTTGCAGAGGAGGCCGGAGGACCGCCCGTCCCCTGGACAGAGGAGACGGTGGCCCTCTGAAGGGCCGGTCAGCCGGTGGGGCCGATGTCGGGGCGGGTGACGTCCTCTTCCTCGTCGACCAGTCCTTCCGGTTCTGGTTCGTCCAGCTCGTCGGGTGGGTCTGCGGAGACGGGGCGGCGGGTGCGCGGGGTGTTGCAGCCCGAGCGTTCGGCGACGATGTCGCTCTCGCCGTCCACTCCCCCGACCGCCGCCGGGAGCTCATCGGATATCTTCCTCATGTCCCCCACCTGCCCTGATGCCCGGTTTGCTACCTTCCGGTCATGCCCTTACGCACGCAGCGTCCCACCGCCCGCGTCATCCTGGCCGAACCCGGCGACCGGGTCCTGATGCTCCGGTTGATCCCGCCGGATCCCTGGCCGCACGTGCTCTCCTGGCACCTGCCCGGTGGCGGCATCGAGCCGGGTGAGAGCGCGGCCGACGCCGCCGTACGGGAGGCGTGGGAGGAGACCGGCCACGTGCTGGACCCGCGGACCCTGGGCGGGCCGGTGGCGACCAACGAGGGACCCTGGTCGCATCTGGGACGCCACTACTACAGCGTCCACACCTACTTCTTCGCCCGAGTCCAGGCCGCGACGCTCGAGCCGGGCGCTCTGGAGGACTACGAGGTGGAGGAGCTGGCGAGGGGACACCGGTGGTGGCGCGCCGACGACCTGGCCGCCTCCCCGGAGCCGGTCTTCCCGCCCGGCCTGGCCGGCATCCTGCCCGCCCTGCTCGCCGGCGACAGACCGGCGAAACCGGTCAAGCTCGGCTGGTGATCAGGCGAGGGCGGCTTCGATGGCGTGGCGGGGCGGCATCGAGGTGCTCGCGCCCTCCTGCTGCACCGACAGCGCCGCCGCCGCCGAGGCGAACTCCAGCGCCCGCGGCACCGCCATCCCCTCGGACCGGGCGACGGCGAGCGCCCCGACGAACGTGTCACCGGCCGCGGTCGTGTCCACGGCGTTCACCTTGACGGCGGAGACCCGGTGCCGCTCCCCCGAGCGCGCCCCGTAGAGCGCGCCTTCCGAGCCGAGCGTGATGACGACCTCGGGCACGAGGTCGAGCAGCGCGTCGAGGGCGTCGTCCGGGTCGGAGACGCCGGTGATGGCGGCCGCCTCGTGCTCGTTCGGGACGATCGTGGTGACGGCCTCGAGCAGCTCGGCCGGCAGTGGCTGGGCGGGCGCCGGGGTGAGGTAGACGTGGACGGCGGACACCCGGGCGGCCTGCGCGGCCCCGACGACGGCCTCCATGGGCAGCTCCAGCTGGAGCAGCAGCGCCTGGGAGCTCGCGATGGCGGCCAGGTCGGAGCCGGACGGCCCGGTGACCGTGCCGTTGGCGCCGGGGACGACGATGATCGAATTGCCGCCCGAGTCGTCCACCACGATGTGCGCGATGCCGCTGGGCCCCGGCACCTGGCGCAGCCCGCGTACGTCGACTCCTGCGTCGGCGAGCGTGGCCCGCATCTCGGCGCCGAACCCGTCGTCGCCCACGGCCCCCAGGAACGCCACCTCACCGCCCGCCCGCGCCGCGGCGATCGCCTGGTTGGCGCCCTTGCCGCCGGGCACGGTGCGGAAGCGGTGGCCGGTGACGGTCTCACCACGCCGGGGGGCCTGGGAGACGTACGCGACGAGGTCCATGTTGGCGCTGCCGAAAACCGAGATCATGACGTCATCATCTCCTGTGTACGCGCGGCCAGCTCGGCAAGACCCACCCCGTCGAACCCGGTCAGGCTGCTGGCCAGGCTGTCGCGCATGCGCCAGCGCTCGGGCACGCCGCCGCCCAGCGCGCCTGCCACGGATCCCGCGGTGGCTCCCGCGGAGTCGGTGTCCCAGCCGCCGGCGACCGCGCCCGCGATGGTGGCGGTGAAGTCGCCGTGGCCGTGCACGAGGGTGGCGGCGACGAGGGCGGCGTTGTTGACGGTGTGCACCCAGTGGAGGTGCCCGTGGCGTTCGTGCAGGCGGTCGATGACCCGCTCGAAGTCGGGCTCGCTCCGGGCGTCGGCAACGGCGAGGGTGACGGCCTCGTGCAGCCGCGACCCGGCGGGCACCACGGACAGCCCGGCCTGGACGACCTCGTCGGCCGACGTGGCGACCAGCGAGGCGGCGCACATCGCGGCCGTGAACATGGCGCCGTAGACGCCGTTGGCGGTGTGGGTGAGGCGGGCGTCGCGCCAGGCGTACTCGGCGGCGGTGGCCGGGTCGCCCGGGTTGACCCAGCCGTACACGTCGGCCCTGATGAGCGCGCCGATCCACTCCCTGAACGGGTTGCGCCGGGTGGCGGTGGCGGGCGGCTCGACACCGTCGAGGAGGTTGCGGTACGCGACCCGCTCGGCGGTGAACGTGCGCCCGGCGGGCAGCTCGTCCAGCCAGAGCTTGGCGACGTCGTCGGTGGTGAAGCCGCGCCCGTGGCGTTCGAGCACGGACAGGGCGAGCAGCGGGTAGTTGAGGTCGTCGTCCTCGGGGACGCCGTCGATGTTCTCGGCCAGCGAGTTGACGGCGCTGCGGCGGTTCCACGGCCAGCGGCGGGCGACGTCGTCCGGCAGCCCCTCGGCGGTGAACCAGCCGGTGATCGGCCAGTTGCCGGTCGACTCGGCGATCTCTCTGATGCCCTCACGCGGGATCTTCTCGACGGGCTTGCCGAGCACGCAACCGGCGGCCCGGCCGAGCCAGGCGCCCAGCACCCGCCCGGGGGCCACGTCCGCGCTCCCCTGCCGGGGCGCGGGCCAGTCGGGGCAGGCGGCGATGATGCCGTCCAGGTCGGACGGCTCGCCGGGCGGCACCGGGAGCGCGGCCAGCTCGTCCAGCAGCTCCTCCGCGAGGCCGCGCAGCCGGGCCGCGGCAGGCTCGGACGCGCCGGCGCGCGGCGGTGCGTCGTGGCCGCCCGCGGCGTGCCAGCGGGCGGCGATCTCGCGGGCGTCGCGGCCGTCCTCGGCGGCCTGGCGCAGCTCGTGCCCGATCAGGTCCTCGGGCTGGACCCAGGTGAGCCGGATCATGCGCGCTCTAGCTCGGCGAAGGCGGTCTCGTGGGCGCGGCGGCGGGCGACGTCGGCGGCGTGCAGGCGGCGCGCGACCTCGGCGATGGCCCGTCCCGGGGCCACCAGGTCCGTACGGCTCGCCGTGCCGACCTGCTCGACCCACTCGGCCGGCACACTGGACAGCCCGCCGAGCGCGCCCGCGATGGCGCCGCCCATGGAGGCGATCGAGTCGGCGTCGCGGCCGTAGTTGACGCCGCCGAGCACGGTGTCACGATAGTCGCCCTTGGCGATCACCAGGAAGGCGAGGGCGAGCGGCAGTTCCTCGATGCTGTGCACCCGGCTCGGCCTGCGCGCGCCCAGCCCCTGGTCGCGGTAGGTGTCGGCGACCGTGTCGTACGGGCGGACGGCCGCGCGCAGCGCCTCGAACGAGCCCTCCCAATGGCCGAGCCCCGAAGCGGTCTCGCAGACGGCCTCGATGGCGGCCCTGGTGCCGTCCTTGGCCAGGCGCAGGCAGGCGCCGACCACGGAGTCCACGGTGGCGCCCGGCCGCATGGCCTCGGCGACGGCGGCGGCCATCACGCCCGCGGCCTCGCGGCCGTAGCTGGACTGGTGGGCGCCGGCCAGGTCGAGCGCCTCGGCGTAGGCGGCGTCGGGGTCGGCGGCGTTGACGATGCCGACGGGGGCGACGTACATGGCGGCGCCGCAGTTGACGATGTTGCCGACGCCGGCCTCGCGCGGGTCGGCGTGGCCGTAGTGCAGGCGGGCCACGATCCACTTCTCGGCCAGGAAGATGCGCTGCAGCGGCAGCGCCTCGGCCTCAAGCTCGGGGATCCAGCGCTTCTCGCCCATCAGTTCGGGCACGAGGTGCTCGGCCACCGCGTACGCGTCCAGGTGGCGTCCGGCCTTCTCGTAGACGCGGATCAGCGCGTGCGTCATCAGGGTGTCGTCGGTGATGTGGCCGTCACCCTTGTGGTAGGGGGCGATGGGCCTGGCGTTGCGCCAGTCGGCGTTGTACGGCGGCACGATGCCCTCGACGCGGCCCCCGTAACGGTCCACGATCTGTTCGGCGGTCCAGCCCTCGGTGGCGCCGCCCAGCGCGTCACCGACCGCCGCCCCCGCCACGCAGCCAGTCGCCCTGTCCTCAAGCGGCGTCATGCGATTCCCTCCGAAAGTGTGTCCGCTATCTCGATCAAGTCTCGGCCCGCCAGGCCGGGCAGGCAGCAGCCGGTGAGCGTGCGGGACGAGGCGGTCCACCCCTCCGGGACCGCCTCGTACCCGCCGCAGGCTCCGGTGAGCGCTCCGGTGAGCGCGGGCGCCGAGTCGGCCAGCGCGGCCAGGCAGGCCGCCGCCGGCACGGCGCGGGTGAGGTCGCCGCCCGCCGCCTCGGCCAGCGCGAGCGCGGCCGGCACGGTCTGCGCGGCGCCGACGCCGTAGCTGTAGACGTGGTCGACCAGGGCCGCGTCCAGCGCGGGGACGGCGGAGAACGCCTCGCCCGCCTTCCGCGCGACGGCCAGCGCGAGCCGGGCGTTGTGCCCGATCGCGGTGTCCTCGGGCAGCTCGGCCAGTGCCGCCTCGACCGCCGCGCCCACCCGGCCCGACGCGACGGCCTCCGTTACGGCGGCGGCCATCGCGCGGGCGGCCAGCACGCCGTCGCCCGCGTTCGTCACCTGCGCGTCGGGGGTCGGGTCGCGGCCGACGACCCCGTACGCGACCGCCCTGACGGCGGCGGCGTCGTCGAAGTGGTGCGGGTTGTCGTGGCCCGACGCGGGCGGCGCGATCCCCCTGGCCAGGTTGTCCAAGGCGGTCGCGACGGAGATGCGGGCCCTGATGCTCTCCGGCCCGGTGCCAGGGCGTACGGGCACCAGCTCCTCGTACGCCTCCGCGCGCGGCCTGCCGATGGTGAGCGCCGTCCAGGCGAGCCATTCCGCGTCGTCCGACGGGCCGATCCGCAGCGGCGCGACCGGCTGGTTCAGCGCGAACGGCACCGGCAGCGTGGTCACCCGATGCTCCTCGGCGAACGCGTCGAGCTCGCGGTGCAGGCGGCGGCTCCAGGGCGCGTGCCGGGCCGAGCGGTGCCGGGTCGCGGGCCAGCCCGCGGCGTCACCGGCGGCGAGCCCGGCGAAGGCTCCCCTGATTCTGTCCCCCGACATGTGATCTACAGTCCTTCCGCCAGCTCGTCGGCGACGTCCAGCACGTGTCTTCCCGCCACGACGGGCAGGCATTTGCCCGTCACGGGCCCGATCCGCGCGGCCCAGCGCGCCGGCACGCCGTCCTCTCCCTGGGAGGCCCCGGCCAGCGCGCCGGCGATGGCGCCGATCGTGTCGGCGTCCCTGCCGAGGCCCACGCCGTACGTCACGGCCGCCTCGACCTCGCCGTTCCCGGCGAGGAACGCGGCCATCGCCAGCGCCACGGCCTCGGGCGCGACGTCGGTCCACGGGTAGTGCCTGACGACGACGGCCTCGTGCAGGGGATCGCCCGCTTCGAGGGCGTCCCTGGCCCGTGTGATGTTCCGCGCGGTCCACGAGTCGGGCGGGACGACCGAGAGCGCCGCGTCGACGACCTCATCGGGACAGGCGCCGCCCATGGCGGCGGCCACCCCGCCGGCGACCGCCCGGCCGCCCATGATGCCCTCGCCCGACCCGCTGACCAGCCCGTCCTGCTCCACCAGCCGGGCCGCCTCGGCCGGGTCACCCGGGCAGAAGATCCCGTACGGCGCCGCCCGCATGGCCAGGCCGTCGGACCAGCCGTGCGAGTGCACCAGGCCGGTCAGCGGCGGTTCGAGCCCGCGGCGAAGCGCTTCGACGGTCCCCAGCTCGGAGAACCCGGCGCCGCGCATCGGCCCCGTCACGCCGGGGATGACCTCGGCCCGGTAGGCCGCCGCCACGTCGGCCGCGGTGAGCCCGTGACCGTGGCGGACCAGCAGGGAGGCGGCGAAGACGGCGTACTCGGTGTCGTCGGTGCCGCCGCCCTCGATCTCGGTGAGCCGGCCCCACCGGCGGCGGATCTCCTCCGGGGTCAGGTTCTCGGCAGGGGCGCCGAGGGCGTCGCCGGCCGCCAGGCCGAGCAGGCACCCCCGGGCCCTGTCGCGTGGTGAGATCACCGGTAGTACCGCTCCAGCACCTTGTTACCGTCCTCGACCAGCCGCTTGGCCGCGTCGTCGAGGGAGATCTTGTTGGCGAAGTACTCCTGCAGCACCGGCGTGGCGACCTTGGTCTTCCACTCGTCGAACCCGTTCACCTTCAGGAACGGCGCGACGACCAGGTCCTTGGCGGAGGCGGTCGCCACGTCCCAGCCGTTCTCCTTGGTGGTGATGGCGGGGTCGGCGGCGGCCTGCCGCGAGGTCGGCAGCAGCCAGTCGCCCTTGGCGAGCTTGGCCTGGTTGGCGCCGTTCAGGAAGAACGCGATGAACTTCATCGCCTCGTCCGGGTGCTTGCTGTCCTGCGCGATCGACAGCGTCTGCGAGACCGCGCCCTGCGAGGCGCTGGTGCCCTTGGGCGCGGGCAGCGTGACCCACTCGAAGCCGTCGGGAGCCTGCTCGGCCACCTGCTGGCGCAGGTAGACGCCGGTCGGCAGCATCGCGAACTTGCCCTGGTAGAAGGCGGGCAGCGGGTCGGCGGTGCCCTGGCCGAGCGCGGCCGGGTCGGCCGACTTGTCCTTGTAGAGCTGGTCGTGGATGCGCTGGAGCACCTCGCGCTCCTCGGGGCCGACCTTGACGGTGGTCTTGCCGTCGGCGGTCTGGAAGAACGTGCCGCCGAAGTTGAGCGCCAGGTTGAGCGTCTTGTTGACCGGCGACTTCATCGGCCAGGCCACGCCGTACTTGCCGCCCTTGGTCATCTTCTTGGCCGCCGCGGAGAACTCGTCCCACGTCCACGGGTCGTCCGGGGTGGGCACGCGGACGCCGGAGGCGTCGAGCAGCTTCTTGTTGGCGATGATGACCTGCGACTCCTGCAGGAACGGCACGCCGTACACGCCCTGGCCGCCCTGGCCGTCGTCGAAGGTGACGGTGTCCCAGGCCGGCTGCGGGATGTCGTTCTTCAGCTCGGCGGGCAGCTTGTCCTTCAGGTCCAGCAGGTAGCCGTCGGAGGCGAAACCGGACAGCGCGGGCGAGTCGTTGTGGATGACGTCGGGGGCCGTGCCGCCGGAGAACTGGGTGACGAGCTGGTCGTTGACGTTGTCCCAGCTGCCCTGGACGTAGGTCACCTGGATGTCCGGGTTGGCCTTGTTCCACTCGTCCACGAGCTGCTTGTTCGCGGCCACCGACTCCTTCTGCCACGCCAGGCTGAGGAAATCGATCGTGACCGGCTCGCCGGGAGCCGGCGACTCGCCGCCTCCCCCGCCGCACGCGGCGGCCAGCGTGAGGACCGCCGCCACCGCCAGAGCGGACGTGATACGCATATGAGCCTCCTAGCCCTTGACGGCGCCGGCCATCAGACCGGACTTCAAACGCCGCTGGATGATCGAAAAGAAGATCAGGCTCGGGATCGTCGCCATGAGCGACGCCGCGGCCAGCGGGCCGAGCCTGGCCACCCCCTCCGGGCCGGTGAAGCGCACCAGCGTCAGCGGGAGTGTCATGACGTCGGGGTCCTGGAGGATGACGAGCGCGAACATGAACTCGTTCCAGGACGAGATGAAGGAGAACAGCAGCGTCGCCACCACGCCGGGCGCGAGCAGCGGGGCCACCACGGACGCGATCGAGCGCAGCCGCGAGGCGCCGTCCACCGCCGCGGCCTCCTCCAGCTCGGGCGGCACCGCGCGCACGTACCCCTGCAGCATCCACAGCGCGAACGGCAGCGTGAACGTGACGTGCACGAGCACCAGCCCGGGCAGCGTGTTCACCAGCTCCAGGTCCCGCAGGATCATGAAGAGCGGGATGATGATCAGGATGAACGGGAACACCTGGCTGACCAGCACCCACCCGATCGCGATCTTGTTGACCAGGCCCCGGTAGCGGGCCATCGCGTAGGAGGCGGGCAGCGAGATCAGCACCGTGATCACGCTGGCGAACAACGCCACCACCAGGCTCCGCAGCGACGCGCCGACCAGGTCCTGCTCGCCGAACGCGGCGCCGAAGTTGGCCGGCGTCGGCTCGCGCGGGATCCACGTCGGCTCGGTCAGCGCCATCTCCTGCGGCGTCTTCAGCGCCGTGGACAGCAGCCACAGCAGCGGGAACGCCAGGAAGACGACGTACGCGAGCAGGGCGGCGTACTGTGAGACGCGCTTCACCTGGCCTCCCTCATCTGGCGCCACAGGTAGAGACCGAGCACCGCGAGCACGACGATGGCCATGGCGAGGCCGAGCATCGAGGCGTAACCGGCCATGCGGTACCTGAACGCCTCCTCGTAGGCGAACAACATCGGCAGCCGGGTGCGGCCACCGGGTCCGCCCTGCGTCAGCACGTAGACCAGGCCGAACTGGTTGATGTTCCACACGAAGTCGAGCGAGGTGATCGCCACGATCACCGGGCGGAGCTGCGGCAGCGTGATGTTCCAGAAGCGCCGCCAGGTGCCCGCGCCGTCCATCGCGCCGGCCTCGTACAGCTCCTTCGGGACGTTCTGCAGGCCCGCGAGCAGCACGACGGTCGTCTGCGGCATGCCCGCCCAGACGCCGACCACGATGATCGCCGGCAGCGCCAGCGAGAAGTCGGCCAGCCAGTTGACGTCGGTGCCGAGCAGGTCGTTGAGCACGCCTGCGTCGGGGTGGTAGACGAGCTTCCACATCAGGCCGACCACCACCGGCGGCATCGCCCACGGCACCACCGACAGCACCCTGGCCACGCCGCGGCCCCTGAGCTTCTCGTTGAGCAGCAGCGCCAGGCCGAGCGCGGCCACGAACTGCAGCACCGTCACCGACACCGACCAGATCGCGCCGATCTGGAACGACGCCCAGAACTCGTCGTCCGTCATCAGCCGGGTGAAGTTCTCCAGGCCCACGAACTCGGTCTGGTGGTTACGGGTGTTGCGGGCGTCGGTGAACGCCAGGCCGATGCCGTACAGCAGCGGGCCCACGCTGAACAGCACCACCGGCACCATCGCCGGCAGCATCAGCAGCCACATCTCGCGCCGCTGCCGCGACACCGCGCGGCGCCGGGCTCCCGGCCGCCGCGGGGGCGCGGATCGCGTCACGGTCGCCGTCACGCGCCGCCCTCCTTCCTCTGGGTTCGCTCGTAGTCGGGGCCGGCCGTGGAGGCGCGGATCGCCAGCCGGGGCGCCACGGTGACCCGTTTGGGGTCGCCGTCGTCGCCCTGCAGCCGCTCCAGCAGCAGCTCCGCCGCCGCCTTGCCGCGCTCGGCCGAGCCGAGCGAGACGCGGGTCAGCGACGGCCACGAGGCCGCCGCCAGGTCGGTGTCGTCCATGCCGACCACCGCCACGTCCTCGGGCACCCGCCTGCCCTTCGCGCGCAGCACGTCGAGCGCGCCGAGCGCGATCAGGTCGTTGGCGCACATCAGCGCGTCCACCTCGGGGGCCCGCGCGAGCAGCTCGGCCACCGCGCGGCGGCCCTCCTCGCGGTAGAAGTCGCCGATCTGCACGAGGTTCTCGTCGTAGGGCAGCCCGAGGTCCGTCAGCGCCTCCCGGTACGCGGCCCCGCGCGCGGCGCCGGGCACCGTGTCGAGCGGGCCGTTGACCATGGCGATGCGGCGGCGGCCGAGCGCGTAGAGGTGGTCGACGGCCAGCCTCACACCCGTGCGGGAGTCGGCGCGTACGTTGTCCACCCGCGTCCCGTCGGGCACCGAGCCGATGATCACGACGGGGGCCCTGGCCGTGGCCAGCATCTGCAGGTGCGTGTCGGTGACGCGCAGGGGGCTCATGATGAGGCCGTCGACGTACCGCTCGCCGAGGCTGTGCAGCACGTCGATCTCGTCGGCCACGACGGCGTCGGTGGAGTGCAGCACGAGCCGGTAGCCGGCCGCCTTCAGCACCGGCTGGATCTCCCGCAGCATCGCCAGGTAGGCCGGGTTGCCGACGTCGGCCATCGCGAACGCGATCTGGTGAGTGCGGCGCGACTTGAGCGACCTCGCCACCGCGTTGCGCACGTAGCCCAGCTCGTCGGCGGCCGCCATCACCTTGCGCACGGTTTCCTGCCTGGTCGGCAGGCCGTTCAGGACCCGCGACACGGAGGCGATCGAGACACCGGCGCGCTCGGCGATGGTGGTGATCGTGGGTCCGTCGCCCAAGGCTGTCCTTCCCTCGTGATGTAAACGTTTACGATGGCTCTGCTGTAAACGTTTACGGCGTGGGCCACATGAAACCTGGATGTAACGTGCGGGTCAAGTCACGATCGCATAACACCAGGTCAGAGCCCATGAACGCAAACCGGCCGCCCCGCCGGACGGCGGCGGGGCGGCCTTCGGACTTGTCAGTCGTGCACGGAAGCGGGGGCCGGGCTCGTCTCCGGGGACGAGGTGGCGGCGGGAAGGGCGAGCAGGGCGCGGATGGCCGGGGAGCCGGCCGCCGTGACGACGGCCGCCAGCACGGCCGGGATGAACAGCGCCACCGGCAGGGACGCCGCCTCCGCCACGAAGCCCAGCACCGCCGGGCCCAGCAGCAGGCCCGTGTAGCCGAAGGCGGTCACCATGGCCAGCGCCCTGCCGACCCGGCCGCCGGCCGCGCCCACCGCGCTGAACAGCACCGGCACCACCGTCGCCAGCCCCACCCCGGCCAGCGCCCACCCGGTCCACGCACACACCACCCGCAGCGGGTCGCCCAGCAGCGGCGAGACCAGCACGAGGACATATCCGGCGGTGGCGAGCACGCCCGCGAGCCTGATCGTCAGCACCGAGCCCAGCCGGGCCCTGATCGGGTCGCCGAGCAGCCGCACGGTGGTCATGGCGATCGAGAAGATCGTGTACGCCAGCGGCGCCAGCGCGGGATCGGTCTCCAGCACCATCCTGGCGTGCAGCGCCGCCCAGTCGATGGCCGCGCCCTCGCTCAGATGCCCGGCGAACGCCGCCACCCCGAGCAGCGCGATGAGCCCCCACTTGAGCGACCCGCCACCTGAGCCTCCGGCAGCGCCTTCAGCGGGCTTCCCCGCGTCCCCGTCCGCGCTCCCGTCCGCGTACACGCCCTCGGCCGCGTGCTGCGGGGCGGGGCGGGTGTAGGCGTCGGGGAGGAGGAGGCGGGCGGCGGGCAGGTACAGGAAGGGCACCACGATCGCCGCCACCACCAGCAGCCCCTGCGCGTCCAGCCCGGCCTGGAGCACCAGCGAGGTGATGCCGCCGCCGGCCGCGCCGCCCAGGCTCCAGGTGCCGTGGAAGGCGGAGATGACGGGCCGGCCGTAGCAGCGCTCGACCTCCACGGAGTGGGCGTTCATGGCGATCTCCATCACCCCGAGCCCCATCCCGAACACCACCGCCAGCACCATCAGCACCCAGGCCGACGGCGCCAGCGCGGGCCCGAGCAGGGCCACCCCGGACAGCGGCCCGGCGATCCAGCACAACCGCCTGCTCCCCCACCGGTCCACCAGCCGCCCGGCGAGCAGCATCGACGCCAGCGCACCGGCGGAGATCAGCAGCAGGACCCGGCCGAGCAGGGCGGGGCCGAGGTCGAGCCGGTCGTTGAGCGAGGGCAGCCCGGCCGCCCACAACCCCATGACAAGACCGGCGAGAAAGAAGAATCCGAAAACTCCGACACGAGCCCGTCTGGCGACAATGGCGGTTTTGTTCACGACTAGAGCATAAACTGTGAAACGTGAATGGTGCTACGACGAGTGGCGAGCTGCGCGCGCACAACCGGGTCAGGCTGCTGCGCGCCGTGCACGACTGCGGGGCCACCCGCACCCGGTCCCAGCTCACCCGCGACCTGCGGCTGGCCAGGGGCACGGCCTCGGTCCTGGTGGCGGGGCTGGCCGAGGACGAGCTGCTGCACGAGGAGCCGGCGCGCGAGCACGTACGCGGGCGGCCGACGCAGGTGCCTGGGCCGCATCCGTACGGGCCGGTCGCGCTGGCCGTGGACGTGCGCGAGGACGCGTGGGAGCTGGCGGAGTGCGAGCTGGGCGGCCGGGTCACGGTCCTTGAGGTACGCCCGCACGACGGCACCCCGGAAGGCGCGCTCCGCCCGCTGGGCGAGGCCCTGGCCGCCCACCGCGACCGCCTCGGCCACCGGGTCATCGGCACGGGTGTGGCTCTGGCCGGCCCGGTACGCCACGGCGGCCTCGTGGACATCGCCCACCTGAACTGGCACGGGGTCGACGTCCCCGCCCTGCTGGCGGCCGACGACCGGGATGAGGCGGGCCCACCGGCCGGGACGCCGGTGGTGGGGAACGACACCGCGTTCGCGGCGGTGGCGGAGGCGCGGCGTGGGCGGCTGCGGGACGTGCGGGTGGGGCTGCATCTGCATGTGGACTTCGACCTGGGCGGCGTCCTGATGGTGGACGGGCGGCCGGTCGCCGGGGCGGGCGGGGTCGGCGCCGAGTTCGGCCACATGCCGCTGGCGGAGAGCCGGCGACCGTGCGCGTGCGGCGCCCTCGGCTGCTGGGGCGCCGACGTGGGCGCGAACGCCCTGCTGCGGCACGCCGGCCTGGCCCACGGGGGCGGCCGGGGACGCGAGCAGGCCGAGCACGTGCTCGCCAACGACGCGGCGGCGGTCGAGGCGACCGCGCGGATGCTGGGCCGGGGCATCGCCGCCCTGGTGAACGCGCACGATCCCGAGGTGGTCACCCTGTCGGGCCACGGCCCTGAGCTGTTCGAGCGGGCGGGGGCGGCGCTCCTGGCGGCCGGTGAGCCTTACCTGATGGCGATCCGCCGGGAGCGGCCGCCGCGCATCGAGGGGTCGGCGCTCGGCTGGCGGGGCGCGTTGCTGGGGGCGATGGAGTCGGTGTTCGACGCGTTCCTGACCGTCGAGGGCCTTGAACTGTGGCGCGATAACCACCCTGACCAGGCCCGCGACACGCCCGACCGGCAAAGTGTGACGCATTCCACCCCGGACGGGGATAGGGCGCTATAACGCCTCCCCTGAGAGCCCCGTAGGCGATCTTGCCAGGCCAGAGAGCCGGAAGCCCGTACGGAACCGTCCGTAGCCGCCTCACCCGTCCCGGCCCCGGGGTAGGTGCCCGTACGTCCTGGACCCGCGCCCCGCGCGGGCGAGGCGGCCGTCGAGCTGGGGTTCGATGACACTCAGCGATCTTGGTCCCGACGGTGGACGGGGCGGCGGGCCCGGCGTCCGCCCAGCTCATGACAGGTCACGAGATCGGCGAGCCGACGCCGGCGGGTGACGCGCGCAAGGCGTCGGCGGGCGTTCGCGAAGGCCGGTGGTGACGCCGGAAAGGGGGCGGGCAGGCGGGCCCGGCGGGTGCCGGATTCATCCCATAGAAAGCGGCATGCCGCTCTTTTCGGGCTACGGTGTGACAGAACGCGTGGTCGGCGGCATAGGGGTCAGCGGGGGCACCGTCCTTCCGTGCGTGACGTGTGCGGGGGCCGCCGCATCGATGCGGGAGGCACGTTGACAGGGCGCTTTCCGCAACACGAACCGCTGGTATCCGCCATGATTAGCCACTGCACCACGGGTAACAGAACCCGAACGTAAAACTCCCCGAGGAGAGAACTGAGATGGCACTTCCCACTCTCACCCCCGAGCAGCGTCAAGCCGCTCTGGCCAAGGCCGCCGAGGCCCGTGCCGCCCGCACGGCCCTGCTGGCGAAGGTCAAGGCGGGCGAGCTGACGTTCGCTCAGCTGCTGGAGCGTGACGACGACATCGCGAAGAAGATCAAGGTGTCGCAGGCGCTGCGCGCCGTCAAGGGCGTGGGTCCGGCCAAGGCCACCGCGCTGATGGAGGAGGCGGGCGTCGACGAGAAGCGCCGCCTCGGCGGCCTGGGCGCCCAGCAGCGCAAGAAGCTGGTCGACGCGCTCGGCTGATGCCGGGCGGCCAGGTCCGCGCGCAGCGCCGCGCGGACCGGCCGGCGACCCCTCATAGCCCGGCCCCCCACAGCCAGGCAGGGCCCGGCGAGCGGAGCCGCCCCCGCTCGACCGGCGGGCGTCCCACGGAACCCCCACTTCCGCCCGCCCAGAGGGGTCACACCCCCACCCCTTAGAGCAGACTCCCCCAGGCCCGCGGGCCGGTCACAACCGCGACTCAGCAGAACGCAGGCGGCTCCATGACGCAGGCCCGCCGGGAGCGCACGCCGGTCAGGAGCGTAGGTAGGTCAGGACGGCGAGGACGCGGCGGTGCTGGTCGGTGTCCTCGGCGTAGAGGCCGAGCTTGCTGAAGATGCTCCTGATGTGCTTTTCCACGGCGCCGTCGCTGATCACGAGCTGCCGTCCGATGGCCGGGTTGGAGCGGCCCTCGGCCATGAGCCCGAGCACCTCGCGCTCGCGCGGCGTGAGCTGGGCCAGCGGATCGTCCTTGCGCCTGCGCACCATCAACTGGGACACCACCTGGGGATCGAAGACCGTGCCGCCCGCGGCCACCCGCCGCAGGCCCTCCAGGAACTCGTCGACGTCCACCACGCGGTCCTTCAGCAGGTAACCCACCGCGCCCCTGGCGTCGGCCAGCAGGTCGTCGGCGTAGGAGACCTCGACGTACTGCGACAGGATCAGCACCGGCGTGCCGGGCACCCGGCGGCGGGCCTCGACGGCGGCCCGCAGCCCCTCGTCGGTGAACGACGGCGGCATGCGCACGTCGACCACCGACACGTCGGGCTTGTGCTTGTCGACCGCCTCCACGAGGGCGTCGCCGTCGCCGACGGTCGCCACCACCTCGCAACCGAACTCTTCGAGCAGCCTGACCAGGCCCTCCCTGATCAGCACCGCGTCATCGGCCACGACTACCCGCACGGAACCTCCGCCACGATCACCGTGGGCCCGCCGTCGGGCGACTGGACGGTCAGCTCACCGTCCACGGCGCGCAGCCGGTCGGCCAGCCCGGCGAGCCCATGTCCCTTGGCGACGTGTGCGCCGCCGACCCCATCATCCCCGATCGTCAGCATGAGGACGTCACCGAGGCGGACGAGCTGCACGGTGCAGACGGTCGCGCGGCTGTGCTTGGCCACGTTCGTGAGGGTCTCGGCGCAGACGAAGTAGATGGCGTTCTCGACGGCGGCCTGGTAGCGCTCCACGGTCTGCACGTCGAGGTCGACCGGGACCGTGCACCGGCCGGCCAGCGCGGCCAGCGCGGGCGCGAGGCCGCGGTCGGACAGGATGGGCGGGGCGATGCCGCGCGAGAGCGCGCGCAGCTCGTCGAGGGTCTCGCGGGTCGCGCTGATGGCCGACTTGAGCGTGGCCTGGGCCGCCTCGGGGTCCTTGGCGAGCTGCCGCTGCGCCCTGGACAGCTCCATGGCGAGCGAGACCAGCCGCTGCTGCGGCCCGTCGTGGATGTCGCGCTCCAGCTTGCGCAGCGCGTTGGCCTCGGCGGAGACGGCGGCGGCCCGGCCCTGCGCCAGGTCGTCGATGCGCTCGTGCAGCTCGGCCACGCCGGTCAGCAGCGCCCGCCCGAGCCCGGCGCGCAGGAGCGCGGCGCCGCGGATGACGAGCGGCATCAGCAGCAGGAAGAGCAGGCCGACGAGGAAGTAGAAGGTCGCGTTGACGACGTAGCCGTCGCCCAGGCCGAGCAGCTCGGGCAGCTCGACGTTGCCGGGGATGCGCGAGGTGACGATGCCGTAGAGCGGCCAGGTGAGGCCGGCGATCGGCACCGCCCAGAACACGACGGTCAGCACGAACGCGAGGATCGCGAACGGCAGGTTGATGATGCCGTGCAGCAGGTCGAGCCAGGACTGCCCGCTCGTCATGGGGTTGACGAGGCGGCGGAAGCGGCCGGCGCCCGGCGGCGCGGGCTTGTAGCGGGGCCGTACGGGCGGCCTGCGCAGCACGTCCGACAGCCAGCCCCGCTCCGCGTCCGCGAACCCGCGCGCGATCAGCAGCGTGCCGGCCAGCAGCGGCACCCCGACCCAGATGACCATCGTGCCCAGTCCGGCGGCGAAGCCCGGCAGCATGAGCGCGAAGCCGATCAGGGTCGTCGGGAAGCCGACCAGTGTGTAACGGGTGTCGAGGAGGACACGCCTCGTCAGGGAGCGCATGGTGACCACGGTAGGTCGTGGGGCGGGCACGGACGAGCGGGTGCGCCGGTGTCCCTTGGTAGGGCTGGCCCTACCCCCGGGGTGGTGGCACGCCGACCTGAGGACTGCGGCTCGCGTCAATGTGCCCGCAGCCGCAGGGCGGGAGCCTTGAGTGCGTTCGCTTCCCCTTGAGATGAGGCCTCCCCCATGACCGTCTTGCTGGACCGCCCGGCCGTCGCGGCACCCGCGCCGCCCGCGCCCGCGCGCCGTGACCACTTCATCGACCTGTTGCGGGTGGCCGGCATGGCGCTGGTAGTCCTCCAGCACTGGACGATCCCGGTGCTCGACTACGAGGACGGCCGGCTGACGACCGGCAACGCGCTGTCCACGCCGGGCGTGTGGGTGGTGACGTGGCTGAGCCAGGTGATGCCGCTGGTGTTCTTCGCGGGCGGCGCGGCGAACGCGATCGGTTTCGCCCGCGCGCGGCGGGCCGGGACGCCGGCGCCGGCGTGGCAGGCGGTGCGGCTGCGGCGGCTGGCCTGGCCGCTGCTGCCGCTGGCGGCGGTGTGGATCCCGCTGCCGCAGCTGCTGCTCACTATGGGCGTGCCGGCGCAGCCGCTGGAGGTGGGGGCGAGGCTGACCGGGCAGTTGCTGTGGTTCCTCGCGGTGTATCTGCTGGCGGTGGTCGCCACCCCGTACGCGCTGCGGCTGCACGAGCGCCACGGCTGGCGGGTGCCGACCGTGCTGGCGCTCGGTGCGGTGGTGACGGACGTGGCGCGGTTCTCGACCGGGCTCGACGCCGTCGGGTACGTGAACGTGGTGTTCGTCTGGCTGGCCGTGCACCAGCTCGGCTTCTTCTACGCCGAGGGCCGGCTGCGCGGGACGGGCCTGCTGGCGGCGGGCGGGTTCGGGGCGGCGGCGCTGCTGGTGGCGTACGGGCCCTACCCGGGCAGCATGATCGGCCTGCCCGGCGCGGAGGTGTCGAACATGGCGCCGCCCACGCTCGCCATGCTGGCGGTCGGCTTCGGCCAGATCGGGCTGGCCGTGCTGCTGCGTCCCGCCCTGATGCGGCTGCCGCTGGCCCGCCTGCTGGACTGGGCGGGGCCGCGCGTCATGACGGTGTACCTGTGGCACATGCCGGCCCTGTTCGCGGTGACCGGGGTGGTCGTGGTGCTGCTGGGCGTGGACACGCCGCGGCCGGGCAGCGTGTTGTGGTTCGCCGGGTGGCCGGTCTGGTTCGGGCTGCTGTGCCTGGTCATGTGGCCGCTGCTGAAGGGGTTCGCCCGGTTCGAGGCGCCGCCCGCGCTGCCGTACGGCACGGCCGGGCAGGGCGGCATGCTGGTGGCGTCGGGCCTGGTCGGCGCCGGGGTGCTGACGCTGACCGTGGGCGGGTTCGCGCCCGGCGCCGGGCCGTTCCTGGCGGTGCTGGCGCTGCTCGCCGGTCTGCTGATGACGGCGCCCAGGCTGCGCGCGTGATGGGCAGGAAACACGGATGTCATCCGCCGATCACGACAATGACGGCATGACGACGATTCGCCCTCTTGAGGACAAGGACCTGCCGGCCGTCGCCGAAATCTACGCCCACTACGTGACGGTGACCGCGGTGACGTTCGACGAGACGCCCCCTGAGCTCGCCGGCTGGCGGGCCAAGGCCGCGGCCGTCGCGGCGGCGGGGCTGCCGTTCCTGGTGACCGAGGTGGACGGCGAGGTCGCCGGGTACGCCTACCTCGCGCAGTACCGCCCGAAGCCCGCCTACCGCCACACGCTGGAGGACAGCATCTACCTGGCCCCCGAGTACACGGGCAAGGGCCTGGGCGGGCGGCTGCTGGGCGAGCTGATCGGGCGGGCCCGCGAGACGCACGCCAGGCAGCTCGTCGCGGTGATCGCGGACGCGGGCGACCCGTCGTCGGCGCGGCTGCACGAGAAGTTCGGCTTCCGCGCGGCGGGCCGGCTGAGCGGAGTGGGGTTCAAGCTGGGCCGCTGGATCGACACCGCGCTCTTCCAGCTGGATCTGCGCGCCACCTGACCCACTTGGGCCTGTGCGGTCCGACCACCCGGCAAACTTCGGCAGGATAGGGGTGTGAGCCTACTCGTTGACCGCCTGCCCGAAGACCTCGACGCCGACCCCGACGCCATCTTCGACGCGTTCGTCGCGTGGAACGCCGAGCGGGGGCTCACCCTTTATCCCGCCCAGGAAGAGGCCCTCATCGAGGTGGTCTCCGGCAACAACCTGATCCTGGCCACGCCGACGGGGTCGGGCAAGTCGCTGGTGGCGGCGGGCGCTCACTTCACGGCGCTGACGCGCGACATGCGCACGTTCTACACCGCGCCGATCAAGGCCCTGGTGTCGGAGAAGTTCTTCGACCTGTGCGCCATCTTCGGCACCGAGAACGTCGGCATGATGACCGGCGACGCCAGCGTCAACCCGGGCGCGCCGATCATCTGCTGCACGGCCGAGATCCTCGCAAACGTGGCGCTGCGCGACGGCGCCGGGGCCGACATCGGCCAGGTCGTGATGGACGAGTTCCACTTCTACGCCGAGCCCGACCGCGGCTGGGCCTGGCAGGTGCCGCTGCTCGAGCTGCCCGACGTGCAGTTCGTGCTGATGTCGGCCACGCTCGGCGACGTCACGATGTTCAAGGAGGACCTGACCCGCCGCACCGGGCGGGAGACCGCGGTGGTCAAGCACGCCGAGCGGCCGGTCCCGCTGGTCTACTCCTACCGCATGACGCCGCTGCACGAGACGCTCGAAGAGATGCTCAGCACCGGCCAGGCGCCCGTCTACGTCGTGCACTTCACGCAGGCCGCGGCGATGGAGCGGGCCCAGGCGCTGATGTCGATCAACATGGCGACCCGCGAGGAGAAGGACGCGATCGCCGCGATGATCGGCGGCTTCCGCTTCACCACCCGCTTCGGCCGGGCTCTGTCGCGGCTGGTGCGCCACGGCATCGGCGTCCACCACGCCGGCATGCTGCCGAAATACCGGCGCCTCGTCGAGCGGCTGGCCCAGGCCGGGCTGCTCAAGGTCATCTGCGGCACCGACACGCTGGGCGTCGGCGTCAACGTGCCGATCCGCACGGTGCTGTTCACCGCCCTGTCGAAGTACGACGGCAACAAGGTGCGCAGGCTGCGGGCCCGCGAGTTCCATCAGATCGCCGGCCGGGCCGGGCGCGCGGGCTTCGACACCATCGGCTACGTCGCCTGCCAGGCCCCCGAGCACGACATCGAGAACGCCAAGGCGCTGGCCAAGATCGGCGACGACCCCAAGCGGCGGCGCGGCTACGCCCGCAAGAAGCCGCCGGAGGGGTTCGTGGGCTGGAGCGAGGAGACGTTCGTCAAGCTCCAGGAGGCCGAGCCCGAGCCGCTCACCTCGCGCTTCAAGGTGAGCAACGCGATGCTGCTCGCGGTCATCAACCGGCCGGGCGACTGCTTCCAGGCGATGAAGCACCTGCTGACCGACAACCACGAAGACCGCAAGTGGCAGCGGCGGCACATCAGCCAGGCCATCGCGATCTACCGGTCGCTGCTGGCGGGCGGCATCGTGCAGCAGTTCCCCGAGCCCGACGAGCAGGGCCGCAGGGCTCGGCTGACGATCGAGCTGCAGGAGGACTTCGCGCTCAACCAGGCGCTGTCCACGTTCGCGCTGGCGGCGTTCGAGCTGCTCGACCGCGAGTCGCCGTCGTACGCGCTCGACATGGTCTCCATCGTCGAGTCCATCCTCGACGACCCGCGCCAGATCCTGTCGGCCCAGCTGAAGAAGGCCAGGGGCGAGGCCGTCGCGCAGATGAAGGCCGACGGCATCGAGTACGAAGAGCGCATGGAGCAGCTGGCCGAGGTCATGTACCCGATGCCGCTCGACGACCTGCTGCTCGGCGCCTACGAGACCTACCGGCGCGGGCACCCGTGGGTGGCCGACTACACGGTCAGCCCGAAGTCGGTGGTGCGCGACATGTACGAGCGGGCGATGACGTTCGCCGAGTACATCCAGTTCTACGAGCTGGCCCGCTCCGAGGGCACGGTGCTGCGCTACCTCGCCGACGCCTACCGCACGTTGTCGCGTACGGTGCCCGAGCACCTCAAGACCGATGACCTGGTCGACCTCATCGAGTGGCTGGGCGAGCTGGTGCGCCAGGTCGACTCCTCGCTGATCGACGAGTGGGAGAAGCTGACCAACCCGGCGGCGGCGCTGGAGGAGCAGCAGCAGCTCGAGGCCAAGGTGCGGCCGGTCACCGGCAACCCGCGGGCGTTCAGGGTGCTGGTGCGCAACGCGATGTTCCGGCTGGTCGAGCTGTGCGCGCTGGAGAAGGAGGAGGAGCTGGAGGAGCTGGCTCCCGACGTCGACTGGGGTGCGGCGCTCGACGCGTACTACGACGAGCACGAGGAGATCCACACCGACGCCGACGCCCGCGGTCCCGCGCTGCTGCGCATCGAGGAGGAGAGCGGGCTGTGGAAGGTGCGCCAGACGATCAAGGATCCGGCCGGCGACGGCGACTGGGGCATCGACGCCCAGGTCGATCTGGCCGCGTCCGATGAGGAGGGCCGGGCGGTCCTGCACGTTCAGGGGCTCAACCGGCTGTAGAAGGGCCGGGAGACATGAACAAGCCGTGTGCCGGAACGGACTGGCAAGGGCGTCCCGGCACCGGCCTGTCACCTTCAGTGTCGGTCGGAAAAGGTCGGGGATGTGTCATCATCGTGTCCCAAGATCGAGACATTCCCCGCATCGGGCGGTCGGCGGCAGTGCGATCTTCCAGGTCGGGCCGGTGATAAGGCGTGGCGGCGGCGTCACGATCCACGACAAAATGGGCCGGTGAACGACGAAGAGATCAGGCGTGTCCTCGGGCTGCTCTACCAGGACGACACGTTGCGTGCGTTCGCCTCACTCGTGCTGGGGCATCCCGACGGCCACTCCCCCGAGGCGCTGCGCAAGCTGGCGGCGGGCGGGCTGGCCGCGTGCGACGAGAGCGGCAAGTGGCACGCCACCCCTGAGCGCTTCCGCGACCTGCTGCGCTCGCGCGCCGAGCCGGCCGCGCAGCTGAGCCAGGAGGAGCGGGTGCTGCGCACGTTCCTGGTGGACGGGCGGCTGACGACCCTGACGATGCGCCGCGACAAGCGGCTCATCCTGCTGCGCCACATCTCGCGCGTCTTCGAGCCCGGCGTCCGCTACCCGGAGAAGGACGTCGACGTCGCCCTGCGCGCCTTCCACGACGACCACGCCGCCCTGCGCCGCTATCTGGTGGACGAGGGCCTGCTGGCCCGCGAGGACAACGTCTACTGGCGCAGCGGCGGCCCGGTCGAGATCTGAGAGGGCTCGCGGGCGTACCGTCGCGCGGCCCGGGTCCGTAGCGTGGGCGGCATGAGTCTCGACGGGTCACCGGCCCCCACCAGCGTCAGCCGCCGGAGATGTCGGACTCGGCGTCGGCGCCGGGGATCGGGCAGTCCCACGGGTCGTCCAGCCAGCCGTCGGGCAGGAGCACCTTCGACCGCTCACCCGATTTGCCGCGCGGCGTGTCGGTGTTGAGCGGCCACGGCTGGTCGCGCTCCAGCTTCGCCAGCCCGGCGCGCAGCCCGTCGAGCGACTCGGCCGTGGCCAGCTCGCGCCGCAGCTCGCTGCCGACCGTGAACCCCTTGAGATACCAGCCGACGTGCTTGCGGAAGTCGGCCACGGCGTAGCGCTCGATGTCGAAGCACTCCGTCAGGCCCTCGGCGTGCCGCTCCATGACGTCGGCGACCTCGCCCAGCGTCGGCGTCGCCCGCTCGGAGCCGCCGTTGAAGGCGTTCTCGAGGTCGCGGAACAACCAGGGCCGCCCCAGGCAGCCGCGCCCCACCACGACGCCGTCGCAGCCGGTGCGGGCCACCATCCTCAGCGCGTCGTCGGCGCACCAGATGTCGCCGTTGCCCAGCACGGGGATCTCCCGCACCGCCTCCTTCAGCCGGGCGATGGCCTCCCAGTCGGCGACGCCGCCGTAGTGCTGCCGGGCCGTGCGGGCGTGCAGCGCGATGGCCGCCACCCCCTCCTCGGCGGCGATCCGGCCGGCGTCGAGGTAGGTGAGGTGGTCGTCGTCGATGCCCTTGCGCATCTTCATCGTCACGGGCAGCGAACCGGCGTTCGCGACCGCCTCGCGCAGGATGCGCCGCAGCAGATTCCGCTTGTACGGCAGCGCCGACCCACCGCCCCGCCGGGTCACCTTGGGCACCGGGCAGCCGAAGTTGAGATCGACGTGGTCGGCGAGGTCCTCCTCGACGATCATCCGGACCGCCCGCCCGACCACGGCCGGATCGACGCCGTAGAGCTGGATGCTCCTGGGTCGCTCCGACTCATCGAACCTGATCATCCGCAGCGTCTTCGGATTGCGCTCGACCAGGGCCCGCGTCGTGATCATCTCGCACACGAACAGCCCCGAGCCCTGCTCGCGGCAGAGCACGCGGAACGGCGCGTTCGTGATGCCCGCCATAGGCGCCAGCACCACCGGGGGCCACACCCCGATCGGCCCAATCTTCACCCCGTCAGTTGTAGCGCAGGTCAGGCCGTAACCGGTATTCCGCCGATAGTCTGTGATCGGCATCTTCGGTTGAGGGGGATGGATGCTTCTTCGCGTACGCCTCACGCTGCCCGACAGGCCGGGCTCGCTGGCGCAGGTGACCAAGGCCCTGGGTGCGTCGGGGGCCGACATCACCCAGGTGACCGTGCTCGAACGAGGCGACGGCCGGGCGGTCGACGACATCACGGTCTACTGCCCCGACGACATCTCCAGGCAGGACCTGGTCAAGAGCCTCGAAAGCCTCGAAGGCGTGGCCGTCGACGGCGTCTGGCCCACCCGCGAGGCGCCCGGCACCTACCCGGAGCTGGAGATACTCAAATACATCACCACGGCCGGCGACCGGGCGCTGACCACGCTGATCGACTCGCTGCCCGTGCTGTTCAGCGCCGACTGGGCGGCCACCGCCGCCGAGGGCCGCATCGTGTACGCGAGCTGGCGCGCGCCCGAAGACTTCACCGTCCCCGCCGAGACGCCCGCGCGGCCGACGGCGCTGACCGTCGAGGGCGGCCCGCACCTGATCCACGCGCCGCTGCCGCCGCTGGCGCTCTCCCTCATCCTCGGCCGCAGCGAAGGCCCCGCCTTCCACCGCATCGAGGTCCACCGCCTCACGAGGATCCTCGAGATCTTCCTGAGCCTCCCCGCCACCGAGCGAAGCGTGGCCCGCCAGCTTCGCAAGTAAGCATCCGGTCCGGAAACGCGCTATTGTTAACCACGCAACAGCGCGGAAGTGGCTCAGTGGTAGAGCATCACCTTGCCAAGGTGAGGGTCGCGGGTTCGAATCCCGTCTTCCGCTCGGAGAGGGGTTTGACTCGGTGGCGTGGCCGAGAGGCGAGGCAGCGGCCTGCAAAGCCGTCCACACGGGTTCAAATCCCGTCGCCACCTCCAAGGACGATTAGCTCAGCGGGAGAGCGCTTCCCTGACACGGAAGAGGTCACTGGTTCAATCCCAGTATCGTCCACCACCTCTCAGAAAACCCCCGGCCGCTCGGCGGCCGGGGGTTTTCTCGTGGGAGGGGCGCGTCGGCCGCGTGATCCTTCCCTCGGCGGGAGGGGGATGCCCGCCGCGTGGGGTTTCTCCTGCGGCGGTGGGGAGGGGTCGCCCGAGCCCACCGCATGGGGTCTCCCCCGGCGTCACTGGCCGGCGAGGCCGGTGTGGGCGACGCCGCGGATGATCTGGCGCTGGAAGAGCACGAAGACGATGAGCAGCGGCAGCCCGGCCAGCACCACCGAGGCCATGATCTGCGCGTACCGCAGGCCGAAGGTGCCCTGCACGACGTTCGCCAGGCCCACCGGGAGCGTCATCGTGTTCGGGTCGGTGGAGACCAGGAACGGCCACAGGAAGTTGTTCCAGGTGCTGATGAACGTGAAGATCGACACCGCCGCCAGCACCGGCCGCGACAGCGGCAGCACGATGGTGAAGAACACCCGCCACCGCCCCGCCCCGTCCACGAACGCCGCCTGCTCCAGCTCCTCCGGCACGTCCTGGAAGAACTTGACCAGGATGTAGACGATCAGCGGCGCCGCCACCTGCGGCAGGATGATCGCCCACCAGGTGTCCACCAGGCCGAAGGCGACCATCTCGGCGAACAGCGGCGCGATCAGCACCTGCGGCGGCACCATGATGCCCGCCAGGATGAGGCCGAGCAGCGCCCGCCGCCCCTTGAACCGCGTGCGCGCGAACCCGTACGCCGCCATCGCCGAGAACAGCACGGTCAGGAACGTCACCGCCACCGCCGTGACCGTCGAGTTGATCGCCCACTTGACGATCCCGCCGGTGCCGAGGACCAGCTCGTACGACTCCAGCGTGAGCGTGCTGCCGAACCACTCCAGCGGCAGCTTCGTGGTCTCCGACTCCGGCTTGAGCGACGTGGCCACCGCCCACGCGATCGGGGCGAGCCACAGCACCGCCAGCACCAGCGCGGCCACCAGCAGGACGAACTGGCTGAAGCTGAACCGCTTGGTCACGACGCGACCTCCTCGCGCTTGCGGAACAGCCGGAGCTGCGCCAGGGAGACGATGACGATGAGGGCGAACAGGATGTAGGACACGGCCGAGGCGTAACCGGTGCGGTAGCCGGTGAAGCCGATGTCGTAGGCGTACTCGATGATCGAGCGGGTGGCGTCCTCGGGGCCGCCGCCGGTCATCAGGTAGACCTGGTCGAACACCTTCAGCGAGGCCACGAGCTGCAGCACCACGATGAGCGCGGTGGTGCGGCGGAGCATCGGCAGGGTGATCGAGCGCAGCTTGTCCCAGGCGTTGGCGCCGTCGATGGCGGCGGCCTCGTACAGGTGCTGGGGGATGGACTGCAGGGCGGCGAGATAGAGCAGGAAGTTGAAGCCGACCGTCCACCACACGGTGGTCAGCACCACCGACCACATGGCCAGAGACGGGTCGCCCAGCCACACGATGTCGGTGCCGAGCGTGCCGTTGATCAGGCCGTACTCGGGCGGGTAGATCATCTGCAGCCACAGGATCGACACCACGGCCGACGGCAGCAGGAACGGCCCGAAGAACGACAGCCGCCACAGCCACTGCATGAACCGCAGGTGGTGCACCAGCAGCGCGAGCACCAGGCCGAGCAGGACCAGCGGGATCGTGCTGAGCACGGTGAAGACGAGCGTGTTCCACAGCGAGCGCCACATGCGCGGGTCGGCGAACGCCTCGGCGTAGTTGCCGAAGCCGATGAAGTGGTCGTTGCCGCCCGCGACGTTGACACTGGAGAAGCTCATCTGGAAGCCGAGCAGCGTCGGCCAGACCAGGAAGACCAGGTAGATCAGCAGGAATGGGGCCACGAACAGCAGGCCGTGCTCCGTCCAGCCGCGCCGGACCTTCGACTGCACGGCCGCGACGGCGGTCGCGGTGGGCGCGACGGTGGCGGTCATGAGCGCTCCTCGGCGTCCTCGGCGGGGAAGGGGTCGGGGGCCGACAGCAGCCGGTTCAGCGACGCCTTGGCGGCGGCCAGGCCCTGCTCGGGGCTGCGCTCGCCGCTGATGACGGGCGAGAACGCCTCGCCGAACTCGATCCACAGGCGCGAGGCCGAGCCGGCGAACCACGCCTGCGGATCCAGCGCGACCTCCGTGATGACCGAGCGGTACTCCGACTGCGGGTCCAGCGCCAGGTAGTCGGGCTCCTCCAGCGCCGGCAGGTACGCGGGCACATGCCCGGCGACCGCCCAGTCGGCGCTGTTCTTGACCAGGTAGGCGATGAAGCGGTAGGTGGCCCGCTCGATCTCGGGGTCCCTGCTGCGCTGGTGGGGCAGGACGAACGCGTGGCAGTCGGCCTGCGCCGCGCCGCTGCCGAAGACGCTGGGGAGGCGGGTCATGCTGAACGGCGTGCCGCGCTCCTTCAGCCCGGTGATCTCCCAGTCGCCGTTCCACAGGAACGCCGCCTCGCCGTTGGTGAACTTGGCGACGGAGGCGCCGTAGTCCGTACGCGGGTCGCACAGCTCTTCCTGCCCGAGCCGCTGCATCAGCCGCAGCGCGTCCAGCGCCTTGGCGTCGTCGACGGCGATCGCGGTGTTGTCGGGCGTCAGCAGCGTGCCGCCGCTCTGCCCGTAGAGCGAGTACCACACCCGCCAGGGGCCGACCGTGCCGAGGCCGAGCGCGTCCATGGTGAGCGGCGGCTTGCCGCCCATGGCCTCCTTGGCCTTGGTCAGCATGGCGATCAGTTCGTCCACGCCCGTGGTGGGCCGCAGCTTGCCGTCCGCGCCGAGCAGCCCGGCCTTCTCGCAGATGTCGGTGTTGTAGTACTGCACCATCGGGTGGGCGTCGAGCGGGATGGCGTACAGGACGCCGTCGAGGTGGGCGCGTTCCCAGATGGGCGGGCTGAAGTCGGCGGCCTTCAGGCCGGCCTCCTCCAGCAGTTCGGTGTCGATGGGGTCGAGGATGCGCCCGGCGCCGATGCCGGCCAGCCGGGCGAGGTGGAACGTGGCGAGGTCGGGCGAGCGTCCGCCGGCGCCGGCCATGGCGATCTTCGTGTAGTAGGGCTCGCCCCACTGGAGCACGTTCTCCTCGACGAAGACGTCGGGGTTCTCCTTGCCGAACGCCTTGACCATCCCGTTCATCGTGATGCCGTCGCTGGCGCCGAGGAAGTGCCAGTACCTGATGCGGGTCTGGGACGAGCCGAACCCCACGGGGAGCGCGCATCCCGACGCGGCGGCGGCGATCAGGGCGAGGCCGCCGCCCAGGAGGTGCCGGCGGTTGATGTGAGGGGGACCGTGCACTGGATGGCCTCTTCCTTACACCGGGGCTGTGGTCTTGGGAAAGGGCGGGTGAGGGCAGCAGAGGGGGCCTCCCGTCGGAGGCGGACAGGCGGCACGTCCGGGTCGCGGCGGCCGCCGTGCGCACCCCGGTGTTTCGCCGGGGTTACCCGAGTGTTAGCGGTAACAAGCGGCCTGTCAAGGGCCCTCGGGCAACCGCTTACCAGCTCTTGACCTGGCCTGTGATAGCGCTAACAATCGGGAGCACGTAACGTCGCGGAAACCCAGGGAGTCTCCCCCGTGCACCACGCCAGCCTCACCCTCGACCCGGCCTTCAAGGTCGCTCCCGTGCGCCGCCGCACGTTCGGCACGTTCGTCGAGCACCTCGGGCGGTGCGTCTACACCGGCATCTACGAGCCCGGGCACCCGCTGGCCGACGACGACGGTTTCCGCCGCGACGTCCTGGAGCTGACCAGGGAGCTGGGCGTGTCCACCGTCCGCTACCCCGGCGGCAACTTCGTCTCCGGCTACCGCTGGGAGGACGGCATCGGCCCCAAGGACCGGCGGCCCCGCCGGCTCGACCTGGCCTGGCGCAGCACGGAGACCAACGAGGTGGGCGTGGACGAGTTCGTCCTGTGGTGCCGTAAGGCGGGGGTGGAGCCCATGATGGCGCTCAACCTCGGCACGCGCGGCATCGCCGAGGCGCTCGACCTGCTCGAATACTGCAACCACCCGTCCGGCACGGCGCTGTCGGACCTGCGGGTGAGCCACGGCGCCAAGGAGCCGCACGGCATCAGGATGTGGTGCCTGGGCAACGAGCTGGACGGGCCCTGGCAGACCGGCCACAAGACGGCCCGCGAGTACGGCCGGCTGGCCGCCGAGACCGCCCGCGCGATGCGCATGGTGGACCCGCGGCTCGAGCTGGTGGCGTGCGGCAGTTCCAGCTCCAGCATGCCGACGTTCGGCGCGTGGGAGGCGGAGGTGCTGGAGGAGACGTACGAGCTGGTCGACTACATCTCCTGCCACGCCTACTACGAGGAGCGCGGCGGCGACCTGGGCAGCTTCCTGGCCAGCGACACCGACATGCAGTACTTCATCTCCTCCGTGGTGGCCACCGCCGACCACGTCGGGGCGCGGCTGAAGTCACGCAAGCGGATCGACCTCTCCTTCGACGAGTGGAACGTCTGGTACCAGTCCCGCTTCAGGGACGCCGGCACCCCCGACGACTGGCCGGTCGCGCCACCGCTGCTGGAGGACCACTACCACCTGGCCGACGCGGTGACGTTCGGCGGGCTGCTGATCACGCTGCTGCGCAACAGCGACCGGGTGACCGCCGCCTCGCTGGCCCAGCTCGTCAACGTGATCGCGCCCATCATGACCGAGCCGGGCGGGCGGTCCTGGCGGCAGACCACCTTCCATCCGTTCGCGCAGGCCTCCCGGTACGCGGCCGGCGACGTGCTGCGGGTGGAGCCGGTGTCGCCGCTGTACGAGACGGCGGCGTACGGGGAGGTGCCGCTGGTGCACGCGGTGGCCACGCATGACGCGGACGGCACGACGCTGTTCGCCGTCAACCGCTCGGTGGACGGGCCGCTGTCGCTGGAGATCGACGCGCGGGCGCTGGGCGCGGTGCGGGTCGTCGAGGCGACCACGTTGACCGACCCCGACGTCTACGCCCGCAACACCGCCGACGAGCCGGACCGCATCACGCCCAGGCCGAACCGGGACGTCGAGAAGGATCCGCTGCGTGTGCTGCTGCCGCCGGTCTCCTGGAACGTGATCCGCCTGGCCCCCTGAGCGCCCGCCGCCTCAGGAGGGAAGGGCGCCGTGGCGGACCCGTGCGGACCCGGGGCGGACCCGAGCCGGCTCGGGCGGGCTTCGCGCGGGCTCAGGCGGGCGCGGGCGGGCTCAGGCGGGCGCGGTGCTGTCGCGGACCACCAGCTCGGGCTCGATCAGGCGGCGGCTCTCGGGCTCGGCCCCGGCCATGCGGTCGAGCAGCATGTGGAAGGCGTGCCTGCCGACCTCGCGGAAGTCCTGCCGCACGGTGGTCAGCGGCGGCCAGAAGTAGGCGGACTCGGGGATGTCGTCGAAGCCCGCCACGCTGACGTCCTCAGGCACCCGCCTGCCCGCCTCGCGCAGCGCCCGCAGCACGCCGAGCGCCATCTGGTCGTTGGCCACGAACACGGCCGTGGCCTCGGGCTCGTCGGCCAGGCGGCGGCCGAGCTGGTAGCCGGATCTGGCGCTCCAGTCGCCGCGCAGCACGTCGGGCACAGGCCGCCCGGCCGCCTCCAGCACGCCGCGCCAGCCGTCGATGCGGCCGTTGGCGTCGAGCCAGTCGGCCGGGCCCGCGACGTGCCACACCGTGCGGTGGCCGAGGTCGAGCAGGTGGCGGGTGACGCGGGCGGCGCCGGCGACCTGGTCGACCTTCGCCACCGGGACGGGGATGTCGTCGGCGGCGTCGACCGCGACGACCGGCATCTCGGGCGGCAGGTGGCGCAGCCCGTCGGCGGCCGACTCATGGGGCGCGACGATGATCACGCCGTCGACCGCCTGGGTGCGCAGCCGCTGCACGCCCTCCTCCATGGAGGTGCGGTTGAGCGAGCTGAGGCTGGCGATGGAGACGTTGTAGCCGGCGTGGCGGGCGGCCTGCTCGATGCAGTAGAGCGTGGTGGCCGGGCCGTAGAGCGTGGTGTCGATGCTGACCACGCCGAGCACGCCGGAGCGACCTGTGACGAGCTGGCGGGCCGCCTGGTTGGGGCGGTAGTCCAGCTCGCGTACGGCGGCCAGGACGCGGGCCCTGGTCTCGGCGCGTACGCGGTCGGGTGTGTTGAGCACCCGTGAGACGGTCATGGTGGAGACACCGGCGAGCACGGCGACGTCCATGAGCACCGCAGGCCGGCCGGCTTTGGATTTCACCACGGCTCACCCCCCTTAGCGGTAACGCTAACAGGCGGAACGCGCGAACGCGCGATCGTAGCCCCCGCGTCACGAGGGGGTCCTGCCCCGCCCCGCCGGGCGTTCTCAGCTAACTACCAGGAACGGAGAGTAACCTGCGTCGGCATGGATGCGCCGAGGAGGACGAACAATGTGCTGGTCACGGCCCTGAGGCGCGGTGCGCGACGCCGCGGCGGGAGCTCCGGCCCTGTCGCAGGCCCTGTCTCAGGCCCTGTCTCCGGCTGGGGGTGCGGCAGATGAGGATCCGCTACCTCATGCTGCACGCGTACGGCATGGGCGGCACGGTCAAGACCGTGATCAGCCAGGCGAACGCGATGGCCGCCGCCGGGCACGAGGTCGAGCTGGTCAGCCTCGTACGCCGCCGCGAGCGGCCGCACTTCGCCGTCGATCCGCGTATCACCGTCACCACGCTGGTGGACCAGCGCGGCGGCCGGGTGCCGGACTCGCTGGCCCGGCGGGCCTGGCGGCGGGTGCGCGGGAAGGTGGTGCCGCGCGGCGAGTTCGCGGCCGGCTACTTCACCGAGCGGGTCGAGTGGGCGGCGATGGAGTACTGCGCGGGGCTGGACGACGGTGTCCTCGTCACCAGCCGGCCCGCGCTCAGCCTGATCGCCGCCCGCCGCGCCCGCAAGCCGGTGATCAAGGTCGCCCAGGAGCACATGAACCTGTCGGCCTATCCCGAGACGATCCGCAGGGAGATCGCCCGCCACTACGCCGCCTTCGACGCGATCACCGTGCTGACCGAGGCGAACCTGCGGGACTTCCGGCGCCTGCTGCCGGCCACGCCGGTCGTGCGGATCCCCAACGCCGTGCCGACCGCGAAGCGTGAGCGGTCGCGGCAGAGCGCGCCGGTCGTGGTGGCGGCCGGGCGGCTGGTGCCGCAGAAGGGGTTCGACCTGCTGATCAAGGCGTTCGCGCAGGTGGTGGCCGAGCGTCAGGAGTGGCGGCTGCGGATCTTCGGAACCGGGCCGCGCCAGGGCGAGCTGGCGGGCCTGATCGAGCAGTACGGGCTGGCCGAGCACGTGTCGCTGGTGGGGCGTACCGGGCGGATGGACAAAGAGCTGGCCGGCGCCTCGGTCTACGCGGTCAGCTCCCGGTACGAGGGGCTGCCGATGACGATGATCGAGGCGATGGCGCACGGGCTGCCCGTCGCCGCCTTCGACTGCCCCACCGGGCCGGGTGACGTGCTGACCGACGGGGTGGACGGCCTGCTGGTGCCCCCCGAGGACGTGGACGCGCTGGCCGAGGCGCTGCGCCGGCTGATCGCCGACCGGGAGCTGCGGGTGAGCATGGGGAAGGCGGCACGGCGGACCGCGCGGGCGTACGCGGCCGAGCACGTGATGCCCGTGTGGGAGGACCTGTTCGCAGAGCTGGCGGCGGGCGAGCGGATCGGCGACACCTTCTGGCCGGCCCACTGACCCGGCCGGCTGACCTCCTGGCCGACCGCTTACCCCGACCGGCTGGCCTCCTGGCCGGCCCCCTGGCCCCGGCCGGCTGACCTCCTGCCCTGGCCGACCGATTCTGGCTCTCCCCCGGGCCTTGGCCCTCCCACGGGCCATGGCCGGCCTGCCGGCCGGTTTCCGGGCAAAAAGATTTACCTCCCGATTTTCCCGGAAAAATCGGGGTTTCTGGATACTCCTGTCTAAAACATCCCTCATTTCGGCAAAAGCAGGCCCAAGAGGGCGGCACTCTGGGCCGCATGCGTGACCGGAAAGCTTTTCTGACTGCCATGGCAGGCGCCCTTGCCCTGGTCACAGGGCTCACGGCGCCGGCCCAGGCCACCACGACCACCGCCGCACCCGCCTCTCCCACCGTCCGCCAGGATGCCCCCGCCGTGTACGGGCGGGCCGCGTACCTGATGGACGCGAGCTCCGGCGACGTGCTGTTCGACAAGGCCGGCGGCAAGCGCATGCCGATCGCCAGCCTCACCAAGACCATGACCGCGTACGTGGTGCTGAAGACCGCCAAGCCCACCGACGTCGTACGGATCAAGGCGGCGGACGTCGCGTACGCGGAGGACGGCGGCGGCACCACCGCGGACCTGCGCCCCGGCGACCGCATCACGGTCGGCGAGCTGCTCTACGGCCTGATGCTGCCCTCGGGCGCGGACGCCGCCCACGCGCTGGCCCGCACGTACGGGCCGGGCGTGAAGGGCTTCGTCGCCAAGATGAACGCGACCGCCCGAGAGCTGGGCATGAACGACACCGAGTACGTCAACGCCGACGGCCTGCCCACCCCGGCGGGCGACGGATATTCCACCGCCAGGGACCAGGCCGTGCTGGCCGCCGCCGCGCTGAAGGTGCCGCTCATCAAGGAGGTCGCCGGGACCCGCCGGCACCATCTCGACGGTACCGGCGAGCACCGCTCGTACGTCTGGCGCAACACCAACCGCCTCATCGGCACGTCGGACGCGATCGGGCTCAAGACCGGGTTCACCCGGGCGGCGGGCTACTGCCTGGCGTTCGCGAGCGAGCGCGACGGCCGGCCGCTGGTGGGCGTGCTGCTCGGCGAGTCGAGCTCGAGCCGCCGCTTCGGCACCGCCGAGGAGCTGCTGACCTGGGGCGCCGCCCAGCAGCGCGCCTGAGTCTCAGCGCACGCCGCGGGGCCGGAACTGGATGCTGATGCGGGGCCCCGCGGGGCGGCCCGTCTTGGGAATGGCGTGCTCCCATGTGCGCTGGCAACTGCCGCCCATCACGATGAGGTCGCCGTGGCCGAGGTCGTGGCGGACGGAGGGGCCACCGCCGCGCGGGCGCAGCATGAGCGAGCGCGGGTCGCCGACCGACAGGATCGCGACCATGGTGTCCTCGGTGCTGCCCCGGCCGATGGTGTCGCCGTGCCAGGCCACGCTGTCGCGGCCGTCGCGGTAGAAGCAGAGCCCGGCGGTGCGGAACGGCTCGCCCAGCTCATCGCCGTAGTGGGCGTCGAGTGCGCGCCTGGCGTCGTCGAGCACGGGGTCGGGCAGGGTGTCGCCCTCGCCGTAGAACGCGAGCAGGCGCGGCACGTCGACCACCCGGTCGTACATGCGGCGCCGCTCGGCCTGCCAGGGCACCTGCTCGGCCAGCCGCTCGAACAGCGTGTCGGCGCCGCTCAGCCAGCCGGGCCGCAGGTCGATCCAGGCGCCGTGGCCGAGGTGGGTGCGGCGGACCGAGCCCGCCAGGGAGCCCAGCCCGAGCTCCTCGTCGAAGCCGAGCAAAGATGCTTGGAACGCGGCTGTCATGCTGCCGAGTGTATGCCATTCTTCAAACACGCATTCGACTTGGGTGGAAGTGCGTCGCTGGGCCCCGCCCACTCCGACTACCGCTTCTGCCAGGTCGGCGGGCGCACCGTGGCCGGCATCAGCCCGCACCTGCCGCCGCGCGGTCAGCGGCGCTGGCGCAGCGGCTCGGCGGCACGCTGCGGGGGCCCGCGACGACCACGGAAGGGGTCGGACGGACGGCGTTCGCCGCCGACCCGTTCGGCGCCGCGTTCGCGGTGATCACCAGCTCGGCCTGACCGGCGTCACAGCGGGCGGCGGCCGGCGAAGCCCAGCTCCGTACGGTGATACCAGCCCAGCTCGCGCTCGCCCTCGATCCAGCACAGCCGCACCGAGACACCGTCGAGCACGGCGGGGAAGTCGACGAGCACCGGCGCGATGCCCTTGACCTCGATGCCCTGCTCGCTCCAGCCGCTGACGATCTCCTCGATGCGCGCCTGCAGCCCCTTCAGCTCGGGCAGCCCGCCCCGCTCCGACCTGCCGCCCGAGCGGCGGGCGAAGTCGATCTCGGCCAGGTCGGCGCGGGCGGCGATCACCTCGGCGGCGTCGTGGATGACGCCGGGGAGCAGCGCGCGGGCCTCGTCGAGGGTGAAGAGCCGGTCCATGCCCGACAACGTTAGCGGTTGGGCTCGTAGGCGTGGATGAGCAGGCGTTCCGCCTCGTCGAGGTAACTGTCGAGGTAGGCGGCGGCCTCGTCGGGCCGGCCTGACTCGATGAGGCCGAGCAGCACGTGGTTGCGCTCGACGAACGGCTCGTGGAAGGCGCGCGGGTTCTCCATCACGTGGAAGACGAGCCGCAGCTCGGCGAAGAGCTGGCGCATGGCCTCGTCGATCCTGGGGCTCTCGTTGAGCGAGACCAGCGCCTGGTGGAAGCGGATGTTGGCGGTGCCGACGCCCTGCCAGTCGTCCTGCGCGACCGCGCGCTCGGCGTCCTGGAGCGACTCCTTGATCAGGGCCAGCGCGCGGCCGGACGGCGGGCGGCGCACGGCGGCGCCTTCGAGCACGCGGCGGACGCGGTAGAGGTCGGAGACGTCCTCGGCGGAGGGGAGCCGGACGAAGACGCCCCTGTTGAGCCGGTGGTCGAGCAGGCGTTCGTGGCCGAGCAGCCGGAACGCCTCGCGCAGCGTGTTACGTGAGACGCCGAGCGCCTCGGAGATCGACTCCTCGGAGAGGCGCTGGCCCGGCTGGAAGAAGCCCTCGCTGATGCGGTCACGCAGGATGTCGGCCACCCGCTCGGCCGTGCTGCTACGTCCCAGACGGGGCCGGTCCTGGGAGAGATCAGCGACCACGTTATCCACATTTGACAGATAATCATGGAGCAAACCTCTTGTCGAATTGTTCAACGATCCTTACGTTGAAACTACTCCCCATTCGACATAAGGAGCGATCCGATGTCAGGCTCCACGCAACAGACCCGGCGGGTGATCCTCGCCAGCCTGATCGGCACGTCGCTGGAGTGGTACGACTTCTTCCTCTACACCACCGCCGCGACCCTGGTCTTCCCCAAGCTGTTCTTCCCCTCACTCGACCCCTTCACGGCGGTCCTGGCGTCGCTGACCACCAACGCGGTGGCGTTCGTGGCGCGGCCGCTCGGCGGCGTGGTGTTCGGCCACTTCGGCGACCGGGTCGGCCGCAAGACCGTGCTGGTGGTGACGCTCCTCATGATGGGCGTCTCGACGTTCCTCATCGGCGTGCTGCCCGGCTACGCCGCCGTCGGCGTGCTGGCGCCGGTCCTGCTCGCGCTGCTGAGGTTCGTGCAGGGGCTGGGGCTGGGCGGCGAGTGGGGCGGCGCGGTGATCATGTCGCTGGAGCACGGCGACGGGCGCAGGCGCGGCTTCAACGCGAGCTGGCCGCAGGTCGGCGTGCCCGCCGGTTACGTGCTGGCCACCGGCCTGCTGACGATCATGTCGTTCACCATGTCGGATGCCGCGTTCCTGTCGTGGGGCTGGCGGGTTCCGTTCCTGCTGTCGGGCGCGCTGGTCTTCGTCGGGCTGTGGGTGCGGATGCGGATCACCGAGTCGCCGTTGTTCGCCGAGGTCTCCGAGCAGGGCGCGACGGCCAAGATGCCGCTCATCGAGGTGCTGCGCACGCACCCGCGGGCGCTGCTGTCGGCCTTCACCGCGCGGATCGGGGTGGACGTGGCGTTCTACACCTTCACCGCGTACATCATCGTCTACATCACCGGGACGCTGAACCTGCCGCGCTCGTACGCGCTGAACGCCGTGCTCATCGGCTCGGCGCTGCAGCTCGCGCTGATCCCGCTGGCGGGCGCGCTGTCCGACCGGTACGGCCGCCGCCCCGTCTACCTGGCCGGCGTGATCGCCGCCGCGGTGTGGGTGTTCGTCTTCTTCCCGCTGCTCGACACCGGTTCGTTCCCGCTGATCGCGCTGGCCGCCGTGGTGGCGCTGGTGACCCACGCCGCGATGTACGGACCGCAGGCCGCGTTCATCGCGGAGCTGTTCAGCACCCGCCTGCGCTACAGCGGCGCCTCCATGGGCTACCAGGTGGCGGGTGTGGTGGGCGGCGCGCTCGCCCCGATCATCGCCCTGCAGCTGTATGAGTCCTTCCAGTCCACGATCGCGGTCTCCGTGTACGTCGTCGCCGCCCTCGCCGTCACCGCCGTCGGTTTGGCCATCGCGCCGGAGACCCGCGACGTCGACCTGGCCGAGACGCCGGAAGAGGCCAAGAAGGCCCCGCAGGTGGGCCCGTTCGCCTGACAGACCTCGCAGGGGATGCCGCGAGAGCCGCGGGCGGTGGCTGCCGACACCGCCCGCGGAAGCTTTTCGGGGCGCGGAAGCCCCTAGTCAACAGGGTTGTGACCGTATCGCCATCGATTCACAGAACAACCGTCTCCGAATAGGCATAAACTGCCCGCCTGTGAGCCTGCCTGTACGAGAACGTTCCCCCCGGCCGGGCGGCGGTCGTCACCGCCGTCCCGTGCCCACGTCCTTGCCGCCCGACGCCCCCGTGCTCGTGCTCGCCACTCCCGGCACGACGGACGGCGTGGCCGAGGAGATCGCGGCCGTGGTACGCGTCGACAACCCCCAGATCGAGGTGCGCCTGACGAGCGTGAGCGACCTGGCAGACTCCCTGCCCTCCGGCCGCGAAGCCGTCGTCGTACCGCTCCTCACCTGGGACGATCCCGCCGTCCTCGCGGAGATCGGCAAGGCCGTCGCCGCCACCGGCACCGGGGCCGCCGTCACCGAGGCGCTCGGCCCGCATCCGCTGCTGGCCGAGGCCCTGCACATCCGGCTGGCCGAGCGCGGCCTGGCCAGGGCCGACCGGGTCCGCCTGCTGAACGTCTTCAGCCCCGTGGACGCCGTCATCCTCGGCACCGTGGGCGGAGAGCGTGCAGTGCACGCCGTGCAGGCCACCGCGGTGCTGCTGGCGTCCAGGCTCACGCTGCCGGTCGTCGCGGCGTCGCTGGACAGCGAGCCCGGCGTGCCGGTCGCGGCCCAGCGGCTGCGGGCGGCGGGCGCCGAGCGGCTGGCCATCGCGCCCTGCATGATCGGCCACGAGGCTTCGTACGCGCTGATCGAACAGGCCGCGGCGGCGATCAACGCCGGCCACGCCGAGCCGCTCGGCTCGCACAGCGCCGTCGCCGAACTTGTCGCGCGAGCTTACGGCAGTCAACTCGCGACTTGACAAGGGCTTGTAAAGATCACGGAACTCGCGTTACGGTCGGCGCATGCGCCGCGTGGTCTGCGAGGGCGAACGCGTCTGCCTCCGTGACGTCACGGAGGCGGACATCGCCGCTCTGCACGGCGTCTACGGCCATCCCGTCGCCACCCAGCACGCGCCCTTCGCGCCGCGCGGCCTCCAGGAGGTGACCGGCCTCGTCGAGGAGGCCGTGCGGGCGGCCACCGCCGAGCCGCGCCTGCTCTACGTGCTGGCCGTGCTCGACACGGGCCGCCGCGACGTGGTCGGCGTCGCCCGGCTGCGCATCGAGGCCGAGCTGCCGCACAGCGCCGAGATCGGGTTCGGGCTCCATCCCGAGCAGTGGGGGCGCGGCATCGGCACCGACCTCGTACGCCTGCTGCTGTCCTTCGGCTTCAAGCAGCTCGGGCTGCACCGCATCTGGGGCGCCCGCTCCCCCGCCAACCTGCCGGCCCAGCTCGCCATGCTCACCGCGGGGATGGTCGAGGAGGGCCGCATCCGCCACCACCTGCCCACGCCGAACGGCTGGCGCGACTCCATCGTGCACTCGGCGCTGGAGGACGAGTGGGTCGAGCGCTGATCCCCACTTCCCGCGCTTCGTGAGCGCCGGGTCAAGTCCGGGCGCAGTCGCGGGTCCCGGGATTGTCGGTGCGGCATCCTACGATGAGGCCTCTCACGGAGGGATAGTCACATGCTCGACTCGCTGATCGTGCCCCTGTTCGTCACCACGGACCTGCCGCCCGGGGCGGACCTGGCCGAGTTCGGCGAGCTGCTCGCCGAGACCGCGCGCTCGCTCGGCGACGAGGGGGCGGGCTATCCGGCGTTCCTGGCGGGCAACGTGTTCTGGCTCGACCGTCCCGTGCTGCCCGGCCAGCGCCCGCCGGCCGAGGGCGAGCTGCGCTTCGCCGGCATGCTCGGCTATCTCGCGGCCTCCGGCTCCGGGCAGGGGCCCCGCGAGGTGGTGGCCGACGTGCGGCGGGCGATCGGGGCCGCCGTCACCGCGCGCTACGGCGACGTGGGCGTGCCGCCCGCCGTGTTCGCCATCCGCGATCACGACGTCCGCGAGCGCACCCCCGGCAAGGCCATCTACGTCGACACCCGCGACGGGGCCAGCGAGCTGGTGAGCGCGACCCGGTCCTATCTCTAGCCCTGCTTCCCCGGCTCGTGCGATCGTGAGCCCATGGCGCTGCTCGCCTCGCCCTCGGTCTTGGCGGTTACGCGGTGGGGCTGTCGGCCGCGTTCTTCGGCTATCTGGTGCTGGTGACCCTCATGCCGGGGTCGAAGTGGACGGGTGAGCCTCCCGGCGGGCCGATGAGCACGTACGACGCCCAGAGGTCCGGCTCGACAGAGCCGTAGAGCTCGCGCAGCCCCAGCACGGCGGCGCGCAGGGCCGTGGCGGGCGCGTCTCCCGCGCGCAGGCGCATGATGAGGTCGTGCGCGAGGGTTCGGGAGATCTCCTTCGCGACCGGCCACAGAGGGAGCAGCACGGCGCGGGCTCCCGCGTGCAGGAACGCCTGACCCAGCGCGGCCACGGCCGTGCCCGTTCCCGGCGTCGCGGTGTGCGGGGTGAGCATCACGAGGTCCGCCGCCACGTTCATGGTCATCAGGCGGCGGGCGGTCAGGAGGCCGTCGGCCAGCACGACGCCAGAGCCGAAGGGGTCCTTCTCGTCCAGCACCATGTCGGTCGCCAGGTGCAGCACGGGACGCACGCCCCGCAGGCCGGCCGCGGTGGCGGTGACGGGGGTGGTGCCGAGCAGCGCCGCCGCCTCTTCCTCCTGGCCGATCACCATCGGTGTGCCGCGCCGCGCCTGCGGCCGGCCCTCCGTCGTGGTGGCGGGGGCGTAGGTGACGGGGCCGTGCTCGATCAGGGCTCGGCCGCCGGAGGGTGTGAGCGCGTGCAGGGGGATGCCGTGCAGTCCTGGGCCTGGGAGCAGGTGGAGCAGGTCGCCGCTCTGGAGGTCGAGGTTCCACAGGACCTCGGCCAGCAGGCCGTCGGCCAGGCGCCGCCAGACGTCGGCGCGGTGGCGGCGGGCGTCGATGTCGAGGAGTCCTGGTCTGGGGGCGTACGTGGTGCGCAGGAAGTCCGCGAGCAGTTCCCGGCCGACGGCGGTCGTGCAGGCCCGGGGCTCCGGCCAGCCCGTACGGTGGGCCAGCACGGTCGTGGTGCCGGCGCTTGCGTCAAGGTGGAACGCCAGCATGGCGACCGTCCCACGTGTCCCCGGTGTGGAGGTGGACCGGCGGCGCAGGGACACGTGATGGGGGGCCGAGGGGGCCATGCGGCGCCACACGGACTCCAGGTCGGTCCTGGCCGCGCGGGCGCGGTGGATGAGGCGGGCGGCCCGGTCCGGATCCCTGGTGTGTCCTGCGGCCGTCATCAGGGTCTGGACGGTGGTCAGGGCCTGCTGCTCGGCCTCCAGGAGGTTGGCGGGAACACCCTCGGGCGCCGGCCAGGGCCGGTCGTCCAGGTGGGCGGCGAGGGCGGCGACCCTGGCCTGCTCGGCGTGCTCCCAGGCCGTCCCGCCCCGTCCGAGGGTGACGGCCAGGCGGACGGCTCTCTCGCGCGAGGGGACGTGACCGAGCGCGCAGGCCCGCTCGGCGTCGGCCAGCGCTCCTGCGAGGTCGCCCAGCTCTTCCGCGGCGACCGACCTCAGGTGGTACGCCGTCCGCAGCTCGATGTCGTGACCCAGGTCGGTCAGGGTGCCGATGGCCGTACGGAGGCGGTGCCCGGCCCGGTCGTACGCGCCTGAGCCCAGGTCGAGGACCGCGAGCCGGCACTGCGCCACCGCCTCCCCCGCCCTGAACACGCCCTCCTGCGCCAGCGCCACGGCCTCCTCCAGCCACCTGACGGCCTGGATCCTGCCGGTCCGCCCGACGGCCAGACGGCCGAGCGCCACCAGGGCGAGGACGGTGCCGCGAGCATCGCCGTGAGCGCGTTGCAGGTGCAGGGCACGCTCGGCGAGAGACCGGGCCCCTTCCGGATCGCCCCGAAGCTCGTGGACGAACGCCAGGTCCGCGTAGGCGGCGGGCAGGTCTGCGGGGCGGCCCAGCTCCTCACCGAGCGCGATGGCGTCACGGTAACGGGCGGCGGCCTCGTCCAGCTCATCGAGCTTGAGGTGAAGAGCGGCACGCCCGATGAGGAGCGGAACGCGAAGGAAACGCCACACGAAAGGCGCCGTCAGCGCCAACCCCTCCTCGTGAACTTCACCGGCCTCCCGCCACCTCGCCGCATCGGCATAGGCCGCCCCGAGCAGCGCGAGCGCCCCGGCGAGCTGCGCAGGCACCGCACCCCGGGCCTCCTCGACGGCCGCCTCAAGGTGCGTGATCGCCTCCTCCGCCCGCCCCAGCTCCAGAGCCGCCGCCCCAAGATTCCGCAGATGCTCACCCACCCGCTCATCACGCAACTCACACCCTCGCGCGGCGTACGCGTAGGCGGCAGGCAGATCGCCCAGGGCCCGGCAGTACCCCGACAACTTGACCAGCAGATACGACCGATCCCCAGCCTCCACCCCCGCGAGAAGCTCCCCGCCCTCCGAATCGCGGACCCGCGTGGAGGCGCCCGGCGTGGCGGTGCCAGGTGCGGGGGTGCCAGGTGCGGAAGCGCCCGATGCGGGGGTGGTGTCGGTGGGTGGGGATGGGGCGGGGGCGGTCAGGGCCTGGGTGGCGAGGGCGCGGGCCTGGGCGAGGTCGCCGGCCGCTTCCGCTTCGGCGAGCTGAAGCCAGAACTCCAAGCGGGCCACCGCGTCGCTCCAGCGGCCGCCCGCGCGCAGGGAGGTGAGTGCGGCGCGGCCACGGGTGAGGTCGCCGAGGGTCAGGTGGAGGGTCGCCAGGCGGGACAGGGCGGCGGCGTCGATGTCGCTGTTCATCGCGGCGATGAGCTCGAACGGCGCTTCCTCGACCGCTCCGTCAGCTGAGCCACCCGCAGGACCTTCTGCCGGAGCGCCCCCCGCACCGCCCACAGAGCTCAGCGCTTGAGCGCCCGAAGGACTGAGGGCGCTTTCCAGACTCTGGCGGGCGGCGCGGTAATCGCCGCGATGTTCCAGGGCGAGGCCCAGCTTGATGGCGGTCAGGGCCGCTGGTTGGGGGTGGCCGGCGGTGTGGAAGGCGGACAGTGCGGCTTCGAGGGCGGCGACCTGGGCGTCGAGGTTGCCCGTACGGCCGTGTAAGGCCGCCAGGCGGTCCTGTACGACGCCCTCCGCCAGCCGGTCGTCGCCCGCCAGCGCGAGGGCTGTGTGGAGGCGTTCCCCGGCCTCACCGAGGTGGCCCAGCTCTGCGTCCACGGCCGCGCGGCCAAGGGTGGCGACAAGGAGGGCGTAAGGGTCGGAGGTGGCCGTTTCGAGCGCGTGGTCGAGGTCGGTCAGGGCGTCGTCCGGGAGGCCGAGGGCGGTCAGGCAGGCGGCGCGCATGGCCAGGGCCAGCGACTCCTTGACCGGGCTGTCCAGCCGGGCGAACGCCTCCGCCGCCGCCCCGAACGCCTCCATGGCCTGCGCGGTCTCACCCTCTCCGTACGCGAGAACGCCCAGGTTGTACCGCACAGAGGCGGCACCGTCGGGGTTGCCAAGGGCGTCGTACTCGCGTCCGGCCAGCTCGAAGGCGACCCGTGCCCCACCCGCGTCACCCCGGCCCCGGCGCCGCTGCGCGATCCGGTACCACTCGTCGGCCGGCTCGCGCCGCCGCCCGTGCCGCCGCACGATCTCCACGAGCCGGGTCTCGCAGGCGGCGGCCTGCCCGGGGTGGCCGCGTACGGCGTGCAGGACGGCGTGCGCGTCGAGCGCCCGGCACGCCTCCTCCCAGTCCCCGGCCGCCTCCAGCTCGATGGCGCAGGCGGTGATCCGTTCGCCGGCGGCGGTGAGGTCGTCCTGGTCGAGCGCGGCGCGGGCGGCGATGACGAGGGCGAGCGCGGCGGGGACGGGTTCGCCCGCGCTCAGGTGCAGATCCCGCGCCCGGGCGGCGCACTCGACGGCGGCGGCCGGGTCGCCTGCGGCGAGGTGGGCTTCCGCGGCGTGCCGGAGGTGCGAAGCCTCGTCGGCGGCCAGCCCCGCGTCCTCGCACAGGCCGGCGGCCCGCCGGTGGAGGCCGGCGGCGCGGGCGGGCTCACCGGTGGCGAGGTGGAGCAGGCCCATGCGGGTGAGCTCCTGCGCCTCCGCACGGGCATCTCCGAGCTCATGGTGGACGTCCACCGCCCGCGCGTACGCCGCCAAAGCCCGCTCAGGCTCGGCCAGCCCGCCCAGCCGGGACAGCACGGCGGCGGCGCGGGACCGTTCCCCCGCCGCCTCGAACGCCTCCGCCGCCCGCTCCAGGACGCGACCCGCGGCGCCCGCCCGCCCGGCCTCGGCCAGCCGCTCCGCCGCCTCGGCGAGGAACTCACCGCGCTCCGCCTCGCTCGCGGCCCGCCGCTCCGCCACCTGGAGCAGCGTGAGCGCCCGTTCCTCGGGCGGCGACCGCAGCGCCAGCTCGGTCGCGGTCACCGCGAGCTGCTCATCCACCTCCCCCGCCCCGTCGAGCACGCGCGCCAGGGCCGCGTCCAAGGCGGCGTCCAAGGAGGCGTCCGAGGCGGCGTCCAAGGAGGCGTCCGAGGCGGCGTCCGAGGCGGCGTCCGAGGCGGCGTCGGGTTCTCGGCCGGTCTCACCGGTCAAGGACAGTGCTTCGGCGAGGTCGCGGGGGTCCTGGTACGCCGTGTGGCGCGCCAGGAGCGCCTCCACCAGGGCGCGCCGGGCGCCGGCCTGGCCGTGTGCGTCCTTCGCGGCCAGTTCGACGGCCTGGCGGGCTGCTTGGACGGCCTCCCGCAGATCGGCGGCACGCCGGTCGCCGTCGGCACTGGAGGCTCCCCGGCGCAGCACCTCCGACATCAGCCCGTACGCCTCGGCCCGCCGGGTCAGGCCTGCACCCGCCGCGAGTGCCTCGCGCAACACGGAGACGGCCTCGCCGGCGGGGTGAGGTACGCCGTGCGGTGCGGGGCCGGTCGTCAGAGGGAGGGTGAGGGCTTCGGCGAGAAGGAGGAGCGTGTCGGGGCGTTCTGGGGCGTGGTCGCCGTATGCGGACAGGGCGGCGCGGGCCGCGGCGATAGGGGCGGCCGGGTCGCCGCCCGTCAGGGCCGCCAGTTCGAGCAGTGCGGTGGCCAAGGAAGTGAGGAGAGCGGGCTTGGCGGGGTGGCCGTCAGGGACCATGGCGAGTGCGTCGCGGCGGGCCTCGACGGCGGACTCCAGGTCCGCGGGGTCGCCGCTCACCTCGTGGCGGCGCATCCTGCGGTCGCCGAGCAGGCGCAGCCGGACGAGCGGGTCGGGCAGGTCGCGTACGTCCTCGCCGGGGGTGACGCGCAACGCGTCGAGCATCTCCAGGCCGGCTTCGAGCGAGCGTTCGTCGCCCGTGACGACGTACCACTCGATGAGCCCCGACGCGTACGGCGCCAGCACCCCCGGATGCGCCCACCGCTCGTGCCAGAAGTCCAGGGCGCACTGCCCGACCCTGATGAACGCCAGCAGGTCGTCGTCGGCCCAGGAGGCGACCGCGCGGGCACGGGTGAGCTCGACGAGCGCGAGCAGCGCCCGCGACCGGTCCCGCTCCCCCGACTCGGCGGCCGCGAGGTACGCGGCGGCCGATTCGTCGTCGCCGGGCGCCGCGAGCGCGAGGGCGGCGGCCAGGTAGCGGGTGTAGGCGGGCTCGCCGAGCGCGGCGCGCAGCAGCATGTGGACGGCGTCATCGATGATCTCGCGCTCGCCGGTGGCCTCGTAGAGCCGCATGAGCCCGGCCCCGAGCGGCCCCAGCGCGCCGGCCGCCCACGAGGGGTCGGACGAGCGTACGGACTCCTGCAGCAGGAACTCGCCGAGCCGCTCCGACACCTCCGCGACCGGCTCGGCCATGGCCCGCCGGACCAGGGCGTGGATCAGCAGCCCGACATGCCGGTACGCGCCCGGGTCGACGTGCCTGAACACCTCCTCGACCAGTCCCGCCCAGGTGCCGGCCGACTCGCCCGGAGGCAGTTGGGAGCCGCGCAGCTTCTCCGGCAGCCGGCCGGGGTCGACGACGGCCACGGCGGCGAAGAACGCGCCCGCCACCGCCGCGTCGCGGGTGGTGCGCGGGTCGAGCCGGTAGCGGGCCAGGTGGAGCATGCCGATGAGCCGCCAGGTGGCCGCGTCGGAGCGGTCGCCGGAGCAGGCCAGCATCGCCTGCTCGGCCTCGGACAGCGCCGCGGGATCCCAGATCAGCTCGGGATCCGCGACCTGTTCGAACCGCTCGATGCGGGCGGCCAGCGCCCCGGCCGGATCGGTCATGGGCACAGACTCTCATCGGCGTGCCGCCCCGTACAGCGGCTCCCGGTGAGGGCGGGCGCGTCCTGGGTAGGTGCGTTCGCATGCTCTACGGCAAGGAACACGTTCGGCGTTATCAGGAGACCGACGGGGCCGAAGGCCACGACTGGAACAACACCGTCGTCCTGCTCCTGACCACCAAGGGCCGCAAGTCCGGGCAGCCCTTCACCACCCCGCTCATCTACCAGCGCTTCGGCGACGACTATCTCGTGGTGGCGTCGAAGGGCGGCGACCCCGAGCATCCGCAGTGGTACAAGAACCTGCTGGCGGAGCCCGAGGTCGAGGTGCAGGTCAAGGGCGACAAGTTCCGGGCCCGGGCGCGTACGGCCGAGGCGTCGGAGAAGCCCGAGATGTGGCAGGTCATGGCCAGGACCTGGCCCGATTACGACGAGTACCAGAAGAAGACCGACAGGGAGATCCCGGTGGTCGTGCTCGAACGCGTGGGCTGATCACCCGGTCAGCGTCTCGTACAGCCGCATGGTGCGGTGGGCGATCCGTTCCCAGGAGAAGTGCTCGATGGCGCGGGCCCGGCCCGCCTCGCCCATCGCGCGTGCCCGCGCCGGGTCGCCGAGCAGGGCGTTGACCCGCTCGGCGAGGTCGGCGGCGAACCGCTCCGGGTCGTGCGGCGTGCCGTCGGCGGCCTGCGCGATGGGCACCAGCAGGCCGGTCTCGCCGTCGGCGACCACCTCGGGGATGCCGCCCGTCGCCGTCGCCACGACGGCCGTCTCGCAGGCCATCGCCTCGAGGTTGACGATGCCCATGGGCTCGTAGACCGACGGGCAGACGAACACCGTGGCATGGGTCAGGAGCTGGATGACCTCGGGCTTGGGCAGCATCTCCTGGATCCAGAACACGCCGGCGCGGTCGAGCCCTTCGACGAGCTCCGTCACCTCGGCGGCGATCTCCGGCGTGTCGGGCGCGCCCGCGCAGAGCACGAGCTGCGCCGCGGGGTCGAAGGAGCGGGCCGCGTGGAGCAGGTGGACCAGGCCCTTCTGGCGGGTGATGCGGCCGACGAAGACGACGTAGGGCCGCGTGGGATCGACGCCGTACTTCTCCAGCACGTCGGTGCCGCGGTCGGGCGCGTATTGGGTGGTGTCGATGCCGTTGTGGATCACGCTGACCCGCTCGGGCGGGATCTCGGGGTAGGCGGCCAGGACGTCGCGCCGCATGCCCTCGGAGACCGCGATGACCGCGTCGGCGGCGGACAGGGCGGTGCGCTCGGCCCACGAGGAGATCGCGTAGCCGCCACCGAGCTGCTCGGCCTTCCACGGCCGCAGCGGCTCAAGACTGTGTGTGGTGACGACGTGCGGCACGCCGTGGAGCAGCTTCGCGACATGCCCGGCGAAATTGGCGTACCAAGTATGGGAGTGGACGACCGACGCGCCCGCGCACGCGGCCGCCATCTCGAGGTCGACGCCGAGCACCTGCAGGGCCGCGTTCGCGCCCGCCAGGCCGTCGGGCACGCGGTAGGCGGAGACGCCCGGCTCGACGCGGGCGGCACCGAAGCAGCGCACGTGGACGTCGGCCAGCTTCCGCAGCTCCCTGGCCAGGTATTCCATGTGCACCCCTGCCCCGCCGTACACCTCTGGCGGGTATTCCCTGCTGAGCAGATCAACGCGCATGAGACGACACTACGGGCTGGTTGAGCACAGCGAACACAGCGACAAACCAAAGCTCGGCAACTCCGGTTCGTACATTGCATCGCAAATACCGACACACGGGAGGATCCCGCTGCGGCCTTTCGTCGATAGATCGGCCATTTGGGGGTAGCGTCCTGGGCATGAGGTCCCGGAGGGTGCTTGCGGTTGTGCTGGCAGGTGGAGAGGGCAAGAGGCTCATGCCTCTCACGGCGGATCGGGCGAAACCGGCGGTGCCGTTCGGGGGGATGTACCGGCTCATCGACTTCGTGCTGTCCAACCTCGCGAACGGCGGGTTCCTGAAGATCGTCGTGCTGACGCAGTACAAGAACCACAGCCTTGACCGGCACGTCTCGCGTACGTGGCGGCTGTCGGCGATGCTGGGCAACTACGTCACGCCGGTTCCGGCGCAGCAGCGGCTGGGGCCGAGATGGTTCTCCGGCTCGGCCGACGCGTTGTTCCAGAACCTGAACCTGATCTACGACGAGGAGCCGGAGCACGTCATCGTGTTCGGCGCCGACCACATCTACCGGATGGATCCCCGGCAGATGGTCGAGCAGCACGAGGACTCCGGCGCGGACGTGACGGTCGCGGCGATCAGGCAGCCGCTGTCGCTGGCCGACCAGTTCGGCGTGATCGAGACCGATCCCGAGGGGCGCCGCATCGTGGCGTTCAGGGAGAAGCCGAAGGACGCCGTGGGGCTGGCCGACTCCCCCGACGAGGTGTTCGCGTCGATGGGCAACTACGTGTTCAAGACGCAGGCGATGATCGACGCGCTGCGCGAGGACGCGCTCGACCCCTCCAGCAAGCACGACCTCGGCGGAAACATCATCCCGATGCTGGTGAAGTCGGGCGGCGCCGACGTCTACGACTTCGCCCACAACATCGTGCCGGGCTCCAGCGAGCGCGACCGCGGCTACTGGCGCGACGTGGGGACGCTGGACGCCTACTACGAGGCCCACATGGACCTCATCTCGGCGCATCCGGTGTTCAACCTGTACAACGACAAGTGGCCGATCTTCACCGGGCACGACCCGCTGCCGCCCGCCAAGTTCGTGCACAACGACGGCGACCGGGTGGGGCGGGCGATCGACTCGCTGGTCTCCCCCGGCGTGATCGTCTCCGGCGGCACGGCGATCAGGTCCATCCTGTCGCCGAAGGTGGTGCTCCACTCCCACTCGCTGGTGGAGGACTCCGTGCTGATGGAGAACGTCAAGGTCGGGCGGGGCGCGGTCGTGCGCAAGGCGATCATCGACAAGAACGTCGTCATCCCCGACGGCGCCCGCATCGGCTTCGACCTCGAGTACGACCGCAGCAGGTTCGCGCTGACGAGGGGCGGGGTCGTGGTGATCGGCAAGAACGAGATCGTCGACCGCTGACCCCGGCAGGTCGCGCCCCGGCCGCGAGCCGGGGCGCGGGCAGGGGCGCGAGACGGGGCGCGAGACGGGCATGCCGACGGCCCCGCCGTGCGGACACGACCGGGCCGAGACGTCATGGGAGGGGGCGGCCTCCAGGGAGGCCGGCGGGTGCTACAGGGGGTGGAGGGTGCCCGGGGCACCGTGAAGAGCGCCCCGGGGCTTGACGGCCGGCCCTATGAGTCAGGATCGGCCGGTGATGTCACTCCTGGCCGTATTACCAGGTGCCCGGCCAGTTGTAGCCGTTCCAGTCGGCCTGACGCGCGGCGCCGTAACCGTGACCCCAGCCGTAGCCGGGGCCGAAGCCGTTGTGCCAGCCGCCGAACTCCGCCTCGTCGCCTTCGTCGTCGTCCTCGAACTCGTCGTCCTCGAACTTGTGGTCCTCGAACTTCTTCTTGGCCTGGCAGGCATTGGCGTGGCGCTTGCCCGCGTGCACACCCCACGGAGTGATGCTCAGCGAGTGGGTGCGGTCGCCAACGCTGAGGTCGCAGCGGTTGGCCGCCTCGGCCGGCGTGGCCATGGCACAGAACGTGGCAGCGGTGGCGAGCACGCCGCTGACCGCTATCAGCTTACCTTTCATATCTCCCCCTGTAGTCACCGTGTGACAACGACAATCACTCTACGTAGTCGTCCTCTGGATGGGAATACCGCTCACTCGTGGCCTTACGTGAGCGTGAACGACTAATTGGGTCTTGTTGTGACGGCAGTCCGGGATCACCCTGGGCGGCAGGAGGCAGTGAGATGTCGCACCCACTCGGAGTCAGCCGTCCTGACCTGGAAGTCGCCGATCTGCCCACGCCGGAGGAGGTCTTCAAGGTCTCCAGGATCGGCCCCAAGGAACTCTTCAAGTACGCCGTCGGCCCCAGCCTGATCGCCCTCGGCATCTCCATCGGCAGCGGCGAATGGCTGCTCGGCCCGCTCAGCGTCGGCCAGTACGGCTTCGTCGGGGTCGGCTGGGTCATCGTGGTGTCGGCGCTGCTGCAGACGTTCTACAACGTCGAGTGCTCCCGCTACGTCGTCGCCACCGGCGAGGCCCCCGTGGTCGGCTGGGGGCGGGTGCCGCCGGGCTGGCCGCTGTGGGTGCCGCTGTCGGTGCTCATCGTGATCTTCTCGTTCATCGCCGGCGGCTGGGCCGCGTCGGCCGGCCAGGGCGTGTACGCGCTCGTGCACGGCGTCCCGCCGGCCGCAGACGCGGTCGAGCCGCGCCTGTGGGCGATCGGCCTGCTGGTGCTGGTGTTCCTCATCACGGCCGCGGCCCGCCGGATCAGCCGGGTCCTGGAGCTGGTCAACTGGGTGATGATCGGCACCATCCTCATCGCGCTGCTGGCCGTGGACCTGCTGGTGGTGCCGATCAGCCAGTGGTGGGAGGCCATCCGGGGCTTCCTCACCCCGGCCGCGCCGCCCGCCGGCATCACCGCGACCCAGCTCGGCGCGCTGGCCGGGTTCACGGCGCTGGCCTCGGGCCTGAACTGGTACATCATGGGCCACTACCGTGACAAGGGCTACGGCATGGGCCACCGGGTCGGCTACATCTCCGGCCTGCGCGGCGCCAGGAAGGCGATCCTGGCCAGCGGCGTCACCTTCCCCGACGACGAGAAGAACCGCGGCCTGTGGCGGCGCTGGTACCGGCTGCTCCTGGTGGACATGTGGGGCGTGTTCTTCGTCGGCGCGATCCTCGGCATGCTGCTGCCCACGCTGCTCATGGCGCAGGCGGTCACCCTGTCCGGCGAGCGGCCGACCAGGGCGAACGTGCCGACGTTCGTGGCCTCCGCGCTGGGCGACGAGTACGGCAGGGTGGTCTTCTACGTCGCGCTGGTGGTCGGGGTGCTGGTGCTGTTCTCGACACAGCTCGGCATCTTCGAGGCGATGGTCCGGGTCACCACCGACGCGGCCAACGCCACCAGCCCGCGCCTGCGCCGGCTGATCGAGGGCGACCCGCGCCGCTTCTACTACCCGTTCATGCTCTTCCTGCTGGTCATCATCTCGATCGTCATCTTCCAGTCGCTGCCGGTGGGCCTGGTGGAGTGGTCGGCGAACATGTCGAACCTGGGGGCGCTGCTCTACCCGTTCCTGCTGATGTACCTCAACAGCAAGCTGCCGCGCCCCGCCAGGCCGCGGCCGTGGCACTACGTGATCCTGGTGCTCAACGTGCTGTTCTTCGGGTTCTTCTTCGTCAACTTCATCGCGGACTTCGTCGGGGACCCGCTGGTGACGTTCTGACCGGCCGTACAGGGAGGAAGCTTTCACGTCAGCCGAAGTGATCTCCGGAGATGATCGGGCGTTGCTAGCGTGCGCGAAGGCAAGGGGGCGTGCCGGACTGCTGCGGGCCGGCGCGCCCCTTTCTCCCCCTCAGCGGCGGTGGTAGAGCTCCAGGAGCTCCTCGGCGCGATGGGTGCGGCCCACCCAGACCTCGCGGCCGCGCCGCTCCCTGGTGATGAGGCGGGCGTCCCTGAGCCGGTCGCAGTGGTACGTGATGCTGCTCGGCGTGACCTTCATGTCGGCCGCCAGCATGCTCATGGTCATCGGCCGGCCGATCGCGCAGAGCAGGTCGGCCCGTACGGGGCCCATCAGCGCCGACAGCTCGTCGAGCGCCGGGGCGGCGGGCCTGCTCCACAACGTCTGCGCCCCCGGCAGCGGGTACGCGATCCACACGGCCTCGGGGTCGTCGAGCCCGGCGATGACCGCGTCCTTGCCGGCCAGCATCGGCACCAGCACGATCCGCCGGTCGCCCAGCTCGTGCCTGCCGCCGTCGAGCCCCGCGACGCGCAGCCCGCCGCCGCCGCAGGTGATGCGGTCGCTGAGCGCGCCGAGCAGCAGCTCGGGGCCGCCGCGCACGGCCGCCACGCCGACCCTGGTGATTTCCTTGTCCAGCAGGGCGCGGGCGCGCTTCCAGAGGGGCTCGGCGGCGGTCCAGACGTCGGCGACGGCGCCGGCGTAGCCGTGCAGCCACTGGCGGGGCCGCTCGGCGGCCGAGCGCCACTGGACGGGCAGCGGCCCGCTGCCGAACGCCTGCTCCAGGTCGCGGACGAGACGTTCTGGCGGCAGGTCGCGCAGGGCGGCGAGCTGGTCCTGGATCGGGACGTCGCCGTCGCCCGGCGGGCGGGGCACGAGGCAGTCGGGCCCCACGTGGCTCCCCGGGGCGGCGAGCGGGCGTACGGCCTGGTGCCCGAGACGGGAGACGCGGGCGCCGATGGCCTTGCGCCACAGGTCGGGCAGGCCCCTGCGGCGGCCGGCGAGGGCGTCGGTGATCCAGGCGAGCGCCGTGAGATGCGGGGAGATCGAGAGGGACAGCTGAGGCGTGGAGGTGAGGTGCAGCTCGCTCCACACAGTCGTGCTGGTTACGTCGGCTCCTAGAGGTCGGCTCTTACGGACAGTGAGCCAACCTATTCATGCCGCTTTCTCCTGACTTACAGTGCGATTGCAGAGTTGAAGGTGCTTTGTCGGTGTACGGCTGACCTGGCCGTACGCACAAGAACCGCCCCCGGCGGCGCGAGTCCGGGGGCGGGATGCATCAGGCGGCTACCAGTCGTCGCCCTCGTCACCCTCGAAGAACTCCTCAACGACCTCCTCGACCACCTCGCCGGCGACGAGCCCGCCGACCACGCCGGCGGCGCCCGCGGCGGCCACCATGCCGAGGCCGGGACCCCCGTGGTGCCCGCCGTGGTGCCCGCCGTGGTGCCCGCCGTGGTGCCCGCCGTGGTGCCCGCCGTGGTGATCGCCGTAGTGGCCCTCGTGGTGACCGTAGGGGGCGGCGTGGCCGTACTGGGAGAGCGAGTCGAGCCAGCGGCTCAGCTCACCGGCCCAGTCCGTGCGCAGCGCGTCGTCGTGGCTGACCTGGAAGCGGCCGATGGCGTCGCTGGAGGAGTAGCGGCCCGTGCGCTTGTCGGCCTCCAGCACCACGTCGAGACCGGCCGGGTTCGCGACGAAGGTGACCTCGACCTCGCCCACCCGGCCCGCGTAGTCGCCCCCGGGGAAGAACTCGATCTCCTGGTAGAACGGCAGCTGCTGCGCCACGCCGTAGAGCTGCCCCGCCTCCAGGTCGGCGGACTTGAACGCGAACCCGAGCTGCAGGAACGCCTCCAGGATGCGCAGCTGCGAGGGCAGCGGCTCGACGGCCACCATGTCGAGGTCTCCCTTGTCGACGGCCTTGGCGATGGCCAGCTCGGTGCGCACGCCCACCGCCATGCCGCGCAGCGGCTGCCCGCCGATCTCGCTGATCGGCGCCTCCCACGGCACGGGCAGCTGGAAGGCGATCACGCGGTCCTCGCCCTTGCGCAGCGTGAAGGGGCCGGAGACCTGGGCGCGGGAGAACTCGCCGAGCCCGGCCGCCTCACCGCCGCCGTGCTCGATCTCGACCTGGGCGACCAGGCCGAGGGTGACGTGCTCGATCTCGGCGTCGAAGTCGCCGCCCTTGAGTCGCACCTCACCGTCCAGCGTGCCGCCCGGCTGGGTCCGCGGCGTGGACAGGACGGTGTCCACGGAGGGCGCGCCGACGCCGAACGCTCCCAGCATCCTCTTGAAGACCACGGCTCTGTTCTCCCTGTTTCGAAGATCGACTTGTGTGCCGCTGGCGTCAACGATCGGCCCGTGACCGGAGTTCCGGCGGGCCCGCACGCATATCGATCCGGTCTGACGTGCCTGGCCAGGAGGTTTCAGGTGCTAGCGGCCTGTCCACTTGATCTCGTACGCCTTGAGCCGGTACTCCTTGCCGTCCACCGTCGTCGTCACGGCCGCGTCCGAGGTGTTGACCAGCAGCAGCTGCTCGGGCTGGGCCAGCACCCGCACGGCGGGGTCGGATGAGGTGACGGGGTCGAGCCCGGCGCCGGCAGGGAACCAGCGGGTGAAGTTCGCGACCAGCCGGCCCGTCGGGGTCTCGGCGCCGCTGCGCGGGTCCCACATGCAGCCCACGCACGCGCCCTCCTTGGCCTGCGGGTTCCAGTAGAGTGCGGTGGACACGCCGCTGCGGGCCAGCTCGATCATGGAGACGGCCTGCACGGCGAGTCTCCTGGGCTCCTTCCAGCGGGTGCCGTCCTCGGGCACGAAGTACCACTCCGACCACCAGATCGGCAGGTCGCCGGTCTTCTTCCGCAGCCATTCGGTGACGTCGGCGAACTTCGCCAGCGCGCCGAACTCGTCGGGCAGCAGCTCGTGCGCGTCGGTGGGCGAGGCGCCGTCCACCACGATGAAGTCGGCGCCCTTCTTGTGCTCGAACCAGTAGTCGAAGGCGTCGATCACGTGCTGGTTGACGACCCCCCAGTCGCCGCGCAGCTCGGAGTCGCCCTTGCGGTTGCTGTCGAAGCCGAGGTAGGGGCCGCCGATCATGGCGTCCGGCCGTACCTTCTTCACCGCGTCGTACACCTTGTTGTAGAGCTGGGTGTAGCCCTTGTAGTCGGCCGGCTTGGCGTGGTCCTTCCAGAAACCCTTGAGCTCGTTCCACACCAGGAAGTACTTGACGTCGCTGTAGCGCTCGGCGACCGCTGCCGACAGCTTGGCGAAGTCGTCGAAGTGCTGCGGGTAGGGGGCGTCCTCCAGGTGCTCGGCCCAGGCCGACTCCTTCGTGGGCCCCTGCGGGCCGCCCTTCATCCAGTCGGGGGCGCAGCACAGCGTGATGACCGGCGTGGCGCCCGACACCTTCATGAGGTTGAGCCGGCTGTCGAGGTCCTCCCAGAAGAACTCACCGGGGTACGGCTCGGGGTTCGTCGCGCCGAAGCCCATGATGTGCTGGTTCTGCAGCATCGGCGTGCGTTCCAGCGAACCGGCCACCACCTGCTCGAAGCGCCGGGTGACGTTGTTGGCGCTGACGCCGGTGTGCGTGAAGCCCCAGCGCGGCCAGTCCTGCGCCACGGGCGGCGGCTTGACGGCGTCGCCCTCGGGAGCGGCGCTCTGGGTCCGCGGCGCGGCGGCGGTCTCCTGCGGCGGTGTCCCCTGCGGTGTTCCCTGCGGCGGCCCCTGCGGCGGCCCCTGCTCGCCGGTGCCGGTGGTGCCGCAGCTCGCGAGCACGGCCGCCAGGGCCGTGACGCCCACGGCCCTCCCCAGCCTGCGCCAGAACGATCCCCCGTTGTCCGTAACCACCCGTGCTCACCTGACTTCAACCGCGTGTATGCCGCTCGTAGCGTTCCATGAGTAAGCGAGGGGTCACATGCCGGGGCCAGATTTCTCAGACTTTTCTCAGGCAATCGTTATCGACGCGCAAGGGCCCGCCGAGCAGCGCGAACGTCAGCCGAACAGGGTTGCGGGGACCGCGGCGGCCAGCGCGCGATAGCCGGCCGGGCTCAGGTGCAGGTGGTCGCCCTCGTCGTACGCGGCGCCCAGCCGGTGCGGCGCGGCCGGGTCGCGGACCGCCGCGTCGAAGTCGATCACCGCGTCGAACCGGCCCGCCGTCCTGATCCAGTCGTTGACCCGGCGCCGCGCGGCCTGCCGGTGCCCGTCGGGGTCGTCGTAGGGGTCGTGCCCGCCGAACGGCGTCAGCGTGGCCCCGTACACCGGCAGGTCCCTGGCTCGCGCCCGCACGACGATCTGCTCGTACGCGGCGGTCAGCGCCTCCACGGCCTCCTCCTGCGCCGCCCTGGTGGCCGGGGCGGTGCCGAGGTCGTTGACGCCCTCGAAGACGACCAGCCACCGAGCGCCGCTCTGCGCCAGCACGTCGCGGTCCAGCCGGGCCAGCGCGCTCGGGCCGAGCCCGTCGTTCAGCACCCGGTTGCCGCCCGCGCCCTGGTTGGCGACCGCGATGCCGGGCAGGCGGTCGAACAGCAAGTCGGGCCAGCGGTCGTTGCCGTTGGTCGTGGAGCCCCTGCCGTCGGTCAGCGAGTCGCCCACCACGACCAGCGTCCCGACGCCGGCCGGGGCCCACACCTCGACGGCGCTGAGCAGGTACCAGTGGTCGACGGGCGTGGCGCCGGGCAGGTCATCGGCCGTGACGTGGTCGCCGCCGATCAGGTGGGAGGTGGTACGCGAGCCTGGATGCGAGGTCAGCTCCCCCGACGCCAGCCCCTCCGCCAGGTGGACGGTCACGGTCAGCACCGATCCCGGCGCCAGGTCCAGCTCCACCGGGTCCGACACCACGTGCGCGCCCTTGGGCACGACGGCCGACGCCCGTCCCGAGAACGTCACGGGCCGCGAGGTGCCGGGCAGGATCGCGCTCCCGCCGGCCGCGCCGCCGCGCGGCAGCGCCACGGAGACGCGGGTGAGCGGCAGGGGCGCGCCGCCGAACGCGTTCGACAGCCGCAGCCGCATCCTCCTGCCGCCGGCCGACACCCGGACGGTCTGCCGCAGCGTCGTGTCGGGCAGGCTCAGACCCTCCTTGGCGTACGGGGGCGGCGGCATGTTGTGGGGCTCGGCGAGCTGGGGCATGGCCGTCCAGGTCGTCACCCAGTGCCGGGCGGGGCGGATCGGCTCCTGGCCCATGTCGGCGTGCTCCCCTCGGTAGGTCGAAATTTTCGGCACCATATCGAACTTTCGCCCTTCCGCTGGGCCGGGTGGGCTTTTACCGGCGCTTGCCGATCACCTCGTGGTCATGGCCGCTCCTCGCGCCTAGGGTCGCGTTCATGGACTCTCCTGAGGGCGAGCGCCGGGAGCTGATCCTGCGAACGGCGACCCGCCTGTTCGCCGCGCTCGGCTACGACGTCACCTCCACCGCGCAGATCGCCGAGGCGGCGGGCCTCGACCCGGCGGAGGTCGCCGCGCACTTCCCGGCCAAGCGGGAGCTGTACATCGAGGTCATGCGGCGGGCCCGCGACCTCCTGGCGGCGGTCATCAAGGAGCGGGCCGACGAGCTGCTGGCGGCGCCGCCCGAGCGGCGGAGCGAGGCGCTGCGCCACTTCATCGACGCCTACCTGGACGGGTGCGTGGCCCACCCGGAGATCCCCGCGCTGTGGATGCACCGCTGGCTGTCCGACGCCAGCGACGTGGTCGACCTGGAGATCAAGAGCGCGCAGCCGCTGACCCAGCACGTCGTCAACGCCATGGCCGAGCTGGCCGAGCCGGCCGGGGCCGATGCGCTGCACACGACGTACACGGTGATCTGGTGCATCCACGGCTTCGTGCTGAGCGGCGTCCTCGACGGCACGGGCGTGCGCCGCGGCGCCGACGACCCGGACCAGCTGGCCCGCTTCCGCGCCCACCTCCACCGGCTCCTGGCCCGCGGCCTCCGCTTCCCGGACGCCTAGCGCGCCCTCCACCAGCTCGGCGGGCTCGGCGGAGAGGGAGATTAGCGGAACGTGACGGATTGTTTCCTCTGCTGAGCGTATTCTGCCCTTATGCGAAATTTCTTCTGGGGGCCATGGTCACGTACCGTGAGCGAGGTGTGCTGAGCACGTGCTCGAAGAGCACGGTCACAGGCGCGGCGCGACGAACGAGTCGTCTCGCCTCGACGGGCTGCTGACCGAGGCCGTCACCGGAGCCGGCGCCCACATCGGCGCCGCGTACCTGCTGGACGAGGGCGGCCAGGTCCTCCAGATGGCCGCCGTGACCGGCCTGCCCGCCCCGATCGCCCGCGCCTGGTCCAGGGTGCGCACCGGCGATCCCATCCCCATCGCCGTCGCCGTACGCGAGCAGCGGCTGATCTGGATCACCGGCCGCGAGCAGCTGGCCCGCGAGTACCCCGAGGCCGCGCTGACCCTGCCGTACCACTTCGCCGCCGCCCTGTCCCCCGTCTGCGCCGACGGCCGGGTCTGCGGCGGGATCATGATGCTGTGGCCCGCCGGCCGCATCCGCGAGCTCTCCGGGCATCGACGCGAGATCATCGAGCGGGCCTGTGACGAGATCGGCCGCTTGATCAACGGTTCGCTGAGGGCGGGCCGGCCGGTCACCGCGGGCCCGCTGCCCCGCATCCTGCCCCCGCGACCGCCGGACCAGGCCGACCCGCGCCTCGTCGCCCTCGACTGCCTCAACCGCCTGCCCGAGGGCCACTGCGCGCTCAACACCGACGGACACGTGACCCTCCTCAGCGCGCCGGCCGCCGACCTGTTCGGCCGCTCACCGGCCGACCTGATCGGCGAACGCCTGTGGGACGCGCTCCCGTGGCTGCGCGACCCCACGTTCCAGGACGCCTACCGCGCTGCCATCGTCGGCCACGAGATCACCGACGTCACCACCCGCGCACCCGGCGGGCGCGCCCTGTCGTTCCGCATGTTCCCAGGCCCCTCGGGCGTCACCCTGCGCATCACGGCCGCCATGGACGTGCACGCCTCCGGCGGCCGGCCGCCGCGCGTCATCGCCGTGCACGAGATGCTGCGGCTCGCCGCCGCGCTGGCCCGCGCGGTGACCGCGCAGGAGGTCATCGACCTGGTCGCCGACCACGTCATGCCCGTCTACGACGTGCAGGCGCTGGCCATCCTCACCTCCGTGGGCGGCAGGAAGCGGGTGGCCGCGTCGCGCGGCTTCAGCAGGCGGGCGGTGGTGGAGTTCGACGGCCGCCCGGACATCGGGCCCACGCCGTCGGGACGCGACCGCCCCGGCTTCTTCTCGACGTGGGAGGAGTTGCACGAGGCCTATCCCGACGCGCTGCGCTCCGACGGCATGTGCGCGTGGGCGTTCCTGCCGCTGATCACCTCGGGCCGGCCCATCGGCTCCTGCGTCCTCGCCTACGACCGCCCGCACTCCTTCGGCACCGACGAGCGCGCCACGCTGACCGCGCTGGCCGGGCTGATCGCGCAGGCGTTCGAGCGGGCCCGGCTCTACGACGTCAAGCACCAGCTCGCGCAGTGTCTCCAGGCGCGGCTGCTGCCGCACACCCTGCCCCGGATGACCGGCCTGGAGGTGGCCGCCCGGTACGTCCCCGCCACCCCCGGCATGGACATCGGCGGCGACTTCTACGACCTGATCAGGCTCGGCGACGACATGGCCGCCGCCGTCATCGGCGACGTGCAGGGCCACGACGTGACCGCCGCCGCGCTCATGGGGCAGGTGCGCACCGCCGTACGCGCCCACGCCACGGCCGGCGCCGACCCCGGCGAGGTGCTCGCGCACACCAACAGGCTGCTCACCGAGCTGAGCCCCGACCGGTTCACCAGTTGCCTGTACGTCTGCCTGGACCTCGGCGGGCACACCGTGCACCTGGCCAGCGCCGGGCACCCGCCCCCTGTGCTGGGCCGGCCCGACGGCCCCGGCGAGGTCGTCGGCACCACGCCTGGCCCGCTGCTCGGCGTGGACCCCGAGGCCACGTACGCGACCACGCCCCTGCCGATGCCGCCCGGCTCGGTGCTGCTCCTCTACACCGACGGGCTCATCGAGGAGCCCGGCATCGACCTGGGGGACTCCATGGCCGCCCTGGCCGCCCGCTTCCGCCCCGAGCCCGGCCTGCCCCTGCACGGCCTGGCCGACGCGCTCACCGATCCGGCCGCGATCGAGCAGCGTCCCGACGACATCGCCGTGCTGCTCCTGCGCAACTCCTGGCAGCCCGGTTAGCGGCGGGGCGCCAGCCGCAGCACGGCCTTGCCCGAGGACAGCGAGACCACCTTGACGCCGATGTTGTTGACCGACCCCGACGTGCCCTTGCCGAGCCAGGCCTGCGAGGTCACCCCCGGGCCCGTGCCCTTGACGTGGACCCTGGTGGAGGAGAAGGAGATGGCCAGGCGGGTGATGCCGTACCGGGAGCTGACCCGGAACGAGACGGACTTGGTGAGGGTGAGGTTGCACTTGCCGTCGTAGCAGGCCCGCAGGTTCGGCTTCTTCGCCGCGGCGTGGGCCACGGTGGTGTGGGCCACGGTGGCGGGGGCCGTCGTGACGGCGGGGGCGAGCGCGAGGGACGCGGCCACCGCCAGGGCGGTGGTGATCGTGGCGGGCATGACTCTCCTAGCTCTCCGCTGCTGATCGCTTACCGGATCGTACGGAAGGGGACGCCTTCCGTCAGCCGCCCCAGTATGCGATGCCCGGCCCGGGACCGGTCCCGGGGCTCAGCGGGTGTCGCGGCGCAGGGGGTGGTCGCCGGGGATCTCGACCAGCACGACGCTGTGCCCGTCGGGGTCGGCGATCCACAGCTCGACCAGGCCCCACGGCTCCATGCGCGCCTCGCGCAGCACGGTGACGCCCGCCTGCCTGAGCCGCCGCTCCTCGTGGGCGACGTCGCGTACCTGGAGCCACAGGGTGTGCGCCGAGCCGTCCGGCGCACCCTGGCCTGAGAGCTCCAGGAAGCCTCCGCCGAGGAAGAACACCGTGCCGGGATGGTCGGGGGGCCCGAACTCGCGGTAGACGGCCAGGCCGAGGATCTCGGCGTAGAAGCGGCGGCTGCGCTCAAGGTCACCTGGACGCAGCAGCACGCGGCTGCTCAGCACCTCCATTCCGGACGTGTTCCCCGCGAGGCGCCCGAGATGCGGGGGCGGGGAGACCGGGCTCCCCGCCCCCCGGGGCGTCACACGACGGCTCCCGTGCCCCGGCGCTCACGCTTGACCTTGGGTGCGGGCGGCGCGGGCGGCGGCTTGCGGTCGAAGCGGGACAGCAGGATGGCCACAGGACCGGCCACGAAGCCGGACGACAGCGTGCCCACCACGATGCCCGTCACCAGCGCGATCGCGAAGTCCCGCAGCGAGTCGCCGCCGAACGCCATGAGCGCGACCAGGATGAACAGCGCGCCGAGCCCGGTGTTGACGGTACGCGGCAGGGTCTGCAGGATCGCCCCGTTCACCGACGAGGCGAACGGCTCCTTGCGCCGGATCGCCCACAGCTCCCTGACCCGGTCGAACACCACCACCTTGTCGTTGACCGAGTAGCCCACGATGGTCAGCATCGCGGCCAGGAACACGCCGTCGATCGGCTTGCCCAGCCAGGCGAACATCCCGCTCACCAGCACGACGTCCACGATCAGGGCGGTCACGGCCGCCGCGCCGAAGGTCCAGCGGAAGCGGAAGGCGAGGTAGGCCAGCTGCATGGCGACGGCCACGCCGAGCGCGATGAGCGCGTTGCGGCGCAGCTCCTCGCCCAGGCTGGGGCCGATGAACTCCTCGCGCCGCTTGGTCACCTCGCCGGCCTCGGCCTTCAGCTCCTGCTCGATCCTGGCCGTCTCCTCCAGGCCGAGCCGCGCGGCGCGTACGGTGACGCCGTCGTCGCCGGTCTGCACCACGGCGCTGGGGAATCCGGCCCGCGCGACGGCCTGCCCAGCCGCCTCGGCGGACACCGGCCTGGACGTGCCGAACTCGACGAGCCGGCCGCCGGTGAACTCGACGCCGAAGTTCAGGCCGCGTACGGCCAGCCCGGCGACGGCCGCCGCCGCAAGCACGCCGGCCATCGCCAGCCACAGCTTGCGGCCCCGCATGAGCTGCGGGTTCCTGCGGTTGAGCCACGTCCTGACGGTTCCGGGCGAGCCGAGCCCCGACACGCGCGGCCCTGCCCTGTTCATGACGGCCTCGGTGAGCACCCGGGTGATGACCATGGCCGACACGAGCGAGGCGATCACGCCGACGCCCAGCGTCACGCCGAACCCCTTGACCGGGCCCGACGCGAGCCAGAACAGCAGCCCGGCCGCGATCAGGGTCGTGATGTTGGAGTCGGCGATCGCGCTCCACGCGTTCCTGAAACCGCGGACGAGGGCCGCGCGCAACCCTCTCTTCTGCGCCTGCTGGTACTCCTCTCTGGCCCGTTCGAAGACGAGCACGTTGGCGTCGATGGCCATGCCGATGGCCAGCACGAACCCGGCCAGGCCCGGCAGGGTGAAGGTGGCGCCCATCGCGACGAGCGCGGCGTACGAGATGAGGCCGTAGCAGAGCAGGGCGATCGTGGACAGCAGGCCGGACAGGCGATAGACGGCCACGATGAAGACGGCGGTCAGCAGCAGCCCGGTCACCGCGGCCTCGGCGCTGGCCTTGATGGCGGCCTCGCCGAGCGTCGGGCCGACCGTGCGCTGCTCCACCAGGTCGAGCGGCACGGGCAGCGCACCGCCCTTGATCAGCACGGCCAGGTCGCGGGCCTCCTCGTGGGTGAACGACCCGGTGATGTCGGTGCTGCCGCCGGGGATGCCGACGCGGCAGGCCACGGACGGGTCGACCGACGGAGAGGAGATGACCTCCTTGTCGAGCACGATGGCGACGCGGCGCTTCGGGTCGCCGTACGGGTGACAGGCGGCCTCGCCGGTGAGCTTCGCCCACGCCGCGCCGTCGCGGAAGTCGATGCTGACCCACCAGCCTGGGCCACGCTGGGGGTCACTGCGCTCGGCGGCGTCGGTGACGCCGTCGCCGGTGATGACCGCGGGACCGATCTTGAGCGGCGCGCCGCTCTCATCGCGTACGGCCGACTTGTCGCCCTCCTCTGCCGTGCCGAGCACGGCGTGGAAGGTGAGCTGCGCGGTACGCCCGATCACCTCGGCGGCCTGCCGGGGGTCGAGCACGCCCGGCAGCTCGACGATGATCCGCTTCTCGCCTGAGCGGACCAGGGTGGGATCGACCACGCCGAGCGCGTCGGCCCGCTGACGCAGCACGGTGATCGCCCGGTCGGTGGCGGCGGCGTCGGCCTTGACCGTGGGCGAGTCCTTGGTCTCGAAGACGAGCTGGGTGCCGCCACGCAGGTCCAGTCCTAGACGCGGCGTGGCGGAGAAACTGACGATCACTGAGATCGCGATGACGGCACAGGCCGCCAGCGCACGCCAGAGCGGCGCACGTTTCATGGGAGCCTCCACAGGGCTTGCCCCGCCCTCCGCCCACGCCTGTCCGGCGGGCAGGGAGGGTCACGCGCATCGCGGGAGCGACGTGCGGGGGCGGGTCGTTATGAGAGGGACGTCGTCAGTGCCCTGTGGAGGGCGGCGCGCGAGGCGGCGTCGCTGGTGGCCGGCATCCCGCCGGAGCGCCGCAGGCGGCCCGCGGGACGACGACCGCCCACGAGCCCCCGGATCCGCCCTGCTCGGGCTGCGGCGGGGCGACCCCGCCCGGCACCGCGCCGCCGGCCCAGAACGGCGACCAGACCCGCACGACCGGCGGCAGCTGCGGCACCTGCCGCAACACCGCGTGGTCCTCCTGCTCGGCCCGCCCAGGAGCCGCATGGGCAGCCGCCTCAACGGCCGCGTGGGCGGCGAGCTGCTGGGCGGCCTGTGCGTGGACGGCCTGTGCGTGGACGGCCTGTGCGTGGGCGGCGGGCGGCAGGAACCAGGACAGGAGAAGGAGCAGCGCGGCAGACAGCCGAGTACGCATGACGCTCCCCTCCCTTCGCGCCTCACCCTAGCCGCCCCAGGCCCGCCCGGCACCGCGCCGCGCAGGGATCAGGCGGGCAAGGGGTGAAGGGGGAGGCCCCCTGACCGGTCGGGGGGTGGTCAGGTGGCGGGGCGTTCGGCGAGGAAGACGAACTCGCGGCCTGGGCGGTCGGGGGCGTCCCTGACGTCCTTGAGCGTGTAGCCGTGGGCGGCGAGGTCGGCCGCGACCTCGCCGCGTTCGCGGAAGCGCAGCGTGGAGTCCGAGGTCAGGACCTGGCCGTCGGAGGCGAACACGTACGTGCCGCGGAAGGTCACCAGCGGCCCGCTGACGTCGAGCAAATCCACCCAGTGCTCCACCACGCCCACCCCGGGGACGTCGGCCCGCACGTACGTCTCCTCCCGGTTCCAGCCGAGCCACGCCCGCCTGGCCGGGTCGCGGGTCTCGAACACCAGGTGCCCGCCGGGCCGCAGGGCCGCGTGCACGGCGTCGAGGGTGGCCGACCAGCCGGTGGGCTCGGCGATCGCCTGGGCGACGTTCGCGGTCATGGTGGCCAGGTCGGCCGACATCGGCGGCACGGCCGTCGCGTCGCCGTGGATCCAGCGCACCCGATCGGCGCCCGGCTTGGCCCGCGCCACGTCGAGCGAGGCCGCCGCGGGATCGACGCCGGTCACGTCGAGCCCGCGCCCGGCCAGCAGCAGCGCGAACGTGCCCGTCCCGCACCCGACGTCGAGCACCCGGCGCGCCCTCAGCTCGGTGGCGACGGCGGCATAGGCGTCGAGGTCGCTGCGATCGGGGTCGAGGGGATCGTAGACGGCGGCGAGACGGGGGCGCTCGAAATGTGCGTCGGCCATGCGATCACGCTACGCCGCTCCTGATGGTGTGGTGTTCGGCGCGGCTTGATACGTTGGTGACAGGTGTGCCGGGAAGTCTGGTCGGCGATGGTCGTCGTCGTTCCTTGAGGAGGCACCCGCCGCATGCCCAGCACGCTCCGCCCGCAGGCCTGCTCGTGACGTTCATCGCGTGGGCCGCGGTGGCGGTGTTCCTGTTCGCGTACGCGCTGATCGCCAGCGAGAAGGTGCACCGCGTGGCCGCGGCGCTCGGCGGGGCCGGGGTCATGCTGCTGATCCACGCCACCGACGCGCAGGCGGCGTTCTTCTCGGAAGAGACCGGCATCGACTGGAACGTCGTCTTCCTGCTGCTCGGGATGATGGTCATCGTCGGCGTGCTGAAACAGACCGGGGTCTTCGAATATCTCGCGATCTGGGCGGCCAAACGGGCGAAGGGCCGGCCGTACCGGCTGATGGTCCTGCTCGTGGTCATCACCGCGCTGGCCTCGGCGCTGCTGGACAACGTGACGACCGTGCTGCTGATCGCGCCGGTGACGTTCCTGGTGTGCGAGCGGCTGGCGCTCAACGCGGTGCCGTTCCTGATCGCGGAGGCGATGGCGTCGAACATCGGCGGCGCGGCCACGCTGGTCGGCGACCCGCCCAACATCATCATCGCCAGCCGCGGCGGGCTGAGCTTCAACGACTTCCTCGTGCACATGGCGCCGATGGTGGTCGTCCTGATGGTCGTCTTCATCGGGATGTGCCGGTTCCTGTTCCGCAAGTCCTTCATCTACGACCCGGAGCGCGCGGCCGAGGTCATGGCGCTCGACGAGCGCGAGGCGATCGCCGACCGGCGGCTGCTGTGGCAGTCGCTGGCCGTGCTGGCGCTGGTCATGGTGGCGTTCGTGCTGCATCCCGTGCTGCACTACGAGCCGTCCGTGGTGGCGGTGCTGGGCGCCGGCGTGCTGGTGGCGGCCACCAGGATCACCACGTCCGAGGCGATCCGCGAGGTGGAGTGGCCGACGCTGGTGTTCTTCGCCGGGCTGTTCGTGATGGTCGGGGCGCTGGTGCACACGGGCGTGATCGAGCAGGTGTCGCAGGCCGCGGCCGACGCGACGCAGGGGCGGCTCGGGCTGACCACGATGGTGCTGCTCGGCGCGTCGGGCGTGCTGTCGGCGATCGTGGACAACATCCCGTACGTCGCCACCATGAGCCCTATCGTGGCCGACCTCGTCCAGGCGGGCGGCGGCAACGAGCACGCGCAGGTGCTGTGGTGGGCGCTGGCGTTCGGCGCCGACCTGGGCGGCAACGCCACGGCCGTCGGGGCGGCGGCCAACGTGGTGGTGCTCGGCATCGCCGCCCGCAACGGCACCCCGATCAGCTTCTGGCAGTTCACCCGGTACGGCCTGGTCGTCACCGTGGTCACGGTCGCCCTGTGTGCGCCGTACCTGTGGCTGCGTTACCTGGTCTGAGTGCTCGCCTGAGTACGGAACCAGACGGCCTCCAGCGCCAGTTCGTCACCGCCGCTGACGGTCACGCGGTCGCCCGCGCAGCGCGGGCACACGTATGCCCCGTCCGGCTCATCCAGCTCGTCGAGCTCGTCGAGCTCGTCCAGAGAGGGGCCGGGCACGGGTCCGGCCGCGCCGGCCGCCGCCTGGACGCGGGCGGGCGTCCTGAGCGGCGGATCCATCGACTCCGTACGCCGGCCGCAGCCGTCGCAGTCGATCGTCGCCGGGGAGACGACCAGGTGGACCGCCGCGTCCTGCGCGGCCGTGCCGCGGGCGGCCCGGCAGAAGGCCTGCCTGAACGTCTCGACGGCCACCGCGTGCCTGGCCCCGACGCGTACGCGCACCGCGGACACCCGCCGCCCCGCCGCCTGGCGGTGGATCACCTCGACGAATTCCGCGCAGAGCCCGCTCTCGTACCCCCGCATCCGTCCCCTCCTCCTGTGCCGGCCGTCCGGCCGCTTTCAGAAGCGCCCATACCGCATGGCTGACCTGCACAAACGCGACTGGTCGAGGGAACACTTGACCACGGAACCCGACAAACGGTGACCATTGTGTAGCGCAAAGTGTCGCAACCCCGCCTTGAAGGAGGACGTGGCCCCCGGCGCACACTCAAGGCGAACGCTGAAGCTTCGGGGGTGGTTCCTCGTGCGCGACGGGTTCGATACCCGCGAGTCCTGGCTCTTCGAGTGCCTGCACTGCCTGCACGTCTGGGAGGAGGGCTACGTCGTCAGGCACCTCGGCGACGGCCGCGGCCGCACCGTCCGGGTCTGGCTCAAGCACGGGGTGCCCGTGCAGCCGCCCTGGTCGGGGCCGTGCTGCCCGGCCTGCGGGTCGTCGTCGCTGACCTCGTTCCCGCCCGGTTACCTCGACCGCCATCCCGAGCTGGTGGCGGCCGACCCGCTGCCGCCCGCCAGGGTGCCGGCGCTGCCCGTGGAGCCGGTGCCGCGGCCCGCCGTACGCGCGCCGCTGCCGCGCCGGTTATTGGTCGTGACGGGGCTGCCGGTGCTGGCGCTCGTGGCGTACGAGCTGTACCGGTATCTCCTCATCTCTGGGGTTCCCCACCATTGACCTCGCCCAGGCGGCGTACGGGCGAGGCGAACCCGATCGCGGTGCCCGCCAGCATCAGGCACGAGCTGACGACCGGCGTCGCCTTCAGACCAGCGCCGCCATCTCGGTGGCCGACGCCCCCAGGTGCACGACCGCCGTGAGCGGCAGCGCCACGGTGGTCACGCTGGAGCCGAGCAAGGAGATCGTGTTGCCGGTGAACAGCCGCCGGAAGTCCGCGTGGGCCCGCAGCACCGACCGCTCTCGCGGTGCGTCTCGCCTGCGGTCATGCGGCACGCTGACCCGGCCGGGCGGATCCGGCGAAATCGGTCAGGACAGGGTGAGGGCGTCTATGTCGATGTGAAGGTCGGCGAGGTGACGCGTGGCGCGGATGGCGGCGGCGTTGGGCTCGTCCACCGAGGCGACCCACCGGGCCGCCTCGTCGGGCGTCTTGCCGAACTCGACGTGCCGCCTGGTCAGCCGGTCGAGCCGGATGCGGTCGTCGAGGTCGGCGTACCAGACCTCGGTCATGGCGGCCCGGACGGCGGGCCACGGGCCGGTGCGCGACAGCAGGTAGTTGCCCTCGCTGACGACCACGCGGGCGCCGGGCAGGACGGGGATCGCCCCGGCGACGGGCTGCTCGATGTCGCGGTCGAAGGACGGCGCGTACACGATGGAGCCGGTCTCGGTGCGGGCCCGCCGCAGCAGCGCCAGGTAGCCGTGGGCGTCGAAGGTGTCGATGGCGCCCTTACGCCCTCGGCGGCCGAGGCGGTCGAGCTCGACGTCGGCGAGGTGGTAGCCGTCCATGGGCACGTGGACGGCGGGCAGCCCGGCCTCGGTCAGGGCCCCGGCCAGCCAGGCGGCCAGCGTCGACTTGCCGGCGCCCGGGCAGCCGGCGATGCCGACGATCACCCGCTCCCCGCCGCCGCACAGCCCGCGCACCCGCTCGACCAGCGCCTCGCCCATCACCGCACTCCCCCGTCCGCCCGGATGACCGAGTTCATTATGCGGCGTTCATCATGCGGCGTTCATCATGCGGCGTTCATGGGGCCCGGCTACCAGGTGACGGGCAGCTCGTAGACGCCGTAGACCTGGCCGTCGTGCTTGAACGGGATCTCCTCGATCGGCACGGCCGCCGCGAGGGTGGGGATGCGCCGGTAGAGGGTGCCGTACACGACCTGCAGCTCGACCCTGGCCAGCGGCTGGCCGAGGCACTGGTGCACGCCGAAGCCGAAGGCGACGTGCCGGCGGGCGTCGCGCCGCACGTCCAGCCGGTCGGGGTCGGGGAAGACGTCGGGGTCGCGGTTGCCGATGTCGTTGGGCATGATGATGCCCTCGCCGGCGCGGATCACCTGGCCCGCGATCTCCACGTCCTCCAGCGCCACGCGGCGGCGTCCGCTGTGGGTGATGTTGAGGTAGCGCAGCAGCTCCTCGGCCGCTCCCGCGACCAGCTTGGGGTCGTCGGAGTCGCGCAGCAGGGCGAGCTGGGCGGGGTTCTGGAGCAGGGCGAGGGTGCCGAGGGCGATCATGTTGGCGGTGGTCTCGTGGCCGGCGATGAGCAGCAGCACGCCCATCTGCGCGGCCTCCTGCCGGGTCAGCTCGCCGTCCCGCACGCGGGCGGCCACCTTCGACAGCAGGTCGTCGGCGGGGTCGGCCAGCTTCTCTGCCACGAGCCCGTCGAGGTACTCGTACAGGCGGCCGAAGGCGACGGCGCGGTCCTCCGGCGTGACGCTCCGCTTGATGATCGTCTTGCTGTTGTGGCGTGCCGGGTCACGAACCAGGGGGTGCTGCCGTCCCAGAGCCGCACCTTCGTCAGCGGCCCGCTCTCCTGCAGCACCCGCAGCTCGGGCGGCGGGTCGAAGGGGCAGCGCGCGGCCCTGACGCCGGGGAACTGCGGGACCTGCTCCTGGCCTGCGGTCTCGTGCACGGTGCCGGTCATGCGTCCTCGCTCACGTCGAGGGCTCCTGTGGGGCAGACGGCCGCGGCCTCGCGTACGGCGGCGTGCAGCCCCTCGGGCGGCTCCGCGTCGAGCAGCAGCACGATGCCGTCGTCCTCGCCCTGGTCGAACACGTCGGGCGCGAGCAGCACGCACTGCCCGGCGCCGCAGCATCTGTCCCGGTCCACGGTGACCTTCATGACGATCTTCCTTCCTTGACGTCCCTGGTGACCGGGGCGGTCCAGATCGCGGTGATCGCGTCGATCAGGCCCGTCGCGGCGTCGTGCCAGGTGGAGCGCGGGGTGGGCAGGTCCTCGGCGAGCGCGCGCTCGCGCTGGGCGCACATGTGGACGAGGAGCTGGCCGGCCATCTCGTCGCGCTCGGCGCGTACGTCGGAGGGCAGCTCGGGCAGGCAGCGGCGCAGGCCCTCCAGGACACGCATGAGGGCGGGCGAGGTGAGCGCCTCGTCCCGCATGATCTTGCGCAGCGCGGGGTCGGTCATGACCTGGGCGGCGAAGCGGGCGTACCAGGTGGGGGTGCCGAGTGCGGCCAGGTGCTCGGTGAGCGAGCGGACGAGGCAGCCGACCCAGTCGCGCACCTCGGCCGTGCCCTCTGCCGTGCCCTCTGCCGCGCCCTCGACCTCGGCCAGGAGGCGGCGTCGCTGCCGTTCGACCTGGTCGGCGTGCTTGCGCACGATGGCGCGTACCAGGTCGGCCTTGGTGCCGAAGTGGTAGCCCACGGCGGCGTTGTTGCCCTGGCCTGCGGCCACGCTGACCTGGCGGTTGGAGACGGCGTACACGCCGTGCTCGGCGAAGAGCCGCTCGGCGGCGGTGAGTATCTGCTCGCGGGTGGCGTTGACCCTGGCCGTCCTGGTCGCCATGGTCCACCTCCCACGCTGACAGATCCTGACTGGATCCTGTCGAATTCGGGCGCTACCAGCCAATCAAGCAGGTGGGCGTAAGTCAAGCGACTGCTTTAACTTTTGCTCCACCATGACGCCCCACCGGACGGAGACGCCGCCGGCGGCGATCATGACACCCTGGCGGCAAATCGGACATCTTGCCGCTGACCAGGCAACTCTCCGCCCGATCACGCCATTTCATGGGGTCGGCTTTGAATGGTCATGCATTCGTGTGTATATACTTCTACTCGTGTCCAAGATGCTCACCTCCCTCCCAGTAGGCGAACGCGTCGGGATCGCCTTCTCCGGCGGCCTCGACACCTCCGTGGCTGTCGCGTGGATGCGCGAGAAGGGTGCGGTGCCCTGCACCTACACCGCCGACATCGGCCAGTACGACGAGCCCGACATCGCGTCGGTGCCCGGGCGTGCCACGCAGTACGGCGCCGAGGTCGCCCGCCTGGTCGACTGCCGGGAGGCCCTCGTCGAGGAGGGTCTGGCCGCGCTGGCCTGCGGGGCGTTCCACATCAGGTCCGGTGGCCGCACCTACTTCAACACCACCCCGCTCGGCCGCGCCGTCACGGGCACGTTGCTGGTGCGCGCCATGCTCGACGACGAAGTGCTCATCTGGGGCGACGGCTCCACCTTCAAGGGCAACGACATCGAGCGGTTCTACCGCTACGGCCTGCTCGCCAACCCGTCCCTGCGCATCTACAAGCCGTGGCTCGACGCCGACTTCGTCAGCGAGCTGGGCGGGCGCAAGGAGATGTCGGAGTGGCTGCTCGCCCGCGACCTGCCCTACCGCGCGAGCACCGAGAAGGCGTACTCGACGGACGCGAACATCTGGGGCGCCACCCACGAGGCCAAGGCTCTCGAGCACCTCGACGCCGGCATCGAGATCGTCGAGCCGATCATGGGCGTGCGGTTCTGGGACCCTGAGGTCGAGATCCCGGCCGAAGACGTCACGATCGCCTTCGAGCGCGGGCGTCCGGTCAGCATCAACGGCAAGGAGTTCCCCTCGGCCGTCGACCTGGTGCTGGAGGCCAACGCCATCGGCGGGCGGCACGGGCTCGGCATGTCCGACCAGATCGAGAACCGCGTCATCGAGGCCAAGAGCCGCGGCATCTACGAGGCTCCCGGCATGGCGCTGCTGCACGCCGCCTACGAGCGGCTGGTCAACGCCATCCACAACGAGGACACCCTGGCCAGCTACTACATCGAGGGCCGCAAGCTGGGCCGGCTGCTCTACGAGGGGCGCTGGCTCGACCCGCAGGCGCTGATGCTGCGCGAGTCGCTGCAGCGCTGGGTCGGCATGGCCGTCACGGGCGAGGTCACGCTGCGGCTGCGGCGCGGCGAGGACTACACGATCCTCGACACCACCGGCCCCGCCTTCAGCTACCACCCCGACAAGCTGTCGATGGAGCGCACCGAGGACGCCGCGTTCGGCCCGCTCGACCGCATCGGCCAGCTCACCATGCGCAACCTCGACATCGCCGACTCCCGCGCCAAGCTGGAGCAGTACGCCGGGCTCGGCATGGTGGGCAGCCCCCACCAGTCGCTCCTCGGCGCTCCGCAGGCGGCGGCCAGCGGCCTCATCGGCTCGCTCGACGAGGGCGGCGCCGAGGCCATCGCGGCCCGCGGCGAGTCGATCACGTCCCGCTCCGATGTTCCCGAGGACGACGAACTGCTCGACCACGCCGCCATGGAGTCCGGTACGGACTGATCCGACCCGCATCGACCGCCCCGCATGCCCGCGAGCACGCGGGGCGTCGTCGTCTCCAGGGGAAGTTCGCCCTGTTCAGACCCGGTGCCGCCCTACCGGGAGCCGTCGTACGGCCCTGCCGAGGCGCACTCAGAGCTTCTTGCCACGATGATTCTGGTAACAAACATTTCCCAAGATAACCGGTCTATCGGGTTGTCATTGACTGGAATTGTTGGAACATATGGTTCGAGTCCTGAGTGAGGTCCAAAGATCGCTTACCGCGAATAAGGGTCGGCGGCGAGGGGAAAGGGGCAACGCTCATGCACCAGCGTGCTGTCCGGAATTTGGCCAAGTTGGAGACCACGCAGGCCAGGATCACGCGTATCTTCGACGCGGCCGCCGGCGGGAAGAACAACTTCCTGGTCGACAAGGACGCGGTGCGCCATTTCGACCAAGCCGCCCCGGCCCTGACGAACGCGGCCCACGCGGTGCTGGAGTTCTTGTCGCGGGTGATCCGTCACCTGGCAGTGCAGGAAGAAGTGGATCAATTCCTGATCGTCGGCAGCGGAATTCCGAGCGGGCTGTCCGCCGGGCGGAATCTGCACGATGTGGCGAAGCACCCGGGCGGGCCCGCCCCGAGAGTCCTGTACGTCGAGAGCAACCCCATGGTGGTGACCTTGGCGCAGGCCACCATCGAGCCGTTCACCGACCTGGTGCGCGTGGTGGAGGGGGACGTGCGGGAGATCGACGAGGTGCTCAACCACCACGTGGTCAGGACCTTCATCGACTGGGACCGCCCGGTGGCGGTGCTCCTGCTGTCGGCCTACAGCCTGCACGATGAGGAGTATGCCCACTATGTCATCAAGCGACTCCGCCACACGGCTCCCGCCGGTAGTTTTCTCACCCTTCTGCACACCACGTTCGACGGCGTCCCACCGGAGTTGCTGCCCGCCATCGACGACCTGCTCGCGATGACGCTCCCCCACCTGGCCGTACGCTCGAAAGAGGAAGTGGCGGCCCTGTTAGAGGGACTCGATCTGGTGGCGCCTGGCCTGGTCTGGGTACCGGAGTGGCGGCCGCTGGGCGAGGAGCTCTCCTGCCAGGAGGAGCCCAGCAAGTCCGGCAACTACGGCGCTGTCGCCCGCATCCCCTGAAAGCACGGCACGTCTCGTTCGCAAAGTTGTCCGGTGCGCATTCACAAGAGTGAGGGCGAGCGTTTATCGTGGAGTTGGGAGCGCTCCCAAAACCGAGAGATGTGATGCGTATGGCCCTCCAACAGGGGTCCTTGTCAGCGCCACCGGCTCACATGGTGGAATACCTGCTGCCGTCCGTGCCGTCGGGCGTCGGCAGGGCCCGCGAGCTGATCAGGACCGATCTGACCGAGTGGGGACTCGCGCACATCGTCGACGACTGCCTGCTCATCGTCAGCGAGCTGGTCACCAACGCCGTACGCTACGGGGGCTCCGCCTACGCCCTGCGCCTGGAAGAGCGTGCGGGCGAGGTCTACGGGGAGGTCTTCGACCCGGGCGGGGGCGTGCCGCGCCCGCGGACCGCGGACATGGACGCGATCTCGGGACGGGGGCTGCAGATCGTCGGGGCGATCGCCGACGCCTGGGGCGTGACGGCCACGGACAACGGCAAGGTCGTGTGGTTCTGCGTCACGCCGTGAACACGGTGCGCCATGTCTCATGCCGGCCGGGTAAACTGCAAGGGTCCTTCAGGCAATCCCCAGGTAAGACAGGTAGCCTCGCTCGGCATGAAGTGGCAGCGCACAATCAACGGAGCGCTGGCCAGGTACACAGGATTCCAGCTCAACCGAGTAGGTAATGCGGGGCAAGTGGCGGCGCCCAAGCCCGCCCCGGAGAAACGGCCGCAGTCGCCGTTCCGCCCGCCCGCCGATCCCGAGACCGACCGCCTCGTCAAGGCGCCGGTGTTCATCATCTCGCCGGTGCGCTCGGGCTCGACGCTGCTGCGGGCGATGCTCAACGCCCACCCCGACCTGCACGCTCCCCATGAGCTGCACGTACGCCGGTTGCGCGTGGAATTCGATACCTCGCTGGCGGAGAAGGCCATGGAGGCCCTCGGGCACAACAGGGCCGATCTCGAACACCTGCTGTGGGACCGCGTGCTCCACCGTGAGCTGGTCCGCAGCGGCAAACGGTTCATCGTGGAGAAGACGCCGGCGAACGCGTTCGCGTACGAGCGGCTGGCGGCCTGCTGGCCGGACGCGCGGTTCGTGTTCCTGCTGCGCCACCCCGCCTCCATCGCGGCCTCCTGGTACGAAGCCAGCCCGGGCAAACGCACCCGCGACGAGGCGGCGGCCGACGCCCTGCGCTACATGAAGGCCGTGCAACGGGCCCGCAAGGCCCTGCCCGGCCTGACCGTGCGCTACGAGGAGCTGACAGCCGAGCCGGAGAAGATCGGGCGCGGCATCTGCGACTTCCTGTCGGTGCCGTGGTCGCCGCAGCTCCTGTCGTACGGCAAGCCCGAGGTGGTCACCAAGGGGCTGGGCGACTGGAAGGACAAGATCCAGTCGGGCACCGTGCAGCGCGGGCGCGACCTGCCCGGCGCCGACGAGATCCCCGGCGTGCTCAAGGACATGTGCCGGACCTGGGAGTACCTCTCGTGAAGATCCGCTACATGCTGCTGCACGCCTACGGCATGGGCGGCACCATCCGCACCGTCGTCAACCAGGCGCACGCCATGGTCGAGGCGGGCCACGACGTCGAGATCGTCAGCGTGGTCCGCCGCCGTGACGAGCCGCAGTTCGCCATCGACCCGCGGGTGCGGCTGTCCACGCTGGTCGACCAGCGCGACGGCATCGCGGCCGACTCGCTGGCCCGCAAGGTGTGGCGGCGCGCCCGTGGCAAGATCGTCCCGTACGGCGAGTTCGCCGCCGAATACTTCACCGAGCGGGTGGAGGGGGCGGTCATCGACTACGTCTCGGGGCTGCGCGACGGCATCCTCGTCACCACCCGCCCCGCGCTCAACCTGATCGCCGCCCGGCGCGCCAACGCCGGCGTGATCCGGGTGGCCCAGGAGCACATGAACCTGGCCTCCTACCACGAGGCCGTACGCGAGCAGATCGGCCGCCACTACGGCCGCTTCGACGCCATCGCCGTGCTCACCGAGACCAGCCGCCTCGAGTACACGGAGCTGCTGTCCGGCACCCCTGTGGTCCGCATCCCCAATGCCGTCCACATGGACCAGCGCAAGCACACCGACCAGAGCAACCCCATCGTGATCGCGGTGGGGCGGCTGGTGCCGCAGAAGGGCTTCGACATGCTCATTCCGGCCTTCGCGGCCGCGGCGGCCGAGCATCCGGGGTGGAAGCTGCGCATCTTCGGCACGGGACCGTCGAAGGAACGGCTGCAGGAGCGCATCGACGAGAGCGGCATGCGCGACCGCATCAAGCTCATGGGACGCAGCAACCGCATCCACGACGAGCTGGCGAAGTCGTCGATCTACGCGCTCAGCTCGCGCATCGAGGGCCTGCCGATGGCCATGATCGAGGCCATGGGCCACGCCCTGCCGATCGTCGCCTTCGACTGCCCCACCGGGCCCGCCGACGTGCTGACCCCCGGCAAGGACGGCATCCTGGTGCCGCCCAGAGACGTCGACGCGCTCGCCCGGTCGCTCAGCCACGTCATGGGCGACCGCGACCTGCGCGTCCGCCTGGGCGCCGCCGCGGCGGAGACCGCCCACGGCTACACGCCCGAGGTCGTCATGCCCCTCTGGGAGAAGCTCTTCGCCGCGCTGGCGGCGGGCGCCCCGCTCACGGACCCCGCCTGGGCGGCCCGCTGAATGACCGGCCGCCCTGTGCGGCCGGTCCCTGCGGCCGGTCTCTGCGGCCCGGTGTGTGCGGCTTGCCGAAGCATTTGCGAGCCCATAGCCATTGACGCGCCGTCCGCGGAAAGCATCCCGGTGTGCGGAACGTCGAAACGGTGCTGGCCGGTCTGGACGCCGCCAGGCCCGGCCTGGAGGAGCTCTACCGTGACCTGCACGCCCACCCGGAACTCAGCCACCAGGAACACCGCACCGCCGCCAAGGTGGCCGACGAGCTGCGTGCCCTGGGCTACGAGGTGCACTGCGGCATCGGCGGCACCGGCGTCGTGGGCGTGCTGCGCAACGGCGCGGGCCCGTGCGTGCTGTCCCGCGCCGAGCTGGACGCGCTGCCGCTCGAGGAGGAGACCGGCCTCCCGTACGCGAGCACCGCGACCGACGACGGCGGCCGCCCGCTCATGCACGCCTGCGGCCACGACCTGCACACGGCCTGCCTCCTGGGCGCGGCCCGGCTGCTGTCACAGGCCGGCGGCGCCTGGCGGGGCACGCACGTCGCGCTGTTCCAGCCGGCCGAGGAGACCGGCGACGGCGCCCGCGCGATGCTCGCGGACGGGCTGACCGAGCGCGTGCCCAGGCCGGAGGTGTGCCTGGCCCAGCACGTGCTGCCCTATCCCGCCGGCCAGGTGCTCACCCGCCCCGGCGCGGTGCTGTCGGCCGCCGACGACTACCGCGTCACCCTGTACGGCCGCTCGGCCCACGCCTCCGCCCCCGACCGGGGCGTCGATCCGGTGGTGCTGGCCTCGATGCTGGTGGTGCGGCTGCAGACGGTCGTCGCGCGGGAGGTGAGCCCGCTGACCCCGGTGGTGCTCACGGTCGGCAGCATCCATTCCGGTACGAATCCCGGCAACATCCCGGAGCGGGCCGAGATCCAGATCAACGTGCGGACGTACCGGGAGGACGTGCGGCGGCGCGTCAAGGACGCCGTCACCCGCATCGCCCGCGCGGAGAGCGCCGCGTCCGACGCCCCTCGGCCGCCGGAGATCGACCACTTCGGCATGTTCCCGCCCACGGTGAACGACGAGGCGGCCACCGCGAAGGTCGCCGCCGCCTTCGCCGCCCGCTTCGACGGCCGGGCGGTGCCGCTCGACCTGCAGACGGCCAGCGAGGACTTCAGCCAGATCCCTGACGCGTTCGGGGTGCCGTACACGTACTGGGGGTTCGGCGGGGCGGATCCGGCCGCGTACGAGGTGGCGGCCGGGCGCGACACGATCGCCGCCGACGTCCCCGGCAACCACAGCACCCGCTTCGCCCCGCCGATCCGGCCCACGTTGGACACCGGCGTGCAGGCGGCCGTCGTCGCGGCCCTCGCCTGGCTCGCCCCTGACCCTTCGACAAGCTGAACTGCCAAGAGCATCAGGGACTTTCCCGTCTTCAACCACAGACTCCAGCACAAGCCCGTCAACTGACGGAAACCGTGGACGACGAGATCGGCCGCACTGCCACCTCAGGCCACTTCTGGATTCAACGCCCCGGAGGCCGGGCGGCGGCCAGGCCGGGCGGCGGTCGCACCGGGCGGCGGTCGCACCGGGCGGCGGCTCTTGGCCGGGCAGCCGTCACACCGGGCGGCGACTCTTGGCCGATCATGCCTGGTCATACCGGGTGTTCGGGGGTCAGGCGCCCGATGGCGGACGCGGCTGCGGGGCGGCTCGCAAGCCCTCGTGAAGGGCCATTTTTCGCGCTAAATGAAAAGCCACATGTCCTGAAAAATCGGTAAATGTAGCTGCGCTCGCGACGCCCGCCTTATCGGGAAATGATTGTCGTTATTGCCGCGCACACGTACGCTGTCCCTGACCTTTCAAAGAAAGGACATCTGGTGCGCAAGGCCCTGATCCCGTTACTTGTCACCATCCTGGTGGTGTTCTCGGCCCAGCAACTCCTCACCCCCGTCCTCGCCCCGCTCTCCCGCGAGCTGCATCTGACCGAGACCCAGCTCGGGCTCGTCGTCACCGCCGCCGCCACGTCCCTGACCATCGCCAGCCCGCTGTGGGGTGTGGCGCTGCGGCGGCTCGGGTTACGCCTGGTGCTGCTGTGCGGGCTCGGCCTGGCGACGGCGGGCATGACCGGGTTCGGGGTCGTCGCCGCGGTGGGGCTCGACGGCCACCTGTCCTCCCCCGTGCTGTTCGGCCTGCTGCTGGTGACCCGCAGCCTGATCTTCGGCGCGGGCCTGGCCGCGCTGCCGGTGGCCACGCTCGCCGTCGCCGCCGCGAGCACCACCACGCAGGCCGAGCGCACCCGGGCCACCGGGCTGATCGGCGCGGCGCAGGGGCTCTCCCTGGTGCTCGGCCCGGCCGGCGGCGGCGCGCTGGCCGTGGTCTCGCTCATGCTGCCGCTCTACCTGGCGCCCGTCGTGTGCCTGCTGCTCACGGCGTGGGTGCTGGTCACCGTACGGCCGCCGGCGGCGCCCGCTCCCCCGCCCGAGCAGCCGGTGGCGCGGCTGCGCCCGTGGGACGCGCGCATGTGGCCGCTGCTCGCGATCGGCTTCTGCCTCTATCTGTCGCTCGGCCTGGTGCAGGTGGTCGTCGGCTTCCTGCTGGCCGACCGGCTCCACCTGGGGCCGCAGGAGACGGCGGGAGCGGTGGGCGTCACGCTGGTCGCGGCCGGGCTGGTGCTCGTGGCCGTGCAGGGCGCGCTCATCCCGGTGCTGCGCTGGCCGGTGCTGCGGCTGATGCGGGCCGGCGCCCCGCTCACGGCGGCGTCCTTCGCGCTGCTCGCCGTGGCGGACACGCTCTGGCTGATCGTGGCCGCGTTCGTGCTGCTGGGGCTGGGGCTCGGGCTGGCGGCGCCGGGCTTCACCGCCGCGCCGACCCTGGTGGCGGGGCCGGGCCAGCACGCCTCGGTGGCGGGGCTGGTCAACGCCACGATCGGCACCACGTTCATCGTCGGCCCGCTGCTCGGCACCGCCCTGTACGAGGTCGCCGCCGTCCTGCCGATCCTGACCGCGCTGGCCGCCGCGACGACGGCGCTCGCGCTGAGCTGGCTCTCCCCCGCCGCACGCCAGGCCGTCCCCGTGACGCCCTAGGGACACGCGGGGCAGCCCGTGCCGGCCGCCAGCCTCGACACGGTCTCCTCGACCAGGGCGATCCGCTCGTCCGGCGGCCCGGCCGGCACGTCGATGAGGTGGTAGCCGAACGCCCGGTAGGTCTCCTCGTGGAGGCGTTCGAACTCCAGGGACTCCTCGAAGGTGATCCTGCGGGCGTCGGTCGGCTCGCAGAAGCCGAGGTTGCGGACGAAGAAGACGTGCCGGTCGTAGACCCCTTCCCGGGCCAGCCGCTCGATCTCGGCGGTCAGGGCGGGCGGCACGGGGTGGCCGACGTACGCGGCGAGCGCGTGGGTGCAGACGGGCGACCGGTCGAAGAACCGCACGGCGCCCCCGCCCAGGCCCCTGGCGCCTCCGGCCCCGCGCCGAGCGCCGCCCGAGCCCTCGCCGGAAGGCCATGGGGCCGCGTCCGCCTGCTCCTGTCTGCGGCGCTGCAGGTCGGCGACCTTGGTGATGAAGGCGGGGCGGGTCCACGGCTCGGCGTCGCCGCGGGCCTGCTCGGCCGCGATGACCGCGGTGGCCGCCTCCTCGACGGTGACGTGGCCGCGCGCGGCCAGGCCGCGCAGGATCGTGGTCTTCCCGGCCCCGGGAGTGCCGGTGAGGATGTAACGCATCGTCCTCACATGATCGCAGGGGTGGGCGCGGCGGCCCACCCCGGGGTGTGCGGTCAGATCTCGTCCACGCTGCTCGGCTCACGCCGGGACAGGTCGATACCGAGCTCCTCCGCTGCGCGGAAGACGTCCTCGTCGGTGTCGCGCATCTCGATGGACGAGCCGTCGCTGGAGAGCACCTCGACGTTGAGGCACAGCGACTGCATCTCCTTGATGAGCACCTTGAACGACTCAGGAATGCCCGGCTCGGGGATGT